>NZ_JBVIRY010000004.1:0-414119 GCF_055575795.1 Kitasatospora sp. NPDC034023
CGATCCGACAACCGCTCACCCGCACACGACTTGACCTGCCCCACCCTCGCCACACCACAACCAACGACACACAGACCACAAAGTCACCGGCATTGGGCCTAGGCCTCCTTGCCGGCGCCCGGCTCGCCTCCGGGACGCTCGGAACCCGGTGCCCCTTCGGCTCGCTCGCGCTAGATCTCGTTGGCGGGCCGACGGGCGTCGGCGAGGATCTTCATGACCTCGTCGACCTCGTCGGTGATGTGGAACAGCTCCAGGTCGTGCGGGGCCGCCTTGCCCTGCGCGACCAGGGTGTTCTTCAGCCACTCGAAGAGGCCGCCCCAGTACGCGGTGCCGTAGAGGATCACCGGGAAGCGGGTGACCTTCTTCGTCTGCACCAGGGTGAGCGCCTCGAACAGCTCGTCCAGGGTGCCGAGGCCGCCGGGCAGGACCACGAAGCCCTGCGCGTACTTCACGAACATCGTCTTGCGGACGAAGAAGTAACGGAAGTTCAGCCCGAGGTCGACGAACTCGTTGAGGCCCTGCTCGAAGGGCAGCTCGATGCCGAGCCCGACGCTGAGGCCGCCGGCCTCGGAGGCGCCGCGGTTGGCGGCCTCCATCGCGCCCGGGCCGCCGCCGGTGATCACCGCGTAGCCGGCCTCGGCGAGGGCCCGGCCGATGGCCATGCCGGCCTCGTACTCGGGCGAGTCGGCCGGGGTCCGGGCGGAGCCGAAGACGCTGATCGCGGGCGGGAGTTCGGCGAGGGCGCCGAAGCCCTCGACGAACTCGGAGGTGATCCGCAGCACCCGCCACGGGTCGGTGTGCAGCCAGTCGGTGGGGCCGGTGGTGTCCAGCAGGCGCTGGTCCGTGGTGCTCGTACCGACCTGGTCCCGGCGCACCAGCACCGGGCCCTTCTGCTTCTCGGGCCAGGCCTTCTTCTTCCGAGGCACGCCGACCTGCTCGGGGCCGTGCCCGTACTGCTTTTCGTCTCCTGTGCCTGTCATGACGAAACCCTACGCCCGCCTTCCCCCGTTTTCAGGCAACGGGGGAAGGTCGGTTGGGCAACCGGAAGGTAGCGTTCGACCGCTGATCGGATCAGCTGCCCGGCGCCGAGGCTCTGCCGGTGAGCGGGGCGCTCAGCTGGTCAGCCAGGCCCGCAGCCGCTCCTCGGTCTCCGCGATGGCGCTCAGCGAGCAGTGCTCCTCCCGCTTGTGCGCGAGGTTCGGGTCGCCGGGGCCGTAGTTGACCGCCGGGACGCCCAGCGCGCTGAACCGGGCGACGTCCGTCCAGCCGAATTTGGCCCGGGCCTGGCCGCCGGTGGCCGCCAGGAATGCCTGCGCGGCCGGCTGGGAGAGGCCGGGCAGGGCCCCCGGGGCGAAGTCGGTGACGGTCAGCTCGAAGCCGTCGAAGACCTCGCGCACGTGCTTCTCCGCCTCCGCCTCGCTGCGGTCCGGCGCGTAGCGGAAGTTGACCGTGACGACACACTCGTCCGGGATCACGTTGCCGGCCACACCGCCGTCGATCCGGACCGCGTTCAGGCCCTCGCGGTACTCCAGGCCGTCGATCTCCACCCGGCGCGGCCGGTACTGCGCGAGCCGGGTGAGCACCTCGGCGGCGTGGTGGATGGCGTTGTCGCCGAGCCAGCTGCGGGCCGCGTGGGCGCGCACACCGGTCAGCCGGACCTGCGCCCGCAGGGTGCCCTGGCAGCCTCCCTCGACCATGGCGCCGCTGGGCTCCATCAGCACCGCGAAGTCGGCGGCCAGCCAGTCCGGGCGCTCCTTGGCGAGGTGGCCGAGGCCGTTGCGGTGGGCCTCCACCTCCTCGCAGTCGTAGAACACGAAGGTGAGGTCGCGGTTGGGCTCGGGCAGGGTGGCGGCGAGCCGCAGCTGGACGGCCACGCCGGACTTCATGTCCGAGGTGCCGCAGCCGTAGAGCAGGTCGCCCTCGACGTACGACGGCAGGTTGTCGGCGATCGGCACGGTGTCCAGGTGGCCGGCCAGGAGGACCCGCTCGGCACGGCCCAGGTTCGTCCGGGCGACCACGTTGTTGCCGTACCGGTCCACGGTGAGGTGCGGGCAGCCGCGCAGGGCGGCCTCCACGGCGTCGGCGAGCGCCTGCTCGTCGCCGCTCACCGAGGGGAAGTCGACGAGCCTGGCGGTCAGCGCGCCGCCGTCGAGAGTGAGGTCCAGGGGCGTCGGGTTCGGGCTGCTCATGGCGCCAGCCTAGTCCGCGCCGGATGTGCCCTCCGTGGTCGTTCCGTGACACGGTTCGGGCCCCCGCCCCGAGCCGAAGGGCGCGCCGGAGCCGAAAGGGAGAAGCGAGGAGGCCCGAGGAACGAGGGCCTTGGAGCGCCGACCGTCGGCACCGGATCCCGAGCGCCCGGAGGCGAGCGGGCGAGTAACGGCAACCGGGGGGCGCCGCACATCCGTCCGAGTGGGTACGGTGTCGGATCAAGAAGCAGGCGCGAGAGGGGCGACGGTGGCCAGGAGAAGGAGCAGCGAGGAGCTGGGCGACGAGACGGCGCCCGCCCGCCGCCGCGGGCCGCTGCGCGCGCTGCTGATGGTGATCGTCGGGCTGCTCGGTCTCGCGCTGGTCGCGGGTCTGGCCGTGGTCGGCATCTGGTGGTTCGGCTTCAAGCCGGGCGAGACCGAGGGCTGCACGGTGAAGACCGCGGCCGGCAACGGCACCCTGGAGCTGCCGCAGGCCGCCAACGCGGCGACGATCGCGGCGGTGGCGCGCTCGCGCGGGCTGCCGGACCGGGCCACCGCGATCTCGTTGGCGACCGCCATGCAGGAGTCCAAGCTGCGCAACCTCGAGGGCGGCGACCGGGACTCGATCGGCCTCTTCCAGCAGCGGCCGTCGATGGGCTGGGGCACCCCGGCGCAGATCGCGGACCCGGTGTACGCGACGAACAAGTTCCTGGACGGCCTGGTCAAGGTCCCCGGTTACACCCGGCTGCCGCTGACCGACGCCGCGCAGGCTGTGCAGAAGAGCGGGTATCCGCAGGCCTACGCCAAGCACGAGACCAAGGCGACCCTGCTCACCTCGGCGCTGGCGGGCCGGGAGCCCGCCTCGTTCTCCTGCATCGTGCACGACTACGCCGCTCCGGACCCGGCGGACTCCCCGTCCCCCACGGCGGGCGCCTCCGCCACCCCGGTCGCGGTGCCGGACCGGGCGCAGGTGCTGTCCGACCGGGTGCGCCGGGAGTTCGGCCGTACCGTCACGCCGGCCACCGGCTACGCCTCGACCATCAAGGGCGCCGAGAACGCGGTGGCGCTGACCCCGGACCCGGCCACCGCCGCGCTGACGTCCTCGTCGGACGCCGGCGCGGACGGCGGGGTGAGCGCCGAGCGGGCCAGCGGCTGGGAGGTGGCCCACTGGGCGGTCGCCCAGGCCCAGCAGCTGGGCATCGCGACGGTCGCCTACGACGGGAAGATCTGGCGCAAGTCCAAGTCGGGGGACGGCTGGCAGCCGCAGCCGTCGGGTACCTCGACCAAGCTCGTCCAGGTCACTCTGGCGCCGTCCGCCAAGGGCTGACGCACTCACGTTCGGGTTGCCGCCGGACGGGTGATTCCGGTCAACTTCGCTGGACCCGCCGCCCGTTCGGCGACCCCTGTTGGAGAACCGTCACTCCCCTTGGCCTGGACCGGTGCAGCGCTGTCGGGCGAGGCCCGGTGTGCGCCACTGCTGCAGTCTTACGATCCGATGGTCGGTCAGGAGCTTTTCTTGCACCGGCCGAAACCTTCTGGCTTCTCAAGCGGTAACAACGTCGTCCGCCCGGTCGTCCACGCCCGGTCCCAGGGGCGGACGGGACGGACCCAGACCCCTTCGAGGAGCCCCATGTCTCACCCCCTCACGCGCCGGATCGCTCAGGCCGCGCTCGTCGTGGCGGCCGGAGCGACCCCGCTGGTCGCGGCCGGCTCCGCGTCCGCCCTGGGCGGGGACGCCCTGCTGCCCAAGAGCGACCTCGCAGCGCCGCTGGGCCAGCTGACCAACACCGACACCGGTTCCACCCTCCAGCACACCACCCACCAGCTCGGCCAGGCCGCCGGCACCACCGGCGCGGCCACCGTCGCCGCCGGCGTACCGGCCTCCGCCGACGCCGCCGGCAGCATCGTCGCCCACCAGCTCCCCGAGGCGAACGAGAAGGCCGGCTCGCTGACCGCGCCGGTCGACCAGACCGCCGCCACCACCGGCCAGCTCTCCGCCGTCACCCCGAAGGTCGCCTCGGCGCTGGCCGGCAAGCTCGGCGAGGCCGTCACCGGCAAGGGCATGGGCACCCGCAGCGCCAACGCGGACGCCGGCCCGGTCGGCGGGCTCGCCCAGGCGGGCGCCATCGCCCAGGCCCTGCCGGGCGCCGACAAGCTCTCCGGTGCCGTCCCCGGCACCAACGCCGTCACCGACGCCCTGCCGCTGGGCTCGGTGGAGCGCGCGCTGCCGCTCGGCTCGGTCGAGCACGCCCTGCCGGCCGACCTGCCCGGCACCGACGTCCTGGGCCTGGCCGAGCACGGTTCGGCCAACCGCCTCGGCGGCGCCGACCTCGGCCCGAACAACCCGCTGTCCGGCCTGACCGGCTCGCTCGGCCCGGTCGGCGGGCTGCTGAACGGCGTGAACGGCGGCAACATCAGCGGCCTGCCGCTGTAGTCCGCGTGCCGCAGTCGGCATGACGAAGGGGCCGGTGTTCCGCTCGGAACACCGGCCCCTTCGGCGTGCGGCAGGCGCCTCGCCCAGCGCGCCTCGCTCAGCGCACTGTTCTCAGCACGCCGCGTTCAGCACGCCGCGTTCAGCCGCTCCACGGCCGCGGCGACCCGCTCGTCGGTCGCGGTGAACGCGACCCGGACGAAGCGCTCGCCGGCCGGACCGTAGAAGTCGCCGGGCGCCACCAGGATGCCCAGCCCGGCCAGTTCGGCCACGGTCTCCCAGCACGGGCGGTCCTGGGTCGCCCACAGGTAGAGGCTCGCCTCGGAGTACTCGATCCGGAAGCCGTACGCCTCCAGCGCAGCGCGCAGCGCCGAGCGCCGGGCCGCGTACCGCTCCCGCTGCTCGGCCACGTGCGCGTCGTCCGCGAGCGCGGCGACGGTCGCGGCCTGGACCGGGGCGGGCACGATCATGCCGCCGTGCTTGCGCACCTCCAGCAGCTCCCTGACCACCACCGGGTCGCCCGCGACGAAGGAGGCGCGGTAGCCGGCCAGGTTGGAGCGCTTGGAGAGCGAGTGGACGGCCAGCAGGCCCTCGTGGCCGCCGCCGCACACCTCCGGGTGCAGGACGGAGACCGGCTCGGCCTCCCAGCCCAGCTCGAAGTAGCACTCGTCGCTGACCAGCAGCGCCCGGTGCTCGCGGGCCCACTCGACGGCGCGGCGCAGTTCGTCCGCGCCCAGCACCCGGCCGGTCGGGTTGGACGGCGAGTTCACCCAGAGCAGCCGCACCCGGGAGCCGTCCAGCTCGTCCACCGAGTCGTACTCGACCGGCTCGGCGCCGCACAGCCGCGCGCCCACCTCGTACGTCGGGTAGGCCAGGCGCGGGTAGGCGACCTGGTCGCCGGGGCCGAGGCCGAGCTGGGTCGGCAGCCAGGCCACCAGTTCCTTGGAGCCGACGGTCGGCAGGACGGCCTGCGGGCCGATCTCGGCGCCGAGGCGGCGGTGCAGCCAGCCGGCGATCGCCTCGCGCAGCTCCAGCGGGCCCCAGACGGTCGGGTAGCCGGGCGTGTCGGTGTGCGCGGCCAGCGCCTTCTGGATCACCTCGGGAACCGGGTCCACCGGGGTGCCGACGGAGAAGTCGCAGAGGCCGCCCGGGTGGGCCAGGGCGGTCGCCTTGTACGGCTCCAGCTTGTCCCAGGGGAAGACCGGCAGGAGTTCCGAAACGCGGCGCGCCGCCCCCGGGTGGCCCGGGAACGGCGCGCGCGTGCTGTCGTTGTTCACAGCTTCGATGCCACCGATCGTCAGTGGTCGGCGTTCTGCGGCGGCAGAGCGGCGATGAACGGGTGGTCGCGCTCGATCAGGCCCAGCTTCGAGGCGCCACCGGGCGAGCCCAGGTCGTCGAAGAACTCGACGTTCGCCTTGTAGTAGTCCTTCCACTCCTCCGGAGTGTCGTCCTCGTAGAAAATCGCCTCGACCGGGCAGACCGGCTCGCATGCGCCACAGTCGACACACTCATCCGGGTGGATGTAGAGCGATCGCTCGCCCTCGTAGATGCAGTCAACCGGGCACTCTTCGATGCACGCCTTGTCCTTCACGTCGACACAAGGCTGCGCGATGACGTAAGTCACGCTGTCGTTCCTCCTCGGAAGGGCCTGGTGGCCCGTTCTGTTCTGCTCGCGTGCGCGGTGAGCGCGGCGTCGTCGATGCCCGCCCCTAGTATCGCGGGTCGGAGACCGCAAATGCACAGGAGGTGGCCACATGGCGACGGGCAACCCGGTTGACGACCGGCCAGAGGTCCGGATAGATCGCTCTGACGTGGGACGACGCGTGTCCGTCCGACGCCTCTCCGAGTTCGTGGACGACCGGCCGGTGTTCCGGGATTCGATCGGCGTGCTCACATCGTGGGACGACCATGGGTTGACGATCGAGCCGCGATCCGGGGATCCGGTCTTCTTGCCGGAGAAGCTGCTGGTCGCAGGCAAGGTCGTGCCGCCGTTTCCCGCCCGGCGCGCTCCGCTGCCGGTCACCTCGCCGGTCGAACTGCAGCGGATCGCGGGCCGCGGCTGGCCCGCCGTCGAGCAGGAGCCGCTGGGCGAGTGGACGCTGCGCGCCTCGGCCGGGTTCACCCGGCGGGCCAACTCCGTCCAGGCGCTCGGGGACCCGGGGCTGCCGCTGCCGGAGGCCCTGGCGACCGTCCGCGCCTGGTACGCGGACCGCGGGCTGCCCTCGTACGTCGAGGTGATCACCCCGGGGTCGCCGAAGGACCTGCGGGCGGAACTCGACCGGCTGGGCGCCGGGTACGCGCCCACCCTGGTCCGCACCGCCCCGCTCGCCGGGCTCGCCCGCGCGGGCGGCGGGCACGACCGGGTGCGGCTGTCACGGACGGCGGACGACGCGTGGCTGTCGCTGTACCGGCGGGTGGGCGAGGACCCGGCGGTCGAGGAGGCGGCGCGGCAGGTGCTGCACGGCGGACCGTCGCTCTGGTTCGCCACCGTGCCGGGGGCGCCCGGGCAACCGCCGCTGGCGATCGGACGCTGCGTCATCGAGGGGCCCTGGGCCTGCTTCGGCGCGATCGAGGTGCAGCCGTACGCTCGGCGGGCCGGGCTGGCGACGGCGGTCATGGCGGTGCTCGCCTCGCGGGCGGCCGAGGAGGGCGCGAGCGGCGGATACCTGCAGGTCGAGGCGGAGAACGCGGGGGCGATCGCGCTCTATGACGGACTCGGCTTCACGACCAGTCACACTTACCACTACGCCCTTCTTCCCCAGGGGTAGCCGAACCGCCGTTCGTCCCGTTCGCGGCCTGCCTGCCGGTCGTTTTGCCCGCCACTCGTTTTGCCCGCCACTCGTTTTGCCCGCCAGTCGCCTTGTCCGTCCGCCGTACGAAAGCCGTCGCCGTCACCGTGACCGAGCAGAGCAGAGACCGCTTCCGGACCGCCGCCCGCTCCGAGCAGCCCGACCCCGTGCTGCTCTGCCTGCTCGCCGCCGCCGAACACGGCCCGGCGCTCGACCCGGGCGATCCCGGCGAGCCGCCGGGCGTGGACGCCCTGCTCGCCGCCTGCGAAGCCGCGCTGGAACGGCACGCGGGCGCCGTCCGGCTGGCCGTCGCCGAGCGCGCGCCTGCCGGGCCGGAGGAGACCGCTGCCCTGCTCGCGGCCGTCCTCGCCGGGCGGGAGCGCTTCCACGGGCAGCAGGCGGACTACCGGCGGCTGGAGTCCTCGCTGCTGCCCGAGGTGTTGCGGCGGCGGCGGGGACTGCCGATCATGCTCTCGCTGGTGTGGATGGCGGTCGGGCGGCGGGCCGGGCTCACCGTCCACGGCATCGCGCTGCCGGGCCACTTCATCGTCGCCGTCGGCGGGCCGGCCGGCGGCGAGGAGTACATCCTGGCCGACCCGTTCCACGGCGGGCGGCTGCTCGACCCCGCGGACGTCGAGGACCTGGTCGCCGCCGCCGGGCACGAGTTCACGCCAGCCCTGCTCACCCCGGCCCAGCCGCTGGACATCGTGCTGCGCGTGCTCGGCAACATCCGGGCCTGGGCCGCCGACCGCCCCGAGCACGCCCGGACCCAGCTCTGGGCCACCGAGCTCGCCCTGCTGCTGCCCCGCCACCCCGCCCAGCTCCGGCTGGAGCGGGCCGAACTCCTCGTCCGCACCGGGGACTTCCTCGGCGGCTCGGCGGAGATGGACGCGTACGCGCAGATCCTGGACGCCTTCGACCCGGACGGGGCCGCCAAGGTCCGGCAGGAGGCGCGGGCGGCGCGGCACCGGCTCAACTGAGCCCTCCGCCGGTTACAGCCAGCCCTTCTCGCGGGCGATCCGGACCGCCTCGGTGCGGTTGCGGGCCTCGGTCTTCTGGATCGCCATCGACAGGTAGTTGCGGACCGTTCCCTCCGACAGGTGCAGCCGCTTGGCGATGTCCGCGTTCACCGCGCCGTCGGCGGCCGCACCCAGGACGTCCCGCTCGCGCGCGGTCAGCGGGTTGGCGCCCTCGGCCAGCGCGGCCGCCGCCAGCGCCGGGTCGATCACCCGCTCGCCGCGCAGCACCCGGCGGATCGCCTCGGCCAGTTCGGAGGCGGGCGCGTCCTTCACCAGGAACGCGTCGGCGCCCGACTCCATCGCCCGGCGCAGGTAGCCGGGGCGGCCGAAGGTCGTCGCGATGACCACCTTGGTGCGCGGTGCCCGCCTGCTCAGCTCGGCGGCCGCCTCGATGCCCGTCATGCCAGGCATCTCGATGTCCAGCACGGCGACCTGCACGTCATTCGCCAGCACCGCCGCCACCACCTCGTCCCCGCGCCCGACCTGCGCGACGACGTCGATGTCCCCCTCCAGTCCGAGCAGCGCGGCCAGCGCCTCCCGGACCATCCCCTGATCCTCGGCGAGCAGCACGCGGATCGAGGCCCCGTTGTCAGTGTCGTTCATGGCCATGACCTTAGAGGGCGAGTCGAGCCGCCCGTGGGGGCAGAGCTGCGGGAGGTATTCCGGTGGTTCACCGCGTCCCCGTGGGACCACACTGTCCGGATGCCGACCCTGGAACTCCTCCGCCCCGACCACGCCGAGGCCCTGCTGGCCTTCGAACGCACCAACCGCGCCTACTTCGCCCGCACCGTCCCGGACCGCGGTGACGCCTACTTCGCCGAGTTCCCCGCCCGCCTCGCCGCGCTCCTCGCCGAACAGGCCGAGGGCACCTGCCGGTTCCACGTCGTCCGGGACGCGGACGGGGACCTCGTCGGCCGCGTCAACCTGCTGGACCTCGTCGACGGCTCGGCCGAACTCGGCTACCGCATCGCCGAATCCGCCGCCGGCCGCGGCCTCGCCTCCGCCGTCGTCGCCGAGGTCTGCCGCCTCGCCGCCACCTCGTACGGCCTGACCGGCCTGACCGCCGCCACCACGGTCGACAACCCGGCCTCACAGGCCGTCCTCGCCCGCAACGGCTTCCGGTTCGTGGACGAGGTCCTGCTCGGCGACCGCCCCGGACTCTCCTACCGCCGCAGCCTGGCCGACCTGAGCCCGCCGGAGTAGCCGGAGCGGGAAGTCGGCCCGGCCGACCTCCCGCTCCTTCCGGCTCCTGCTCCTGCAACGGCTGCAGCGACGGCTGCGGGTGCAGGTGCGGTGCGGGTCAGAGCCAGCGCTGGGCGGCCTCAACGCTGTCGGCGCCGCTGGTGTTGAAGGCGATGGCGGCGTGCGGGGCATGGCGGCGGACGAGGTTGACGACGAGTTCGAAGAAGGGGAGGGCCGGTTCGGGCTTGCGGATGCCGCCGCCGATGACGACGACGTCCCATCCGTGCCCGTCGAGCGCGGCGACGATCGCGGGCTCGGCGGTCGCGTCGGGGGCGACCAGGGTCATCGCGGCGTCGATGCCGTGGTCGGCGAAGCGGGCGAGTTCGGCGTCGAGGACGGCCCGCAGGGCGTCGCCGTCCATGCCGGGGACGGTGTGCGGGTCGAAGCCGAGGATGAGGACAGAGGACATGCCCGACAGGACGATCAGCTCGGGTCGGAAGGTTCCCCGAGGAGGTAGCGGGCGGCGTCGGCGAGGGTGAGCTTGGGGTCGCTCCAGGAGCAGACCTCCAGCCAGGAGAGCCGGCCGTCCTCGGCGAAGAGGAGCACCTCGCCGTCGGAGCCGATGGCCGCCTCGGCCACCACCTCCGAGCGGGCGCCGTCCTCGACACCGGCGAAGAGGGCGGTGCTGCAACCGCATCGGCAGCGGGACTCGACGCGCAGGTGGGCGACTTGGGCGCGCAGGGGGTGGCCCTCGGGGAGGAGGACGTCGAGGGTACGGACGATGTCATCGGGAAGCTGGGTCATGAGCGGCGCAACCGTTCGGTGAGAGCGGACAGTTCTTCGATGCGGAGGAGACGGGCGAGGAGGAGGTAGACGACGGCGAGGACGGCGCCGGCGGCCGGCAGGCCGTAGCGGGTGGCCCACCAGGCGGCGGCCGCGGCCGGGAGGGCGGCGGCGAGCAGCTTGGCGTGCGCGCCCAGCACGCGCAGCGGGCCGAGACGCCTGCGCAGCAGCGGGTAGGCGGCCAGGACGGTGAGCAGGAAGGAGCCGCCGTAGCAGCCGGCCATCCCGGTGACGGCCCAGCGCAGCGGCAGCAGCCGGTGGCAGAGCAGGGCACCGAGCGCGGTCGCGGCGACGGGCAGCAGATTGAGCAGGAAGGGCGTGCGGCTGTCGCCGAGCGCGTAGAAGGTGCGGGTCAGCGCGTACGAGGCCGAGTAGAGGACCAGGCCGGGCGCGAAGGCGGTCAGCATGCCCGCGATGGCCTGGACGTCGGCGGAGCCGGTACGGCCGTGGCCGAAGGCGAGGGCGCACAGCTGCGGCGCGAGGACGGCGAGCGCGCAGGCCGCCGGAACGGTGACCGCCCCGATCGTGCGGACCGTACGGGCGAGCAGCCCGCGGACGACGCGCGGGGAGTCGGCCGCGGCGCTGAGCGAGGGGACGACGGCGGTCACCACGGACACCGTGACCACGCCGTGCGGCACGATCCACAACAGGTACGCGCTGCTGTACGCCGTGTACCCGACGCCGGGCAGCCCGGCCGCGGCGGCCTGCGAGCCGACGAGCGTGGAGAGCCGGGTCACCACCCAGTAGCCGACCTGGTCGCCGAGCACCAGCAGCAGCGTCCATCCGGCAGCCCGCAGCGGCTCGCCGAGCCCGGCCTCGCGCCAGTCCCAGCGCGGCCGCAGCCGCACCCCGGCGGCCCGCAGACAGGGCAGCAGCAGCAGGCTCTGCGCGACCACGCCCGCCGTCGTACCGGCGCCCAGCACGGCCAAGTCGGCGCCGGAGAAGGACCGTTGTCCGACATAGGCGCCGAGAACCCCGATCACGACCAGGTTGTTGAGCACCGGCGCCCACGCCATCGGCGCGAACCGCTGCCGGGCGTTGAGGAGTTGGCCCAGCACCGTGAACAGGCCGTAGAAGAACACCTGCGGCAGACACAGGTACGCCAGCAGCACCGTGCGGTCCAACTGCGCGCCGCCGTACGAGGTGTACGCCCGCACCACGTACGGCGCGGCCGGCACCACCACCGCCGTCAGCACCACCAGCGCGGCCACCAGCACCGTCACCAGCCGGTTGACGTGCGCCGCGCCGCCGTCCGCCGACTCCTCGGCGGCACGCACCAGATGGGGCACCAGCGCGGTGTTCAGCGCGCCGCCGATCAGCAGCACGAACAGGATGTTGGGCACGGTGTTCGCCACGTTGTAGCCGTCCGCGAGGACCCCCGAGCCGAGGACGGCCACCAGGACCGCCGAGCGGACGAAGCCGGTGGCCCGGGACACCACCGTCCCCGCCGCCATCACCACGCTCGGCGGGACGGTGCGCCGCGGCTTGCGGTGCCGGGCGGACCGGACCGCAGGAAGCCCACGGGCCCGCACGGCCTCCTGGAGAACGGTCATCCGCCAGCCCCTCTCGCTCCGGGCACCGACCCGAACGGATCGGCGAAACGGCGAGAGCATGCGCCAAGTCCCCTGAAGCGAGGCTGAGAAAGCTGAAGAGCGCTTAAGGAACGGATCCGGCGCCGGTGGCATCCTGATCCGCATGGAGATTCTGGTGGTGGAGGACGACGCCCAGGTCGCCGCGGCCGTGCGCCGCGGCCTGGAGGCCGAGGGCTACACCGTCGACCTCGCCCCGGACGGCCTCACCGGCCTGCGACTGGCCCAGCGGCACCCCTACCGGGCGATCGTGCTCGACATCATGCTGCCCGGCCTGAACGGCTACAAGGTGTGCGAGGCGCTGCGCGCCGACGACGTGACCACCCCGATCCTGATGCTGACCGCCAAGGACGGCGAGTACGACGAGGCCGAGGGCCTGGACACCGGCGCCGACGACTACCTCACCAAGCCGTTCTCCTACCTGGTCTTCCTGGCCCGCCTGCGCGCCCTGATCCGCCGCAGCCAGACCCCCGGCCCGCTGCTGCGGGTCGGCGACCTGTGGCTGGACCCGGCGGGCCGCCGCTGCGGCCGGGGCAGCGCCGAGATCACCCTCACCGAGCGCGAGTTCGCCGTGCTGCGCTGCCTGGCCGAGCACCCCGGCGAGGTGCTGTCCAAGCGCCGGATCGTCGACGAGGTGTGGGACATCGCCTTCGACGGCGAGGAGTCCATCGTCGAGGTGTACGTCAGCATGCTGCGCCGCAAGGTGGACTCCCCGTTCGGCGCCCGCTCGATCACCACCGTGCGTGGCGCCGGCTACCGGCTGGAGGCCTGACCGTGCTCGGCCGTCTCTCGACCCGCCTGCGCACCTCACTGGCGGCCGGCCTGGCGGCGCTGCTGCTGCTCGGCGGCGGCGCCTGGTGGCTGCGCGGCCACATGTACGACGCCCAGCTGGAGGCCGCCCAGGCGGAGGCGAAGGCGCAGGCCCGGGAGATCAGCAGCGGCTACAAGTTCGGCCAACAGCTCGCGGACAGCGGGCAGTTGCCGTACGTGGTGCTGGACCGCGACGGCCAGGTGCTGATCAAGGGCGGCCCGCTGACCACCCAGCACCTGACCGGGCCGCCGCCGACCGTCGTACCGCGCCTGGCACCGGACGCGTGGCAGACCGTCCAGCGGATCACCATCGGCCCCGCGGGCTCGGCCGCCGCCAACCGCTACTCGGGGCGCACCTTCACCGCGATGGGCAGCTGGAGCCCGCTGCTGCGCAAGGACGGCGACCAGACGAAACCGATGGTCGGCCCGTTCACGGTGTACGTGCTGGCCACCCCGTTCGGCGCCGAGGCCTCGCTGCGCAGCATCGACCCGGTGCTCCGGGTCGGCGTGCCCGCCGCCGCACTGCTGGTCGCGCTGATGGTCTGGACGGCGACCAGCCGGGCGCTGCGCCCGGTGGACGCGATCCGCGCCGAGCTGGCCGAGATCGGCGAGCACCGGCTGGACCGCCGCGTCCCGGTGCCGCGCTCCGGGGACGAGATCAGCCGGATGGCCCGGACCACCAACGCCACACTGGACCGGCTGGAGCGCTCGGCCGCCCAGCAGCAGCGTTTCGTCGCGGACGCCTCGCACGAGCTGCGCAGCCCGATCGCGGCCCTGCGCACCAACCTCGAGGTCTCGCTGGCCCACCCCGAGCACACCGACTGGCCGGCCGCCACCCGGGAGGCACTCACCTCGGTCGAGCGCCTCCAACAGCTCACCGAGGACCTGCTGTTCCTGGCCCGGGGCACCCACCCGGCGACGGCCGGCCGGCTCACCACCGTCGACCTGTCCGCCGTGCTGCGCGAACTCGCCGACCAGTACCGCCCGGTCCTCGGCGCCCGGCTCGCCCTGCGGGTGGACGCGCCCGACCCGGTGCTGGTGCGCGGCAGCCGGATCCGGCTGCACCGGCTGGTGCGCAACCTGCTGGACAACGCCCAGCGGCACGCGGCCGGCGAGGTGGCGATGTCCGCGCGGCAGACCCCGCACCGCTGCGTCCTGGAGGTCCGGGACGACGGCCCGGGCGTGCCGCCGGAGGACCGCGAACGGATCTTCGAGCCGTTCACCCGGCTCGACGAGGCCCGCAGCCGGGACGCCGGCGGCAGCGGCCTGGGCCTGGCCATCGCCGCGGACGTCGCCACCCGGCACGGCGGCACCCTGCGCGTCGCCCACGCCCCGCGCGGCGCCCGCTTCGTACTGGAGCTGCCGCCTGCCTAGTTAGCCGGCCGTCGACGACCCGGCCGCGGCGGACACCGTCCGCAGCGGCACCGAGGCGCGCAGCCGGAAGCCCTTCCCGCGCTCCCCCGCCCCGGCCTCCAGCCGCCCGCCGACCAGTGCCAGCCGCTCCTCCAGCCCGGACAGCCCGTTCCCCGGCTGGGACTTGCCCGGCCCGTGACCGTCGTCGGCGATCTCCAGGACGGCGTAGCGCTCGCCGCTCGCCTCCCAGCTCTCGTCCCCCGTCACGGTGCAGACGGTGGCGCCCTCGCCGTGCCGGATGATGTTGGTGACGGCCTCGCGCAGCGCCCAGGCCAGCGCGCCCGCCTCCTCGTTGGCCAGCCCCGGCCAGCTGTCCACCAGCTCCGGCGCGGCCTCCAGCCGGACCTGGGCGGCGGCCAGCGCGGTACGGGCGGCGGCGAGTTCGACCGGCAGGGTCGGACGGCGGAAGCCGGTCACCGCCTCCCGGACGTCGATCAGCGACTGCCGGGCGACCTGCTCGATGTCGGCGACCTGTGCCCGCGCCGCCTCGTCCTTGCCGGCGTCCATGAACCGCCCGGCCAGCTCGCTCTTCAGGGTGATCAGCGAGAGCGAGTGCCCGAGCAGGTCGTGCAGGTCGCGGGCGAGCCGCAGCCGCTCCTCGGAGGCGGCCAGGTGCGCGACGGCGGCCCGGGCCTCGCGCAGCTCCTTCATGGTGGCGACCAGCCGCTGCAGGCCGGTCATCGCGACGCCGGAGAGGAACCCGCTGAGCGCGAAGGTGGCGATGTTGTCCGTACTCGCGTGGATGAGCAGGCCGACGGCGGCGATCAGCGCGGCCATGGCGGCCAGGGCGCGCAGCGCGTACCGCGCCGGTGTGATGACCGCGACGCACACCGAGGTGTAGATGAACAGGGTCAGGAAGGCTTCGCCGAGCACGACGGCGCACGCGATCGCGAGCACCACCATCACCGCGACGACCACCCGGCAGGCGCGCGGCCACATTCCCCCGGTCGAGCGGAAGATCACCAGCAGGACGTAGCCGGCCACAAAGAACGCCAGGCAGCTCCAGCCGAGCACCCGCGCGGCCGTGTCGTGCTCGCCGTTCACCAGCCGGCTCACCGGGTAGGCCAGGTAGACCATCCACAGCAGCATCCAGGCGACCTTGACCAGCAGCTGCCGCCGGCTCTCCACCGGGGAGCCGGGGACGTTCATGAACGACGCACGCGCCACACCCGCCTCCGGCCGCTCGTCGGGGCGGTGGGTCTGACGCGGGTCGCTCATGTCGATCATCATGCCTGGCGGGTGTCGCGGCGGTACAGGGCCGCCGCGGCGACGACGAACACCACGAGGAAGCCGGCCAGCCCGGCGACCGCGACGGTGTCCAGGGACTGCCCCGGCCGGGTGAAGGTGGCCAGGTGGTTGTACAGGTACACCGGGTTGAACCGGGCGAACTTCTCCAGCGAGCCGCTCACCGGGAACCAGGTGCCGCCGAGCAGCGCCATCGCCATGTAGGTGATCATCACGACCGGCTGCACCGCGTCCGGCGCCGCCGCGTACCCGAGCGCAACACCGAGCGCCGCGAAGACGAAGCTGCCCAGCCACAGCGCGGCGCCCAGCCCGATCCACTGCGGCACGGTGAGCGAGACGCCCTGGGCGACGCCGACCGCGAAGACCACCAGGATCGCCGGCAGCGTGGTCACCGAGCTCGCGGCGATCTTTCCGACGGTGTACGCCCGGCCGGGCAGGGCGGTCAGCCGCAGCTGGCGGGTCCAGCCGCTCTTGCGCTCCAGCGAGATCCGCTGCGCGCTGCCGGTCAGCACCGCGCCGACCGCGCCGAAGGTGGCCATCGAGACCATGAAGTAGGTCTTCACCGGCAGCCCGCCGGCCTGGTTGGCGGCGCCGTAGGCGTGGATGAAGAAGATGTACATCAGCGCCGGGTAGACGACGGTGAAGAACAGGTACCGCCGGTTGCGGAGGGTCCGCAGGATCTCCAGCTTGATCAGGGTGGTCATCGCACGGTCTCCTTCTCGGCGTCGTGAGCGGCGTCGTGAGCGGCGTCGCCGGCGGTGTCGTTGGCCGCGTCCTCGCGGTCCAGCTCGCCGGTGATGGTCAGGAAGGCCTGCTCCAGGCCCACGCCGGTGACCTCCAGCCCGCGCGGGTACAGGCCCGCCCGGTAGAGCCCGGCGACGCTCGCGTCGGCGTCCGCGGTGCGGATCCGCACCGTCCGCACCCCGGGGATCCGGGCGGTGACGTCCAGCGCCCGCACCCCCGGCAGGGCGCGCAGCAGGCCTTCGTCGAACTGCCCGTCGCCGTCGTGGAGTTCGAAGGCGATCCGGCGGGCGCCGGCCCGCGCCTTGATCTCCGCGGAGCTGCCGTCGGCGATCAGCCGGCCCCGGTGCAGCACCAGGACGCGGTCGGCGATCGAGTCGGCCTCCTCCAGGTAGTGGGTAGCGAACAGCACCGTGCGTCCGGCGTCGGCCTGCGCCCGCATGCTCGCCCAGAACGACTGCCGGACGCTGACGTCCATGCCGGTGGTGGGCTCGTCCAGCACGATCAGGTCGTTGTCGCCCGCGATCGCCAGGGCGAAGCGGACCCGCTGCTCCTGGCCTCCGGACAGCTTGTCGACCCGGCGCTCCGCCAGTTCCGTGACCCCCGCGTCGGCCAGCACCCCCGCGACCGACCGACCGCGGGGGTGTACGTCGCAGGCGAGCTGGACCAGCTCGCGCACCTTGACGTCGGACATCAGCCCGCCGCTCTGCAGCATCGCGCCGACCCGGCCGGTCTCGATCGCCGCCCGTGGGGTGCCGCCGAAGAGCGTCACGCTGCCCTGGTCGGGCTCGCGCAGTCCCAGCAGCAGGTCCAGGCTGGTGGACTTCCCGGCGCCGTTCGGGCCGAGCAGGGCGACGGTCTCGCCCGGCCGCAGCACGAGGTCCAGTCCGTCCACGGCGCGTACTCGCCCGTAGCTCTTGCGCACGCCGCGGAAGGCGGCCACCTCGGTGTCCATCGCCCGGCTCCTCTTCCCTGATGGTGTCGCGTCCGGTGCTGTTCGCACCACCTCAGAGTCCCGCGCGGGCGGGTGCCGGCGGCAGTGTCCGCCGTCGTGCCTTCGGCATGACGGATGTCATGCCGGCGGCCGGTACCCCCGTCAGGGGCACCGGCCGCGGAAAGGGCAGGTCAGGGGCTTTCTCGGCTCACGCCCCCAGCGCGCGCTTCACGAAGTCGAC
Source organism: Kitasatospora sp. NPDC034023 (assembly GCF_055575795.1). Classification (NCBI taxonomy): domain Bacteria; kingdom Bacillati; phylum Actinomycetota; class Actinomycetes; order Kitasatosporales; family Streptomycetaceae; genus Kitasatospora; species Kitasatospora sp. NPDC034023. The sequence continues at coordinate 17,424 of NZ_JBVIRY010000004.1, forward strand.
CTGGAGCAGCAGCAGGTTCTCCGCGACCTCCTCCTGCGGGGTCATGTGCGTGACGCCGGACAGCGGCAGCACGGTGTGCGGGCGCCCGGCGGCGAGCAGCGCCGAGGAGAGCCGCAGGGTGTGCGCGGCCACCACGTTGTCGTCGGCCAGCCCGTGGATGATCATCAGCGGGCACTCCAGCCCGGCCGCGTACCCGCTCAGCGAGTTGGCGGCGTACACCTCGGGCCGCTCGGCCGGGTCGCCCAGGTAGCGCTCGGTGTAGTGGGTGTCGTACAGCTCCCAGTCGGTCACCGGGGCGCCGGACACCGCCGCGTGGAAGACGTCCGGGCGGCGCAGTACGGCGAGCGCGGAGAGGTAACCGCCGTACGACCAGCCGCGGATGGCGACCCGGCCGAGGTCCAGCGGGAACTCCTCGGCGAGCGCCTGCAGCGCCTCCACCTGGTCGTCCAGGGTGGCCCCGGCGAAGTCGGAGGCGATCGCCTTCTCCCAGGCCGGCCCGCGCCCGGGGGTGCCGCGCCCGTCGGCGACGACCACCGCGAAGCCCTGGTCGGCGAACCACTGCGAGTTGAGGTGCGGGTTGTGCGCCTGGACAACGCGCTGGCCGTGCGGTCCGCCGTACGGGTCCATCAGGACGGGCAGCAGGCCGTCGCGCTCGCGGTCGTAGCCGGTGGGCAGGAAGACGGCGGCCGGGATGCGGCGCTCGCCGGCGAAGCGGAAGACCGGGCGGGCGGTGATGACCGGGGTCTCGGCGTAGGAGGCGATGGTGGCGACGTCGTCGACCACCACGCCCTCGGGCAGGTCGCGGGCGACCTGGACCAGGGTGCCGGGCAGGTCCGGCTCGGCGGTGGCCCGCACGGTGATCCCGCCACCGTGCACGGCGCTGGTGACGGAGGTGAACGGCCGCCCGTTGGAGGACTCCCAGCCGAGCCGCTTGCCGTCGTGGCTGATCCGGCCGACGGCGATCCAGCCGGGCTCGGGGTCGGCCTCGGTGGCGCCACCGGAGGCGGTGAAGATCACCTCGTCCTCGGTGACCGCGACGACCGACCGCAGGTGCAGGTCGGCCCCGGTGACGGCCTGGTCGCCGACCACCAGCGCCCGGACCCCTCCCTCGTCGGAGATCCGCACCAGCTTGCCGTCCGGGGTCCACGCCGGGACGCCCCGGAACAGCTCCAGCCAGGCCTCGTCCTCCTCCTCGTGCAGCACCTCGGTGGTGCCGGTGGCCACGTCCAGGCCGAGGATCCGCTGGCTGCGCTGGTCGCGGGACTGCACCTGCAGCAGCGGCACGCCGCCCTTCGACCAGTGCACGCGGCCGAGGTACGGGAAGGCCGTACGGTCCCAGACCACCTCGGTGCGTCCGCCGTGCAGGTCGAACGCCCAGAGGCCGACCTCGGCGTTGGCGGTGCCGGCCGCCGGGTAGGCGACCTCGGCGGGCTCGCGGTCCGGGTTGGCCGGGTCGGCGATCCACCAGCGGCGCACCGGGCTGTCGTCGGCGCGCTCGACCAGCAGCCGGTCGCCCTCCGGGGACCACCAGAAGCCGCGGTCGCGGTCCATCTCCTCCTGGGCGATGAACTCGGCCTGCCCCCAGGTGACGTTCGGGCCGTCCGGCTCGGCGAGCACCCGGTCGCCGCTGCCGTCGGTCCGGGTCAGCCGCAGCTCGCCGACGGTGTTGGCGTACGCGACGTAGGCGCCGTCCGGGGACGGCCGCGGGTCCAGCAGCGGGCCGCGGGCGGGCAGTTCGGCGGTGGTGCCGGCGGCCAGGTCGGCGGTGAAGAGGCGGCCGGAGAGGGCGAAGGCGGCCAGCCCGCCGGCCGTGTCCAGGGCGTAGCCGACGACACCGGCCGAGCTCTCGCGGCTGCGCTCGCGGCGGGCCTTCTCGGCCGGCGACAGGTCCTCCTCGCCGCCGCCGAGCAGGACCGCCGGGTCGGCGGCGATCCGCTCCTCGCCGGTGGCGGTGTCGAGGGTCCAGAGCAGGTTGGCCCGGTCGCTGCCGGAGCGCGAGCGGAGGAAGACGACCCGCGAGCCGTCCGGTGCGACGGAGAAGGAGCGGGGCGCGCCGACGGTGTAGCGCAGGGTCCGCGCGTACTGCCGGGGGAAGGTGTCCGCAGGGGTGTGGGAGGTCATGGCACCAGACCCTACGACGCCGAACTGCCGCTGCCGGGAGGCTGGTGATCACTCGTTCGGAGCATCGTCGCGAAGTACACCCCAAAGAGGCGGATACCCCCTCCGACCGGCCCATGCGCCCCGTGAGTGCCACGGTGCCCCGGCGCGCGAGGCCTCACTGAATGTAATGCTCCCCTTACTCATCGGGTATGACTTGTCAGGCGAGTGATCGTCGGCCCCGTCCCGGGCCCCGGCCACCCGCAGCCCCAGTCCCGCACCGTCCCATCGCGCCCTCCCCCTGGGTGGCGCGCCCGAGAAGGGGTGTGAGCCGACATGGCCATGAACATCTCCGCAGCCGTGCTGATGCTGGTCATCGTGGTGGTCCTGATCCGCCGCTCCGGCCTGAAGCTGGGGCACGCGATCGTCTGCGGGCTCCTCGGCTTCTACCTGGCCTCCAGCTCGATCGCCCCGTCGATCAGCCAGGTCACCAGCAACCTCGCCGGGATGATCAACGGCCTGAAGCTCTGACCCCCGCGAGCCGGTGGTTAGGCTTCCTCCCATGACCGCGACTACCGGCCGCCGACTCCTCCTGGTGCACGCGCACCCCGACGACGAGTCGATCGGCAACGGCGCCACCATGGCCCGGTACGCCGCCGAGGGCGCCCGGGTCACGCTGGTGACCTGCACCCTCGGCGAGGGCGGCGAGGTGATCCCCCCGGAGCTGGCCCACCTGACGGCTGATCGGGACGACACTCTCGGCGCGTACCGGATCGGCGAGCTGACCGAGGCGATGCGCGCCTTGGGCGTCACCGACGCCCGCTTCCTCGGCGGCCCGGGCCGCTACCGCGACTCCGGGATGATGGGCGTGCCCGACAACGACGCGCCCGGCTGCTTCTGGCGCGCGGACGTGGACGAGGCGGCCGGCCACCTGGTCGCGGTGATCCGCGAGGTGCGGCCGCAGGTGCTGGTCACGTACGACGAGAACGGCGGCTACGGGCACCCGGACCACATCCAGGCGCACCGGGTCGCGATGCGCGCGTACGAGCTGGCCGCCGACCCGGCGTACCGCCCCGAACTGGGCCCGGCCTGGCGGATCGCCAAGGTGTACTGGAACCGGATGCCCCGTTCGGTGATCGAGGCCGGGCTCGCGGAGACCGCCGCGAAGGCGTCCTTCCCGGGCGTGTCCCAGCCGTCCGACGTCCCCGGCGTGGTCGCCGACGAGGCGGTCACCACGGCGCTGGACGGCGCCGCGTACGCCGGGCTCAAGGCGGCGGCGATGGCCGCGCACGCCACCCAGATCACCGTGGACGGCGCCTTCTTCGCGCTCTCCAACAACCTCGGCCAGCCCCTGCTCGCCACCGAGTACTACCAGTTGGTGCACGGCCAGGCCGGGCCCGGCGATCCGGAGGACGACCTGTTCGCGGGCCTCGACGACGACCCCGCGAGCGCCGGGGAGGACATGTGATGAGCAAGCCCGCCGCCCGGCCGCCGCGCCGCTCGATCCCGGCGACCGTCCTCGGCACCCGCGACGAGCGGCTGGTCGAGCCTCAACCCCCGCGCGCCGCCCGGATCGCGGCCTATGTCCTGTTCTTCCTGCTGGGCATCGCGGTGTCGATCTGCGGATCCTTTGTGCAGGCCCTGTGGCCGCCCGTGGGAGTCCTCCTCGCCCTCGCCGCGACCGCCGCCACCTTCTACGGCGGCCTGCGGATCACCGGTACCCGGCTCGGCGCGGGCGCGCCCGCGGCCGGCTGGTTCCTGGCGATGCTGCTGCTGATCGTGCCCCGGCCGGAGGGCGACAACGTCCTTTGGTCCAACGCCACCTCGCTGGCCTGGCTGTTCGCCGGCTCGGTGCTGGGCGTGATCTGCGCCACCCTGCCCACCCGCACCAGCTGGTTCCCCGGGGTGCCCGGCCCGCCGCGCTGACCCCGGACGAGCGCGGCGTACCGGACCGCGTACGACGCGCAGTCAGGAGTACCCGGCCTTACTCTCATACCGGAGGAACCGGACGTATCAGGATCTGTCCGAAGCCGTTCACCGCTCAGTTCTTCCCAGTATGGTGGTCCCGCAGAACGCCGTACCCGACCGCCGCCCGCCCCAGCCGGGCCCGGCGACCACGAACCGCGGTCGCGCCACACGGCCCGCCCGCGAACCCGGAGCAGAGCAGCATTGAGCAGCCGCGAATCTGACAACGCCCACCCGACGCCTCGGCGCACGGGCCCGGACGCCTACCCGTCGGGCACCCCGCCCTACGGCACGCCGGGGCTTCCCGGCGGCGACCGGGCCGCGGCCGGTGCCGGCCAGGGCACCGCGGACGGCGGCGAGGACGACGGCCCGAAGACCGAGACCACCCTGACCACCCGGGTCCGGATCAACATCCCCGGCTCGCGTCCGATCCCGCCGGTCGTCGTCCGCAGCACCGTCAAGAACGAGGACGCCCCCGCCGAGGAGGCCCCGGCCGCCGCCCCCGAGCAGGGCGGCCCGCGCCACCGCTCCGCGCCGGCCTCGCCCGTCCTCGGCGTGATGGAGGGCGGCGCCGGTACGGCCACCCCGCCGAACCTGCCGCCGGAGTGGCAGATCCCGCCGATCCCGCCGGCGACCTCGGAGTCCGAGTCCACCGGCGCGTGGTTCCGGCCGCGCCAGAAGAAGGCGTCGGCCGCCGAGCCCGCCCCGGCCGCCGTGCCGGCCGGTGCCCCGAGCGCGCCGGAGGCCGCGGCCGCCGAGCCCCGGCCGCAGGGCGCCCGCCCGGCCGGGGGCGCCGCCGCCCGCGCCAACGGCGCCCCGAAGGGCCGTCCGGTGCCCGCCCAGGGCAAGGCGTCGAACCCCGCCTCCGCCGCGCCGTACCGCCCCGAGGCCCCGGCGGAGGAGCCCGGCATCTACGACGTCGCGGATCCCTTCGCGCCCGTCGCCGATCCGTTCGCCCCGGCCCCCGGTCCCGACGCCGGCACGCGCGGCCCGCGCGGCGGCCACCCCCAGCAGAACCGTCCCCCGCAGAACGGGGCGCGACAGAACGGCGCCCGGCAGAACGGCCCCCGCCAGGGCGGCCCGCAGAACGGCTTCCAGTCGAACGGCCGCCCGACCGGTCCGCTCCCGCAGGGTGCGCCGGTCGCCGAGCCGAGCCCGGAGGACACCTCCGTCGACGGCTTCCAGCCGATCCGCGAGAACACCCCGCCGCCCGCCGGCATATCCGGCCCGCCCCGCAACGGCGCCCCGCGCGGTGCCGACGGCCGTTCGCAGCCGGGCCTGTTCGCCTCGGCGCCGACCGGCACCGACCCGTTCGCCACCCAGCGCCCGGCCGCCCCCGGCCAGGACGGCCCCGCCGCCCCGGTGGGCCCCGGTGGGCTCTTCCCGGGCACGCCCGGCGCGGGCCCGCAGCCCGGCCGCGACCCCGAGGTCACCGAGGTCACCCCGCTGCCGGCCCCGGGCGCCGGCCCTCGGCCCGAGGCCGCCCAGGGCGCTCCCTCGCCCACCCCGGCACCGTCCCCGGCTCCCGGCAAGGCCCAGTCCGCTGCCGCACCCGCCAAGGCCAAGCGCGGCGCCGGCAAGAAGCTGGTCAAGCTGGGCGTCTACGGCATCGCCGGCGTGCTGTTCCTCGGCGCCGCCGCGTACGGCACCGGCCTGATGCTCAACCAGTCCGACGTCCCCAAGGGCACCGTGGTGCTCGGCACCGACATCGGCGGCAACAGCCGTGACCAGGCGATCCACTCGCTGGACGAGTCGGTCGGCAAGGCCGGCCAGCAGCCGCTCAAGCTGAAGGTCGGCGACCAGGCCGTGGACCTCGACCCGACGGTCGCCGGGCTGAGCTTCGACACCACCGCCACCGTCGACGACCTGGCGCAGCACAGCTACAGCCCGGTCGACGTCATCAAGTCGCTCCAGGGCGGCAGCAAGGCCGTCGCGCCGGAGGTCAAGGTCGACCGGGCCAAGCTCAAGGCCGCCCTCGACTCACTGGCGGCCGGCTCGGGCCAGGGCCTGCAGGAGGGCTACGTCAAGTTCGGCGACAACGGCGAGCCGGTCGTCGTCCCCGGCCGGGCCGGCCAGGCGGTCGACTCGGCGAGTGCCCTGGACGTGGTCGAGCAGGCCTACCGCGACCGCGCGGCCGGCAAGCCCGACCAGCCGATCGCCCTCGCCGTCACGGCCGCCCAGCCCAAGGTCTCCACCCAGGCCCTGCAGGCCGCCGCCGACAGCCTCGGCAAGCAGGTGGCCAGCGGCAAGGTGCACGTCCTGGCCGGCACCAAGCCCTGGGACTTCGGTGCGAAGACCGCCTCCAAGGCGCTCACGCTCGTCCCGGACGCCTCCGGCAAGATCGTGCCCAAGTGGGACCTCGACGCGCTCACCGCCCAGCTGGGCGGTGTGTTCGACAAGATGAAGTTCAAGAAGAACGGCCAGCTCGTCGCGATCACCCCGCAGGACGTCGCGGACGGCATCGCCTCGGTCTTCGACAAGACCGGCGACAAGGACCGCACCTTCAAGTTCCCCGTCTGACGTCCTGGCCTCCCGTCGGGGGGCGGGCCCGCATCCGGTCCCGCCCCTCGACAACTCCCCCTTCCGGTCAGCAAGATGTGACGCCACACCTTCCGCCACATCCACCTCGGGGAGCACGCCGATGGCCCGCCGCCTCCAGCACCACGGGACGGCTCTGCTCGCCGGCCTCGCCGCCCTCACCCTCTCGCTCACGCTCTGCTCCTGCGCCTCCGGCCAGGGCGGCGACGGCGCCGACGTACTGCCGTCCGCCCCCGCCACACCCAAGCTCACCTCGGTCGACATCAACCCCCACGACCGCGGCCAGCTGCGCCAGGGCGGCACCCTGAACCTGGCGATCGCCCAGTTCTCCCACCAGTGGTCGCCGATCCACAACGACGGCAGCGAGTCCTCGACCATCGCCGTCACCAAGCCGCTGCTGCCGACCTTCTTCCGCTCGGACGCCGCCGGCACCCAGACCGTCAACCCGGCCTACCTGCAGGAGGCCCACGCCGAGCTCAGGGACGGCCGGCAGGTGGTCACCTGGACGCTCAACCCGAAGGCCCACTGGTCCGACGGCACCCCGATCACCTGGCGCGACATCGAGGCCAACTGGCGGGCCCTGAACGGCAAGGACCCGGCCTACAAGCCGTCCAGCAGCACCGGCTTCGAGCTGGTCTCCTCGGTCGAGCGCGGCAAGGACGACTTCCAGGCCGTGATGACCTTCGACCGGCCGTTCTCGGAGTGGCAGTCGATGTTCAACGGCGCCGGCAACGCCCCGCTGCTGCCGGCCGGCCGGATCTCCACCCCGGAGCTGTTCAACACCGCCTACCTGGACGCGATCCCGGTCACCGCCGGCCCGTTCAAGGTCGAGCAGCTCGACCGCGCCGCGCAGACCGTCACCCTGGTCGCCGACCCGGCGTGGTGGGGCGACAAGCCGATGCTGGACCGGATCGTCTTCCACGCGATGCTCCCCGACGAGATGGCCGCCGCCTTCGCCAAGGGCCGACTCGACCTCGTCAACAACGGCCCGGACGTGGCCGGTTACCAGACCATCAGGAACACCAAGGGCGCCGTCGTACGCCGGGCCGGCGGCCCGGACTTCCGCCAGATCACCCTGAACGCCCGCAGCACCGCGCTGAGCGACGCGACCGTACGCCAGGCCGTGTTCCAGGCGATCAACCGGGACGCCGTCATCCGCTCCGACCTCAACGGCCTGGACTGGCCCGCCGTCCCGCTCAACAACCACCTGCTGGTCGCCAACCAGAACGGCTACCGCGACAACTCGCTGGGCCTGGCCCGCTACGACCCCGCCGAGGCCGCCCGCAAGCTGGACTCGGCCGGCTGGAAGCTCGACGGCGACGTGCGCAAGAAGGACGGCCGCGAGCTGAACCTGCGGATGGTCATCCCGGTCGGCGTCACCCAGGCCCAGAACGAGGCCGCCACTACCACCAAGATGCTCAAGGACGTCGGGATCAAGGTCAGCACGGTGACCGCCCCCGTCAACGAGTTCTTCGACAAGTACATCAACCGCAGCGACTTCGACCTCACCGCCTACTCGCTGCTCGGCACCCCCTTCCCGGCCAGCGGCAACCGCGCCAACTTCGTCCAGAACGGCGGCACCAACCACGTCGGCGCAGGCAGCCCGGCGGTCGACGCCGCGCTCGACCGGGCCGCCGCGGCGGCCGACGCGGCCACCACCTCCGAAGCCATCAACCAGGCCGACGGCGAACTCTGGAAGGTGGCCGGGGTCCTGCCGCTCTACCAGCGCCCGCAGCTGTACGGCGCCCGCGCCGACCTCGCAAACATCGGCGCGCAGGGCCTGTCCGACATCGTCTGGGAGAACGTCGGCTTCGTGAAGTAGCCGCGGTGGCCGCCGGGCGGGCTCAGCCGTGCAGCGTCTCGCGCCAGTAGTGGCAGGCGCTGCGGCGGCCCGCCAGCTCCTCCCCGTGCTCGCCCGCCACCGGCACCAGCAGCGGGAGTTCGCTCCGACATCGGTCCTGCGCCCGGTCGCAGCGGGGGTTGAAGGCGCAGCCCTCCGGGATCCGCAGCAGGTTGGGCGGCAGGCCCTTGATGGCGTGCAGGTCCTGGCCCTTCTGGTCCAGGCGCGGGATGGAGTCCAGCAGGCCCCGGGTGTACGGGTGGGCCGGGCGCGCGTACAGCTCGTGCACCGGGGCGGTCTCCACGATCCGGCCCGCGTACATCACCGCGATCTTGTCCGCGACGTCGGCGACCACGCCCAGGTCGTGGGTGATCAGGATCAGGCCCATGTGGAACTCGGTCTGCAGCTCGGCCAGCAGGTCCATCACCTGGGCCTGGACGGTCACGTCCAGGGCCGTGGTGGGCTCGTCGGCGATGATCAGGTCCGGCTCCAGGGCCAGCGCCATCGCGATCATGATGCGCTGGCGCATACCGCCGGAGAACTGGTGCGGGAAGTCGCCGACGCGCTGCCGGGCGGCCGGGATGCGCACCCGCTCCATCAGCTCGACGGCCTTCTCCCGGGCCTCCTTGCGAGTGACGCCGTGGTGCGTCCGGAACATCTCGCCCAGCTGGTACCCCACGCTGAGCACGGGGTTGAGCGCGGACAGCGCGTCCTGGAAGATCATCGCGATCCGCCGGCCCCGCACGGCCCGCCGGGCGTTGGCACTCATGGTCAGCAGGTCCTCGCCGCGGAACAGGACCCGCCCCGAGGTGATCCGCCCCGGCGGCATGTCCAGGATGCCCATGACGGCCTGCGCCGTCACCGACTTGCCGGAGCCGGACTCCCCCAGCACCGCCAGCGTCTCGCCGGCCGACACCGCGTAGCTCACCCCGTTGACGGCCTTGGCGACGCCGTCCCGGGTGTGGAACTCCACGTGCAGATCCTCGACCTCCAGCAACGGGGTCCCTGGCTCCAGGCCCTCCCGTCCGCCGCCGATCACCTCCACCGCGTCCATGTGGGCAGCCCTCCTCCGCGCAGCAGCGAGCATCGATAGGCGCAGAGCAACTATCAAGGACCGGGCCGCACTTGGCGAGCCTGCGGCAGATCTCTTTTCCATCACGGGACGGACGGCCAAGGGCGCGCCCCCGACACGAGGACGCGCCCTTGGGGCGAAACCTTCAGTCGGCGCCCTGCCCGTTCTCGCGCTCCGCGGCGCTCTGCTCACTTTCGCGCTCCGCAGCGAAGTGACACGCCGAGTCGTGGGACGCCGCCCCGGCCAGCCAGGACGGCGCGACGAGCAGCGGCACCTCGACCTCGCACCGCTGCTGCGCCTTCCAGCAGCGGGTGCGGAAGCGGCAGCCCGACGGCGGGTTGGCCGGCGAGGGCACGTCCCCGGTGAGGACGATCCGGTCCCGGGACTCGCGCGCCGTCGGGTCCGGTACGGGCACCGCGGAGAGCAGCGCCTGGGTGTACGGGTGGGTGGCGTGGTCGTAGATCTCCGCGTCGCTGCCGATCTCGACCATCCGCCCGAGGTACATCACGCCGACCCGGTCGGAGATGTGCCGGACGATGGAGAGGTCGTGCGCGATGAACATGTACGACAGGTTGAACTCGCCCTGCAGCTGCTCCAGCAGGTTGATCACCTGCGCCTGGACGGACACGTCCAGGGCGGAGACCGGCTCGTCGCAGATGATGATCTCGGGCTTGAGCGCGAGACCGCGGGCGATGCCGATGCGCTGGCGCTGGCCGCCGGAGAACTGGTGCGGGTACCGGTTGATGTACTCCGGGTTGAGCCCGACCACATCCAGCAGGTCCTGGACGGCCTTGCGGCGGTCGCCCCTGGGCGCCACCTCGGGGTGGATCTCGAACGGCTCACCGATGATGTCGCCGACCGTCATGCGCGGGTTCAGCGAGGTGTACGGGTCCTGGAACACCATCTGGATGTTCCGGCGGACGGCCTTCAGCGCCGCGCCGGACAGCCGGGAGATCTCCTCCCCCTTGTACCGGACCGAGCCCGCAGTGGCCGGCTCCAGGTTCATCAGCACCTTGGCCAGCGTGGACTTCCCGCAGCCGGACTCGCCGACGATACCGAGCGTCTCACCCTGCATCAGGTCGAAGCTGACCCCGTCGACCGCCTTGACGGCGCCGACCTGTTTCCTGAACAGGACACCCTGGGTCAGCGGGAAGTACTTGACCAGGTCCCGGATTTCGAGGATCGGCTCGCCGCGCGGCACCTCCTGGGTGAAGGCGACCTCCTCCGGCATCGCCGCGCCCAGTGCGCTGGCCCCGTTAGCGGTCATGGAGGGTCTCCTTCCAGAAGAAGCAGGCGCTGCCGCGCCCCTCCAGCGGTGTCCCGTCGTCCTCGGTGACGGGGAACAGCTCCGGCACCTGGGCCCGGCAGATGTCCTGCGCGCGCGGGCAGCGCGGATTGAAGGCGCAGCCCGTGGGGATCCGCAGCAGGTTGGGCGGCAGGCCCTTGATGGCGTAGAGCTCCTGGCCCTTCTGGTCCAGCCGTGGGATGGAGTCCAGCAGGCCCCGGGTGTACGGGTGCGCGGGGCGCGCGTACAGGTCGTGGACCGGGGCCGTCTCGACGATGCGGCCGGCGTACATCACGGCGATCTTGTCCGCGACGTCGGCGACCACGCCCAGGTCGTGGGTGATCAGGATCAGACCCATGTGGAACTCGGCCTGGAGCTCGGCCAGCAGGTCCATCACCTGGGCCTGCACGGTGACGTCCAGGGCGGTGGTGGGCTCGTCCGCGATGATCAGGTCCGGCTCCAGCGCCAGCGCCATCGCGATCATGATGCGCTGGCGCATACCGCCCGAGAACTGGTGCGGGTAATCGTTCACCCGGTCCTTGGCTGCCGGGATGCGCACCCGGTCCATCAGCTCGACGGCCTTGTCCTTCGCCTCCTTGCGGGAGACGCCCCGGTGGGCCCGGAACATCTCGCCGAGCTGGAAGCCCACCGACAGCACCGGGTTCAGGGAGGACAGCGCGTCCTGGAAGATCATCGCGATCCGCCCACCGCGGATCCTGCGCCGCTCCTCCTTGCTCATCTTCAGCATGTCCTGGCCCCGGAAGCGGATCTCGCCGCGCGGGATCCGGGCGGGCGGCATGTCCAGGATGCCCATGATCGCCTGCGCGGTCACCGACTTGCCGGAGCCCGACTCGCCCAGCACGGCCAGCGTCTCGCCGGCCGAGACGGAGTAGTTGACCCCGTTCACGGCCCTGGCGACGCCGTCCCTGGTGACGAACTCGACGTGCAGGTCCCGCACGTCGAGCAGCGGCCCCTCGTACGGGGTCCCGCGCTCGCGCTCGGTGGTCTGCGCCGCTGTACCCACGGTGTGCTCCCCTCGCTCAGCGAAGCTTCGGATCGAGGGCGTCGCGCACCGCGTCGCCCATCATGATGAAGGCCAGCACGGTGATGGACAGTGCCGCGGCCGGGAAGAACATCACGTACGGCGCGGTCCGGATCACCTTCTGGGCGGAGGAGATGTCGATGCCCCAGGAGATGGTCGGTTCCTGCAGGCCGATGCCGAGGAAGCTCAGCGTCGCCTCGGTCGCGATGTAGCCGCCGAGCGCGATGGTCGCCACCACGATCACCGGCGCGACCGCGTTCGGCAGGATGTGCCGGAGCATCAGCCGCCCGGTCCCGGCCCCGAGCGCCCGGCCCGCCACCACGTAGTCGGACTGCTTGACGGTCAGCACCGCGCCGCGCATGACGCGGGCGATCTGGGTCCAGCCGAGGACGACCAGCGCGAACACCACGGCCCAGACCGTACGGCTGGCGAACCCGTTCAACAGGACCAGGGCGCCGAGCAGCAGCGGGATGCCGAAGAAGATGTCGATGATCCGGGAGATCACCGCGTCGACGGCTCCGCCGAAGTACCCGGCGACCATGCCGGTCAGCCCGCCGAGCAGGGTGACCCCGGCGGTCACGACGATGCCGACGGTGATCGAGGCGCGGGCGCCGTAGATCACCCGGGCGTAGATGGACCGCCCCTGGGCGTCGTAGCCGAACCAGCCGGCGCCGAAGAAGTCCGTCCAGTCGGGCCGCTTGAGGTAGTCGTGCACCAGGTCGGCCTTGCGCGGGTTGGCGTCGGTGAAGGCCCACGGGAAGATCGCCATGAGCACCAGCAGGACGATCAGCAGCACCGAGATCAGGAAGATCGGCCGCCGCCGCAGGTCCCGCCAGGCGTCGCCCCAGAGGCTGCGGGCCTCCTCCCGCTTCTCCGCGTCGGGTTCGATCAGGGTTTCCTGTTCGACCGCCATGCCCTGCTCCCCCGCGTAGTCGAGGTGCGAGACGCCCGGCTTCGGATGCGGTTCGTACGAGTCCTCGTCGTGGACGTCAGGCATAGCGGATCCTCGGGTCCAGGACCGCGTAGAGCAGGTCGACGAGCAGGCTGGCGATCAGGTAGATGATCACCAGCACGGTCACGATGCCGACCACGGTCGGACCTTCCTTCTGGTTGATCGCCCGGTACAGGACGTTGCCGATGCCCTGCACGTTGAAGATGCCCTCGGTGACGATCGCACCGCCCATCAGCGCGCCGAGGTCGGTGCCCAGGAAGGTGACCACGGGGATCAGCGAGTTGCGCAGCAGATGGCGGGTGATGATGGTCCGCCGGGGCAGGCCCTTGGCGGTCGCGGTGCGGATGTAGTCGGCCCGCAGGTTCTCGCCGATGGAGGTCCGGGTGAGCCGGGCGACGAACGCGAGCGAGAGCGAGGCCAGGACGACCGCCGGCAGGACCAGCTGGGTGAGGTCGTAGCTGTCCTGCACCGTCGGCGTGACCCAGCCCAGGTTGGTGGCGAACACCGTCTGGGCGATGTAGGCGAGCACGAAGACCGGGATCGAGATCACCACCAGGGTCAGGACCAGCACCAGGGTGTCCGCGATGCTGCCGCGCTTCAGCCCGGAGACCACGCCGAAGGAGAGGCCCACGACGATCTCGAAGACGAAGGCCAGCAGTGCCAGCCGGATGGTGACCGGGAAGGCGTCCGCCATGATGTCGGCGACCGGGCGGCCGGTGAAGCTGGTGCCGAAGTCCCCCTGGAAGAGGTTCCCCATGTAGTGCAGGTACTGCTTCCAGACCGGCTGGTCCAGGTAGTACGTGTGCTTGATGCTCGCGACCACGGACGGGTCGGCGGCCTTCTCGCCGAACAGCGCCACCACCGGGTCGCCCGGCAGCGTGTAGACCATCACGAAGATCAGGAACGTGGTGCCGAAGAACACCGGAATCATCTGCAGCACCCGCCGCAGCACGTAACTGCCCATCCGGGCCTCCTTCCTAGGTGCCCGACCGGGGGGCCGGTCGGCCGGGAGACCGGGCCCCGCCCTCCGTGCGGGGAGGGCGGGGCCGGCGCGAGGGGATCAGGGCCGGGGCGTCAGCCCTTGACCTCGACCTGCGTCCAGGCCGGGTTGCCGAAGGAGTCGAACTTCACGTTCTGCACCTTGGTCGAGTAGCCCGAGTTGGTGCGGTAGTACCAGAGGGGGATGGTCGGCATGCCGGACGCGAGCACGGCCTCGGCCTGCTGGTAACCGGTCGTCGAGTCGCTGACGCTCGGGGCCTCGTCGGCCTGGGTGGACAGCTGGTCGAACTGGGGGTTGCTGTAGCCGGTGTCGTTGGAGGCGGCACCGGTGCGGTACACGTCGGCCAGGAAGTTGGCGTTCAGGGGGTAGTCCTGGACCCAGCCGGTGCGGAACGCGCCGTCGAGCTGGTGCGAGGTGATGGCCTGGCGGGCGGTCTTGAAGTCCGGCTTCGGGTCGCCGAGGCAGTCGACGCCGGTGTTCTGCCGGATCGAGTTGCAGACCGCGTCGACCCACTCCTTGTGGCCGCCGTCCGCGTTGTAGGTGATCAGCACCTTGTTGCCGGGGACGCCGCCGCCCTGCTGGATCAGCTGCTTGGCCTTGGCGACGTCGAAGTTGCAGAAGTCCCCGCAGGTTCCGGCCTTGTAGCCCTGGACGCCCTCGGCGACCCAGGCGCTGGCCGGCACCCGGGAGCCCTGCAACACGGTCTTGGTGATGGTCGCGCGGTCGATGGCCATCGACAGGCCCTGACGCACCTGGGCCTTCTCGGGCGCGGCCCAGTCGGCCTGGTAGAGCGTGAAGCCGATGTTCTGGATGGCACCCTGCGGGGAGTCCACCGCCCGGTCGCCGAGGTCGCTCTTGTACGTCGCCAGCGCGGACGGCGGGACCTGGTCCATCACGTCGAGGTTGTTGGACTGCAGGTCGGCGTAGGCGGCCTCGGACGTGGTGTACATCTTGAAGACGATGCCGCCGTTCTTCGGCTTGTCCACGCCCTTGTAGCCCGGGTAGGACTTGGTGACCACCTGGGTGTTGTGCGCCCAGCTGACGAACTGGTACGGGCCGTTGCCCACCGGCTTCTGCCCGTACCCGGCCGGGTCGTTGAAGAAGGCGTCCGGCAGCGGCGAGAAGGCGATGTAGCCGAGCTTGTACTCGAAGTACGAGACCTTGTGGTTCAGCTTGATGGTGAAGTGCAGGTTGTCCGTGACGGTCAGCCCGGACATCTTGGCCGCGGTCGGACTGCCGGTGGCCGGGTGGACGTCCTGGTAGCCCTCGATGTCCGAGAACCAGGAGCTGTTGATCTGGTTGTTCGCCGGGCTGGCGGCCCAGTTCCAGGCGTCGACGAAGTTCTTGGCCTGCACGGGGGTGCCGTCGTGGAACGTCCAGCCGTCGTTCAGCGTGACGGTGAAGGTCTGGGAGTCGCTGGTGTCGATCGCGCTCGCGACCTGCATGCGGAGCTGGGCGTTGCTGGGGTTGTAGTCGACCAGCCCCTTGAAGAGGTTCTGGATGATGCGACCGCCGCCGACCTCGTTCGCGTTGGCGGGCTGCAGCGGGTTCTGCGGCTCGTTGCTCTGGTAACTGAA
The DNA here is from genome assembly GCF_055575795.1 of Kitasatospora sp. NPDC034023. Classification (NCBI taxonomy): domain Bacteria; kingdom Bacillati; phylum Actinomycetota; class Actinomycetes; order Kitasatosporales; family Streptomycetaceae; genus Kitasatospora; species Kitasatospora sp. NPDC034023. Next base: position 32,792 of record NZ_JBVIRY010000004.1, read on the forward strand.
CGTCTTGCTGGTGTCCGACGAGCTGCCGCTGCCTCCGCCGCCGCTGCTGCACCCGGTGGCCACCAGGGCCACGGACGTCGCAACGGCGAGGACCCAACGAGCGCGGGCGGCTACGGGCATGGAGGTCCCTCCTCATGGTGTGTGTCGCATCACACCCCATGAGAAGCGCGCCCCGGCGACGGCGCGAGTCGGGTACACCCGGACGGGTGCCGTGACCCCCTGCGGAGTTGACGCGGCGCCGGATCCACAGCATGACGGAAGGGCCCGTGGCGGGAAGCCACGGGCCCTTCCGGGGAGAGCGGGGGTCAGGCCGCGGCCTGCTCCCGGACCTCGGGGAAGTGGCAGGCCGTGTCGTGCGCGGCCGCGCCCTTCAGCACCGAGGGCACCGCGAGCAGCGGGATCTCCTCGGCGCAGCGGTCCTCCGCCTTCCAGCAGCGGGTGCGGAAGCGGCAGCCGGACGGCGGGTTGGCCGGCGAGGGGATGTCACCGGTCAGGATGATCCGGTCGCGGGCCTCGCGCGCCGTCGGGTCCGGCACCGGAACCGCGGAGAGCAGCGCCTGGGTGTACGGGTGGGTGGCGTTCTCGTAGATCTGCTCGTCGGTGCCGATCTCGACCATCTTGCCCAGGTACATCACGCCGACGCGGTCGGAGATGTGCCGGACGATGGAGAGGTCGTGCGCGATGAACATGTAGGAGAGCCCGAACTCGCCCTGCAGCTGCTCCAGCAGGTTGATCACCTGCGCCTGGACGGACACGTCCAGGGCGGAGACCGGCTCGTCGCAGATGATGATCTCGGGCTTGAGCGCGAGACCGCGGGCGATGCCGATGCGCTGGCGCTGGCCGCCGGAGAACTGGTGCGGGTACCGGTTGATGTACTCCGGGTTCAGACCCACGACGTCCAGCAGGTCCTGGACGGCCTTGCGGCGGTCACCCTTGGGCGCCACCTCGGGGTGGATCTCGAACGGCTCACCGATGATGTCGCCGACCGTCATGCGCGGGTTGAGCGAGGTGTACGGGTCCTGGAAGACCATCTGGATGTTCCGGCGGACGGCCTTCAGCGCCGAGCCGGACAGCGTGGAGATGTCCTCACCCTTGAACAGCACCTGGCCGGAGGTGGCCCGCTCCAGGTTCATCAGCACCTTGGCCAGCGTGGACTTGCCACAGCCGGACTCGCCGACGATGCCGAGCGTCTCACCCTTCTCCAGGTCGAAGGAGATGCCGTCGACCGCCTTGACGGCGCCGACCTGCTTCTTGAGCAGGATGCCCTGGGTCAGCGGGTAGTGCTTGACCAGGTCCTTGACCTCCAGGATCTTCTCAGCCATGGAGGGTCTCCTTCCAGAGGTGGCACGCGCTGCGGCGGCCGGTGAGCTCCTTGCCGTCCTTGTCCGTCACGTGGTGCAGCGCCGGGATCTCGGTGCGGCACAGGTCGGTGGCGACATCGCAGCGGGGGTTGAACGCGCAGCCGGCCGGGACCTTCAGCAGGTTCGGGGGCAGGCCCTTGATCGCGTACAGCTCCTGGCCCTTCTGGTCCAGGCGCGGGATGGAGCGGAGCAGGCCCTTGGTGTACGGGTGCGCGGGGTTCGCGTACAGCTCGTGCACCGGGGCGGTCTCCACGATCCGGCCCGCGTACATCACGGCGATCTTGTCCGCGACGTCGGCGACCACGCCGAGGTCGTGGGTGATCAGGATCAGACCCATGTTGTACTCGGCCTGCAGCTCGGCGAGCAGGTCCATCACCTGGGCCTGGACGGTCACGTCCAGGGCGGTGGTGGGCTCGTCGGCGATGATCAGGTCGGGCTGCAGGGAGAGCGCCATCGCGATCATGATGCGCTGGCGCATACCACCGGAGAACTGGTGCGGGTAGTCGTTCACCCGCTGCCGGGCGGCGGGGATGCGCACCCGGTCCATCAGCTCGATGGCCTTCTCCTTCGCCTCCTTCTTGGAGGCGCCCTGGTGCACCCGGTACATCTCGCCGAGCTGGTAGCCGACGCTGAGCACGGGGTTGAGGGCGGAGAGCGCGTCCTGGAAGATCATCGCGATCTTCTGGCCGCGGATCTTCCGGCGTCCCTCGTTGCTCATCTTGAGCATGTCCTGGCCGCGGAACAGGATCTCGCCCTGGGTCACCTTGCCCGGGGGCATGTCCAGGATGCCCATGATGGTCTGCGCCGTCACGGACTTGCCGGAGCCGGACTCACCGAGCACGGCGAGCGTCTCGCCCGCCGCGACGGAGTAGTTGACCCCGTTCACGGCCTTGGCGATCCCGTCCCGGGTGTGGAACTCCACGTGGAGGTCCTTGACCTCCAGGAGCGGGGTTCCGACTTCGAGACGATCGTTCTTCTGGTTGTTCTCGATCACGGTGGTCATCGGGTCGTCACCTCTTCTCTCAGCGGAGCTTCGGGTCGAGGGCGTCGCGCACCGCGTCGCCGAGCATGATGAAGGCCAGCACCGTGATGCTGAGCATTCCGGCGGGGAAGAACAGCGCGAACGGCGCCGTCCGGATCACCTTCTGGGCCGAGTTGATGTCGATACCCCAGGAGATGGTCGGGTCCTGCAGACCGATACCGAGGAAGCTCAGCGTCGCCTCGGTGGCGATGTAGCCGCCGAGCGCGATGGTGGCGACGACGATCACCGGGGCGATCGCGTTCGGCAGGATGTGCTTGAGCAGGATCCGGCTGGTGCCGGCGCCGAGCGCCTTGGCCGCGGTCACGAAGTCGGCCTGCTTGACCGTGATGACCGAGCCGCGCATCACGCGGGTCATCTGGGTCCACCCCAGGGCGACCAGGGCGAAGACGACGCTCCAGATGGTGCGCGAGGTGAAGGCGTTCAGGATCACCAGGGCACCGAGCAGCAGCGGGATACCGAAGAAGATGTCGGTGATCCGGGAGATGATCGTGTCGATCCAGCCGCCGAAGTAGCCGGCGAGCATGCCGGTGATGCCACCGAAGATGGTCACACCCGCGGTGACGGTGATGCCGACCACGACCGAGGCGCGGGCGCCGTAGATGACGCGGGCGTAGAGGCTGCGTCCCTGGAGGTCGTAACCGAACCAGTCGGCCTGGAAGAAGTGGCTGTAGTTCGGCTTCGTCAGGTAGTGGTTGCGCAGGTCGCCGGCGCGCGGGTCCACCGAGGTGAACAGACCCGGCGCGATCGCGATGACGATCAGCAGCAGGATCAACAGCGCGGAGATCACGAAGATCGGCTTGCGGCGCAGGTCGTGCCAGGCGTCCGAGCCGAGGCTGCGGGGCTTCTCCGGCTTCGGCGCGGGGGTGTCCGCGGTGCGCTGGGCCGGGATGTTGTCCCCGGCGGTCTTCTCGGTCAGGTCAGGCATAACGGATCCTCGGGTCCAGGACCGCGTAAAGCAGGTCGACGATCAGGCCGGCGGCCAGGTACACGAGCACCAGGAAGGCGACGAAACCGGAGACGGTCGCGCCCTCCTTCATGTTGATGGCGTGGTAGAGCGCGTTGCCGACACCCTTCACGTTGAAGATGCCTTCGGTGACGATCGCACCGCCCATCAGGGAGCCGAGGTCGGTACCGAGGAAGGTGACCACCGGGATCATCGAGTTGCGCAGCAGGTGGGTGCCGATGACCTTCCGGCGCGGCAGGCCCTTGGCCACCGCGGTGCGGACGTAGTCGGCCTTGGTGTTCTCGGCTATGGAGGTACGGGTGAGACGCGCGACGTAGGCCAGCGACAGCGAGCCGAGGACGAAGGCCGGCAGCACCAGCTGGGTGATGTCGTTCGAGTCCTGGACCGTCGGGGTGACCCACTTGAGGTTGTTCGCGAAGACCGTCTGGAAGATGAAGCCCAGCACGGGGACCGGGATCGAGATCAGCAGCAGCGTCATGACCAACGCGCCCTTGTCGAACGCCTTGCCGCGACGCAGACCGGCGAACAGTCCGATGCCGATGCCGAGCACGATCTCGATGCCGAACGCGAACAGCGCCAGCCGGATCGTGACAGGCAGCGCCTCGGTGATCTTGTCGAGCACCGGTCGGCCGTCCAGAGAGGTACCGAAGTCGCCGGTGAACAGCTTCCCCATGTAGGAGAAGTACTGCTGCAGCAGCGGCTGGTCGAGTCCCTGCTGGTGCTTCAGGGCGGCGAGCTGCACCGGGTCCGGCGCCTTGTCGCCCCACAACGCTGCCACCGGATCACCGGGCAGCAAGTGCACCATGAAAAAGATGAGTGCGGTCGTTCCGAGGAACACCGGAATCATCTGGAGCAGTCGCCTCGCGACAAAGCGCCCCATCGTGCCTCCATGTATGACTCTGCCGGGCCCGTCAACCCGGCCAGAGATAAGTCGGCGTGCCAACGGCCGGTGCCAGTCCTCGCCCTTGTGGGGATGGGACGGGCACCGGCCGTTGTCACCGGGTCAGGCGGTGCCGACCGATTACTACTTCTTGACCTCGACGTCGGTGTAGACCGGGTCGCCGAAGGAGTTGAACTTGACGTTCTGGACCTTGTTGGAGTAACCCGAGTTGGTCTTGTAGTACCAGAGCGGGATCGCCGGCATGTCCTTGGCCAGAACGGCCTCGGCCTGCTGGTACAGGTCGGCGGTCTTCTCGACCGAGGTGGCGGCGTCGGCCTCGTGCGACAGCTTGTCGAACTCGGCGCTCGAGTAGCCGGCGTCGTTGGCCGAGGCACCGGTGCCGTAGACGTCGCGCAGGAAGTTGGCGTTCAGCGGGTAGTCCTGCACCCAGCCGGTACGCATCATGCTCGGGACGGTCTTCTTGGTGATGATGTCACGAGAGGTCTTGAAGTCGGGCTTCGGGTCACCGACGCACTCGACGCCGGTCGCCTGGCGGATCGAGTTGCAGACCGCGTCCACCCACTCCTTGTGACCGCCATCGGAGTTGTAGATGATGCCGATCTTGTTGCCCGGGACGCCGTTGCCCTCGGCGATCAGCTGCTTCGCCTTGACCGGGTCGTACTTGCAGGCGTCGCCGCAGGTGCCGGCCTTGTAGCCCATGACGCCCGGCGCCACGAACGAGTCGGCGGGCTGACGGCTGTTGTTCAGCACGGTCTTGGTGATGGTGTCGCGGTCGATCGCCATCGAGAGACCCTGGCGGACCTTGGCCTTGGCCGGGTCGCTCCACTCCGCGTTGTACAGCGCGAAGGAGATGTTCTGGATGGCACCCTGCGCCTGGTCGACGGCGCGCTTGCCCAGGTCGTCCTTGTACTTCGGCAGGTCGGTCGAGTCGACCTGGTCCAGCACGTCCAGCGTGTCGGACATCAGGTCCTTGTACGCGGCCTCGGGCGAGGTGTAGTTGCGGAAGACGATTCCGCCGTTCTTCGGCTTGTTGCTGCCCGTGTACTTGTCGTAGGCGGCCAGCGTGATGGCCTTGTTGTGCTCCCACGAGACGAACTTGTAGGGGCCGTTGCCGATCGGCTTCTCGCCGTAGCCCTTCGGGTCCGCGAAGAAGCCCTCGGGCAGCGGGAAGAAGGCCGAGTAGCCGAGCTTGTACGTGAAGTACGAGACGGTGCTGGTCAGTTCGATGGTGAAGTGAGTGTCGTCGATGACCTTGAGGCCCGACATCTCCTTCGCCGTCGGGTCGCCCTTGTCCTTGTCCGGGTGGACCGCGTCGTAGCCGACGATGTCCGAGAACCAGTCCGAGTTGATCTGGTTGTTCGCCGGGTTGGCCGACCAGTTCCACGAGTTCACGAAGGACTTGGCGGTGACCGGGGTGCCGTCGTGGAAGGTCCAACCGGACTTCAGCGTGACGGTGTAGGTCTTGGCATCGGTGGTCTCGATCTTGTCGGCCACCTGGTTGCGCAGGGCACCGGTCGCGGGGTCGTAGTCGACGAGGCCCGTGAAGAGCTGCTTGACGATACGTCCGCCCTGGTTCTCCATGGCGTTCGCCGGCTGCAGCGGACGCTGCGGCTCGGCGCTCTGGTAGCTGAAGACGCCCTGGGCGTTGACCGCACCATCGGAGCTGCCCCCGCTGGAGGAGTCGCTGCTGCTGCTACAAGCAGTCGCGGCAAGGGCGACCGCAACAGCTGCGACAACCCACTTGGCCTGGCTCCCACCACGCATCGGTGTGCCTCCTGAATTCGACGTTGCAACGAGGAGAGCACTGCGGAAACGGTTCTCACCGACCCGCTGTGCCGTCCGCGCTCGTGGTTTCGGCGCGCACCCCTGCGCGTTCACCCTTGACCCGAGCCTGACTGCACCCACTATCCGTCACGCACGGACACGAAAGTGACCAGTGACGATCTCAATTAGGTCACATGAACAGTCGGTAAGTTTCGAAAACCGGACATTTGAGACATAGCCAGACAGGTACCAAACGGACAGTCGTCATGCATGACGAACCGTCGCGTCCGCTCAGCGGACACCTCGATGTGATGAGCGTTATTCGGTTAATAGCGGCCCCGGCAACTTGGAGTAGTTGAAAAAGTTCGCCCCCCTCTCCAATGGAAAGGGGGGCGAATCATTCCGGCCAATGGCCGTTCAGTGCGTCCGGATCACGCCTTCTTGGCACGCGAGGCAGTGCGTCCGCGGTCCTTCTGGTCCAGGACGACCTTACGGATGCGAACCGTCTCCGGGGTCACCTCGATGCACTCGTCCTCGCGGCAGAACTCCAGCGACTGCTCCAGCGAGAGCTTGCGCGGCGGGACCAGGTTCTCCGTGGTGTCGGAGGAGGCCGCACGCATGTTGGTGAGCTTCTTCTCCTTGGTGATGTTGATGTCCATGTCGTCCTGGCGCGAGTTCTCGCCGACGATCATGCCCTCGTACACCTCGGTGGTGGGCTCGACGAACAGCGTGCCGCGCTCCTGGATGCCCATCATCGCGAACGGCGTCACGACGCCCGCGCGGTCCGCCACCAGCGAACCGTTGTTGCGCATCCGCAGCTCGCCGAACCACGGCTCGTGGCCCTCGAAGATGCTGTGCGCGATACCCGTGCCACGGGTGTCCGTCAGGAACTGGGTCCGGAAGCCGATCAGGCCACGCGACGGGACGATGAACTCCATGCGGACCCAGCCGGAGCCGTGGTTCGTCATGGTCTCCATGCGGCCCTTGCGGGTCGCCATCAGCTGGGTGATGGCGCCGAGGTACTCCTCGGGGCTGTCGATGGTCATCCGCTCGACCGGCTCGTGCACCTTGCCGTTGATGACCTTGGTGACGACCTGCGGCTTGCCGACGGTCAGCTCGAACAGCTCCCGGCGCATGGTCTCGACCAGGATGGCCAGCGCCAGCTCGCCACGGCCCTGGACCTCCCAGGCGTCCGGACGCTCGGTCGGCAGCACGCGCAGCGAGACGTTACCGATCAGCTCGCGGTCCAGGCGGTCCTTCACCATGCGGGCGGTGACCTTGTGGCCCTTGCCGCCCTTGCCCACCAGCGGCGAGGTGTTGGTGCCGATGACCATCGAGATGGCCGGCTCGTCCACCGTGATGAGCGGCAGCGCGACCGGGTTCTCCAGGTCGGCCAGGGTCTCACCGATCATGATGTCCGGGATACCCGCGACGGCGCAGATGTCGCCGGGGCCGGCCACCTCGGCCGGCTTGCGGGTGAGCGCCTCGGTCATCAGCAGCTCGGTGATCTTGACCTGCTGGACCGAGCCGTCCCGCTTCATCCACGCGACCTGCTGGCCCTTGCGCAGCTCTCCCTGCTCGACACGGCAGAGCGCGATACGGCCGAGGAAGTTGTCGGCGTCCAGGTTGGTGACGTGCGCCTGGAGCGGTGCGCCCTCGTCGTAGGTCGGGGCCGGGACGTGCGCCAGGATGGTGGAGAAGAACGGCTCCAGCGAGTCGCTGTCGGCCGGCACGGTGCCGTCCTCCGGCTTGGTCATCGAGGCGACGCCGTCACGCGCACAGGCGTAGACGATCGGGAACTCGATCTGCTCCTCGGTGGCGTCGAGGTCCAGGAAGAGGTCGTAGGTCTCGTTGATGACCTCGTCGATCCGGGAGTCCGCACGGTCGGTCTTGTTGATGCACAGGATGACCGGCAGCTTGGCCGTCAGCGCCTTGCGCAGCACGAAGCGGGTCTGCGGCAGCGGACCCTCGGAGGCGTCGACCAGCAGCACGACCGCGTCGACCATCGACAGGCCGCGCTCGACCTCGCCACCGAAGTCGGCGTGGCCCGGGGTGTCGATGATGTTGATCGTGACCGGCGCGCCACCCTCCTTGGGGTGGTACTTGACGGCGGTGTTCTTCGCGAGAATGGTGATGCCCTTCTCGCGCTCCAGGTCGTTCGAGTCCATCATGCGGTCGTCGAGCTGCTGGTGGGCGGCGAAGGCGCCGGCCTGCTTCAGCATGGCGTCGACCAGGGTGGTCTTGCCGTGGTCGACGTGGGCGACGATGGCGACGTTACGGATGTCGTTGCGCGTGGGCATGCCTTGCTGATTCTCCCGGAATCGTGGGTTGCGGCGCCCGGCTGCGTGACGCGCACTTGCGATCCCTATCGATCGCCGCCGCCCGTTCCGCCTGCTACTACCGGTCCACCCGCCGGGCAATGGACATGCCTCGGCTTCCTCCTATCGTACGGGGAAGCGCCCAGATGGGCGGAAACGAGCAGGTCGGGCGGGACCAAGATCACAGCTGGGTCACACACTGTTCACCCTCCGGCAGCCCTACGGGACCCGGTCCACCCCACGTCCTGGAAGCGCGGCCAGCCGAAGCCGAAGGCTCCCGCGCCCGCCACGCCCTCCCGGACGCCGACCAGCTCGGGGCGCTGGTACAGCGGCACCGAGTGCCCGAGCTGCCAGATCCGTACGTCCGCCTCCTGCAGCAGGTCCAGCCGGGCCGTCGGGTCCAGTTCGGCCGAGGCCCGGTCGAACAGCCGGTCGATCTCCTCGGTGCCGCTGCGGCCGTAGTTGGTGCCTGGGTCGAGCGCGCCGTCGGGATCGGGCCGGGGTTTGGCGTAGGCGGGGCGCTGCTCGCTCGCCGGACTGGGGCCGGCCGGCCAGGAGAAGAGCGCGAGGTCGTAGTCCCCGGCGGCCAGACGGTCCCGGACGAAGGTCTCGGCGGGCACCGTCACCGGCTTCAGGGCGATCCCGGACTCCGCGAGGTCGGCGGTGAGCGCGTCGGCGGTGCGCCTGGCGGTGGCCGAGCCGGCCGGGACGAGCAGCGTGAGGGCGAGCTCCTTGCCGCCCTTGGTCCGGGTGCCCCGGCCGGCGGGCCGTTTCCAGCCCGCCCCGTCCAGCAGCCGGGCCGCGTCCGCCGGGCCGGCCGCCGCACTGTTGTCGCGGTAGCCCTCCTGGTCTGCGGCGAGCAGGTGGCTGCCGAGCGGCGCGGCGGGCAGGCCGAGCGGGGTGAGCGCGGCGTCGGCGATCCGCCGCCGGTCGACGGCGCGGCCGAGGGCGCGGCGCACGGCCGGGTCGGTGAGCGGACCGCGGGCGGCGTTGACGGTGAGCTGGGTGAGCGAGGCGGCGGCCGCCCGGTGCACGGTGACGCCGGGCAGCGACTCGGCGCGCCGCAGCGCCGTCGCCGCCGCCTCGGGTGCCGCGGCGGGCGGAGCCGCCGCCGGGGTGGACCCGGTGGGCGCCGGCACCGCCCGGTCCACCGCCGCGGTGAGCGGGGCGATGTCCAGCCGGTCCTGGTCGAGCGCGTCCAGCCGCTGCTCGGGCGGGGCGGCGAGGAAGTCGATCCGGTCGGCCTTCGGCGCGTCCCCCCACCAGAGCGGGTTGCGCGTCACGGTGACCTGCCCGCCCTCGGCGTCGTACCGGGAGACGGTGTACGGCCCGGCGCTCGGGTGGCCGCCACCGGTCAGCGCCCGGTTGAAGGCGTCCGGCGTGCCCGTCTCGGCCGCCGGGTAGAGCGGCCCGAACAGCGAACGCCACTCGGCGTACGGCCGCCGGAAGGTGACCCGCACCTCGTACGGGTCGGTGCCCCGGGCGACCGAGTCGACGGCGTCGTACCCGGCCGGGTGCCCGCCCCGGTAGGCGGGGTTGAGGCCGGAGAGGGCGGCCCGCTGGGCGGCGAGGTCGGCGGCCGACAGCGGGGTGCCGTCGCTCCAGACGGCGTGCGGGTTGAGCCGGTAGGTGACCACCTGCGGCTGCTGCCCGGGCGGCGTGGACTCCGCGCTCGTCAGGTAGTCCGGGTCGGGTTCGAGCCGGCCGTGCCCGTCGGGGCGGAACAGCGAGGGGTACAGCGCGTGGGCGAGCAGCGCCGAGTCGGCGGTCGCCGCGCCCTGGTAGACGTTCAGCGTGGCCGGGACGCCGTCCACCGCCCAGCGCAGCGTGCCGCCGTCCCGGACGGCGGAGCGGTCGGCGGGCCGGACGTCCCCGGTGGTGGCGGTGGGATCGGCCGAGGACGGCGCGGGGGCCGGGGTGCGGGTGGGGGCGGGGTCGTCGGAGCAGCCGCCGAGACCGGCGGCGAGCAGCAGCGCGGCGGCTGCGGCGGTGAGCTGGCGGACGCGCATGGCGGCCATCGAACGCCGCCCGCCCGGCCCGGCCCGCACCGACACGGCGGGCCGGGGGCGACTGCACCCTTACGGCCCAATCCTTACGGCCCGACCGGTACGGCCCGACAGGTGCGGCCGACCCCGCGGCCCGGCCGGCCCGGTCGACTCCCGGGGCGGCTACAGCGCCAGCTCGAACCAGACGATCTTGCCCTTCGGCGTGCGCCGGCTGCCCCAGCGCTCGGCCAGCAGGCTGACCAGCTGCAGGCCGCGCCCGCCCTCGTCGGTCTCCTGGGCGCGCCGCTGCCGGGGCTGGGCGTAGCCGTCGTCCCAGACCTCGCAGACCAGGCCGCGCTCGCGCAGCAGCCGCAGCCGGATCTCACCGCGCCCGTGCTTGAGCGCGTTGGTGACCAGCTCGCTGACCAGCAGCTCGGTGGTGTCGACCAGCTCGTCCAGTCCCCGGGCCAGCAGCCAGCTGCAGGCCAGCTCGCGGGCCTTGGCGACGGAGGTGGGCTCGGGCGGCAGGTACCAGTTGCCGACGGCGTCCTCGGGGAACGCGTGCACCTTGGCCATCAGCAGGGCGATGTCGTCCTCGCCGTGGTGCGGGTTGAGCTCGCCGAGCACGTGGTCGCAGAGGTCCTCCAGGCCCTTGCCCTCGGCGGAGAGCGCCGTACGGAAGGCGCGCAGGCCCTCGTCCAGCTGGTGCTTGCGGCTCTCCACCAGGCCGTCGGTGTACAGGCCGAGGACGGAGCCGTCCAGGAGTTCGAACTCGACTTCCTCGAAGGGCTCGCCGCCGACGCCGAGCGGCAGTCCGGGCGGCACGTCGAGCATCCGGGCGCCCTCGCCGGGGCTGAGCAGCACCGGCGGCAGGTGGCCGGCGTTGGCGATCCAGCAGCGCCGACTGACGGCGTCGAAGACCGCGTAGACGCAGGTCGCCAGGTAGACCTCGCGGGCCTCCTCGTCGGCGGTCGAGGTGAGCCGCCCGTACGGGGTGGGCGGTCCGGCCGGCACGGAGTCGTCACCGAGGCCGCGGGCGATCTCGTCGAGGGCGGTGAGCACCTCGCCCGGCTCCAGGTCGAGCATGGCCAGGGTGCGGACGGCGGTGCGCAGCTGGCCCATGGCGACGGCGGCGCGCAGGCCGCGGCCCATCACGTCGCCGATGACCAGCGCGGTGCGGTTGCCGGGCAGCGGGATGACGTCGAACCAGTCGCCGCCGACCTCGGTGTTGTTGTTGCTGGGCAGGTAGCGGCAGGCGATCTCCAGGCCGCTGGCGGCCGGGTTGCCCGGGGGCAGCAGGCTGCGCTGGAGGATCAGCGCCCGCTCGTGCTCGCGGCGGTAGAGCCGGGCGTTGTCGATGCAGACGGCGGCGCGGGCGACGAGCTCTTCGGCGATCGCGACGTCGCGGGCGTCGAAGGGCTCGCTGCCGATCGCCCGGGAGAGCTGGACGAGGCCGAGCACCTGGTCGCGGGCGACCAGCGGGACGATCAGGGTGGAGCGCATCAGCGGGTCGGGGCCGGGCTCGGGGACGACGCTGCGGCCGGTGCGCAGCGCCCGGGCGTGCGGGGAGCGGCGCGGGTAACAGAGGGTGCCGCCGGCCTCGGCGATGGGCAGGCCGGTGACCGAGCCGAGCACCGAGGAGGCGCCGCCGACGACGCTGGAGACGGCGACCCGGCGCAGTTCGCCGCTGCCGTCGGTGAGCACGGTGTCGCCGAGCCGGCCGGCGCTGGGGACGGTCTCGCCGGAGAGCAGCGCGGTGTAGAGGTCGACGGTGGCGAGGTCGCAGAACGGCGGGACGACGACGTCCAGCAGTTCCTTGGCGGTGGTCTCCAGGTCGAGCGTGGAGCCGATGTGCGCGCTGGCCTCGTTGAGCAGGGCGAGGTTGCGGCGCACGCCGTCGGCCTCGCGCTCGGCGACGTGCCGGCTGGTGACGTCGGAGACCTGCCCGGCCACGCCCATCGGCTGCCCGGCGGCGCCGTTGAGGCGGTACAGGGAGACGGCCCAGAGCCGGTTGCCCTCGCGGGTCGGGACGGCACCGTGGAAGCGCAGGTCGAAGACGGGCTCGCCGGTGGCGAGGACCTTGCGCAGGGCGGCGCTGAGCCGGTCGGCCTCGGACGGCGGGAAGAGGTCGTGCGGGGTGAGTCCCTCGAGGTCGGTGGGGACCAGGCCCATGCCGGAGGCGAAGGAGTCGTTGACCCGCTGCAGGCGCAGCCGGCCGTCGAACAGCACGAAGCCGGTGGGGGTCTGTCCGAAGACGGCCTCGGAGGCGGCGAGGTCGGTCTCGATCCGGCGTAGCCGTCCGAGGTCGACGGCCAGGCAGGTGGCGCCCGCGGTGGGCAGGGCGCTGTCGGGCATCAGGTAGAGCTCGGCGAGGCCCTCGCCGCCGTCGGCGTCCCGGTAGGGGGTGGTGCCGACCCACTCCTCGCCGGCCAGGGTGCGCTCCAGCCGGGTGCGGCCGCGCTGCCAGAGCTCGCGGGGGACGAAGGTGGCGATCGGGTCGGCGCCGACGGCATCGGCGGCCGGGACGCCGAAGAACTCGGCGGCGCGTTCGCTCCACTGGCTGATCCGCCCGTCCGGGCCGATCGCGAAGGTCGCGACCCGGATGTAGTCGTAGATCGAGCCAGGGTCGCCGACGCCCCATGGTTGGGCCTCGGCGACGGGGTGGGCGCCGCGGCTCGCGATCTCACCCTCCGGCGGGGCCGCCGGTACGGGCAGGTGCAACGAGCCGGCCTGCCCGGGTACAGCGGCATGACCGCTGCTGCTCGGCGCGTTCCGCGCCGGAGTGCTGTTCAACGGACCGACCCCTCCAACCCGCGACCGTCCGGATGTCGAGAAGACCGAGTATTCATCATCGAGGGGTACGTTCACACGCCCTCAACATCACAACATCAGATCGGGCGAAGGTTTTTGTCCTACCGCCCGCGCCACCACAATGCCACGCTCGCGCCCCCTGCCGGGGCGCGCGCTCCCCCAGGCCCCCCGATGGCATATGCGGCACCGCTCTCCTGGCGTTTCGTCCGGCGGTCGTCGAGTCACGACTCGTCGAGCTCATTACCCGGCAGCGCCTGCTCGAACCAGACCACCTTGCCGATGCCCTCGGCCCGGGCGCCCCAGCGCAGCGCCAGCCGGCGGACCAGCTCCAGGCCCCGGCCGCCCTCGTCGGCCTCGGCCGCGTGCCGCTCCCGGGGCGGGTCGGGCAGCGGGTCGGAGATCTCGACCAGCAGCGTCTCGCCGAGCGTCAGCCGTACCCCGATGGGGGCGCTGGCGTACCGGACGGCGTTCGTGACCAGCTCGCTGACCAGCAGCTCGGCGGTGTCGGTGAGCGCCTCGACGCCCCACTCGGTGAGCGTGGCGCGGACCAGCCGGCGGGCCCGGGAGACGGCGGTGGGCTCGGCCGGCAGCGTCCAGCCGGCCGTCGGGGTGCCGGCCTGGCCGTGCCCCAGCCTGGCCAGCAGCAGCGCGACGTCGTCCGGCTCGCGGCCCTGCTCCATGGTGTCGAGCACCGCCTCGCAGGCGGCCTGGATGGAGGCGTGCGGCTCCTGGAGGACGGTGACCAGTCGGCCGAGGCCGACGTCCAGGTCCTTGTCCCGGGACTCGACCAGGCCGTCGGTGCACAGCGCGAGCAGGCTGCCCTCGGGGATCTTCAGTTCGACCGATTCGAACGGGACTCCGCCCACCCCGAGCGGGGCGCCGGAGGGCAGGTCGAGGATCCGGCCGGCGCCGCCGGGCAGCGGGCCGCCGGTACGGGTCGGCTCATCGCTCTCCTGACCCGGCACCACCAGCACCGGTGGGATGTGCCCGGCCTTGGCGACGGTCAGCCGGGCCGTCGCCGGGTCGAAGACCGCGTAGACGCAGGTGGCGAGCAGCGCCTCGTCCGGGCCCTGGGCGAGGTCGTCGGCCAGTTCGTGGACGTGCCGCAGCAGGACGTCCGGCGGCAGGTCGAGGGCGGCCAGCACCCGGACGGCGGTGCGCAGTCGGCCCATGGTGGCGGCGGCCCGCAGTCCGTGGCCCATCACGTCGCCGACCACCAGCGCGGTGCGGTCGCCGGGCAGCGGGATGACGTCGAACCAGTCACCGCCGACCTCGGTGCCGCTGCTGCCGGGCACGTACCGGTAGGCGACCTCGACGCCGGTGGGCTGCGGGACCTGCTGCGGGAGCAGGGTGCGCTGGAGGGTGAGCGCGGCGGTGCGCTCGCGGGCGTAGAGGCGGGCGTTGTCGAGCGAGCTGCCGGCCCGGTCGGCGAGTTCGACGGTGAAGGCCAGGTCGTCCCGGTCGAAGCCCTCGCGGTAGCCGGCCCGGCTGACCAGCAGCAGGCCGATCACGATGCCGCGGGCGCGCAGCGGGACGACCAGCATCGAGTGCACACCGAGGTCCCGGCCGGCCTGCATCTTCGGGTCGCCGGGGTAGGTGACGTCGTCCAGCTGGTCGGCGCCGGAGAGCAGTTCGGGCACGCCGGTGCGCAGCACCCGGCCGCAGGCGGAGTCCTCGGCGAAGGTGATCCGGGCGCCGCGGCGCAGCATCACGTCGACCTCGGGGCCGTCCTGGACGGAGGCGGTGCCGAGCTGGAGGAGCGAGGTGCGCCGGTCGTGGCCGTGCCGGGGCAGGTCGTCACCGTGCGCGACGGCCTGGAGCAGGATCACCGCCGAGTGGTCGGTGAGCCGGGGAACGACCGAGCCGGCCAGCTCCTGGGCGATCCGGGAGGCGTCCAGCAGGTCGCCGACCCGGGAGCCGAAC
Source organism: Kitasatospora sp. NPDC034023 (assembly GCF_055575795.1). Lineage (NCBI taxonomy): Bacteria > Bacillati > Actinomycetota > Actinomycetes > Kitasatosporales > Streptomycetaceae > Kitasatospora > Kitasatospora sp. NPDC034023. The sequence continues at coordinate 47,861 of NZ_JBVIRY010000004.1, forward strand.
TCGTTGAGCAGCGAGAGCCGGCGGCGGGCGTGCTCGACCTTGGCGACCGCCCGGTAGCGCTCGGTCACGTCCATCACGGTGCCGGAGATGCCGAGCACCCGGCCGGAGCGGTCGGTCATCCGGCTGTAGGAGATCGAGCGGTAGCCGGCCCGGGTGGTGACCGGGGAGGCGAGGGTGACGTCGATGACCGGCTCGCCGGTGGCCAGCACCTGGCGCTGGATGGCGGTGATCTCGTCGGCGGCCCGCTCGGGCAGGGTCTCACCGGTGGTGCGGCCGACGTGGTCCTCCAGGGCCACGCCGTTCATCTCGGCGAGGGTCTGGTTGACGGCGGTGTAGCGCAGGTCGGTGTCCAGGATGGCGATGCCCAGCGGGGACTGCTCGAACAGCGCGTCACGGACCGCGAGATCGCGCTCGACAGCCCGTACGGCCGCCGACTCGGCCATGCTGACCTGCAGGAAGGGGGAGCCGTCGCCGTCCACCAGGAGGGAGATCCGGGTGTCCACGGCGACCGGCTCGCCGTCGCGGTCGCGCAGCTCCGCGTAGCCGGCCCAGCGGCCGTGCCGCAGGGTGTCCTGGATCGCGGCCCGGATCCGGACGACCTGGTCCTGGTCGGGGATCAGCTCGTCGATCCGCCGGCCGACCAGCAGCTCGTTCGGCCAGCCGAGCAGTTCCTCGGCGGCGGGGCTCCAGAGCACCACCCGGCCCGCCGTGTCGAGGATCGCGATGGCGACCTTGAGCATGTCGAGCAGGCTGCCCTCGGCCGGGGCGCCGGGGCCGTTCGGGGCGTCAGCCGGCCCGCCGGGGAACGGCCGGCCGGGGCGGCTGCGCAGGCCGGACCGGTCGCCCGGTTCGGGGAGGGCCAGGGTCGGCGCGGGCTGGGCGGGCCGCTCGGTGTCCGGGGCGGCGACGGTACCGCGGCGTCGGCCGGCCGACGGCTGGGGGGCGGTCGGACGGGCGGCGCGGCGCAGTCGGGCGCGCGCGGCGGCGCTGCCCGCGGTTGCTGCCCGCCGCTCTCCCCCGCCGCCGTTCCCGGTACTCGACACCGAGGGGGCCTCCGGCTCTGGTCGGGATCGGCGTCGCCGGCTGGGGGCGGCTCACCGATGGTGACGAATGGTGCCGAAAAGTGACATACCCAGCACAACCCAGGCTATCCCGGTCGCTGGGTCGTCTTGTCCGATTGACCTACCCGGCGGACTGCGCGTCGCCCGCCGCTCCCGGGCCGGTGAGCAGCCGGGCGACGTACGGCAGCACGTCCCGGTCGTGGTCGATCCAGTCGACCGCGTCCAACTCGTCCGGGCCCAACCAGCGCAGCGCGTCGTGGTCCTGCAGCGCGCGCGGCTCACCGGCCAGCAGCTCGGCGGCCCAGAAGCGCAACTCCAGGCCGGGGCGCACGGCCCACGCGCCGGGCAGCCGGGACAGCGCGCGCGCCCGGACCCCGAGCTCCTCCAGCAGCTCGCGCTCCAGCGCCTGCGCCTCCGTCTCGCCGGGCTCGGCCTTCCCGCCGGGGAACTCCCACCGCCCGGCCACCGCCTCGGGCGCTCTGCGCCGGGCCGCGAGCACCCGGCCGTCGTGGACCAGCGCGCCGCCGACCACGATCCGGGGCGCGGCAGGGAGGTCGGCCGGGCCCGCGGGGTGGGTGGCGTGCGTGGCGTCCATGGCCCCGACCCTACGGCCTCAGGCGTTCCGGGGTCCGCCGTTCCCGCTCTCGGCCGACTCCGCCGCCTCGGCCGCTTCCGTCGCTCCAAGCGCCTCGACCCAGTACAGCTGCTTGTGGCCGCGGGCCTCGAACTCGGCGGCCAGCCGCTGCGCCTCGGCGCGGTCCAGGTCCCCGGCGACCACGAAGCGGTTGCCGTTGTCGTCCTGCCGCATCACCCGATAGGTGCCCATGGCGGGAGGGTATCCGGCGCTTCGCCGAGCGTCAGGCCCCCGGGTCCGACCCCGGAGGCGGTCACGGCGGACGCCGTCGTGCCCCCGGCTCGCGTGGGGGTCGGGCCGGGGGCACACCCGCGACGCTACGCGCGGTTCGCTACCGGCAGGTACGGGCGTTGTTAACGGCCGGTAACCGCACCCCAGCGGCTCAGACCCGCAGGTCGGGCACCTGCTCGCCGGTGGACAGGCCCAGCGTGCGGCGGATGTCCACGGACACCGGCACCGTCTTGGCCACCAGCGCCCTGGCCCGGCGGATGTCACCCTCCGGGTCGTTGCCGGAGGCCGCGGTGTCCCAGGCCGCGGCCGCCTGCGACTGGGCCTCGACCAGCTTGGCGATCTTCGGCCGGACGTCGGCCGGCCAGTCCGTCGTCGGCGCGCCGAGCGCGGCGGCCTCGGCGCGGGAGGCGGCGGCCATCGTGCGGGCCCAGCTCCGGTAGTCGGCCTCGGCGTCGGAGACGTCCTTCTTCGGCTGGTCCAGGTAGGCGTCGTTGAAGCCCCGGAGCGCCTCCAGATAGGCCAGCTGAGGCGCGGTCAGGCTGCGCCGGTCGGTGCGGACGGTGCCCCGGTGCTGGTCGTGGCGGTCCTCGAACGCGCAGGTCGCGTACCGCTCGCCGGACGCCCAGTTGCTCGCGGTCGGGTAGAGGTAGACGTCGTCCATGCCGGCCGGGACGGCCCACTGGTCGAGCGCGTAGTCGTCCAGCACCTTGCGGCACAGCGTGGCGGCCGACTCCCGGACCTCGCTCTCGCCCGGGTAGGGGCCGTTGCTCGCGGGGAACTTGGCGGTGCCGGCCACCTCGCCGTGGTGCGGGTCGGAGCAGGCCACCCGGCGCACCCAGTACACCGTCTCGTCGCCGTCGCCCTCGGCCACCGATCCCCCGTCGGGGGAGCTGTAGCAGTCGCCGGCCTTGAGGGCGGACCAGTGGACGGAGCCGGCCGGGGCCTTCGGGGCCTGGGCGAACCGGCCGCCGTTCGCCCCGCTGAAGTCCCCCGCGCCCAGCAGCAGCGAGAGCAGCACCGTGCCGATCGCGCCGAGCACCACCCCGGTCACCGCCATGCCGAAGCCGCGCTCCTTGCGGCGGTTGATCTGGACCAGCGCCACGATGCCGAACACCAGGGCCAGCGGCGCCACCAGGACCAGGCCGGTCACCAGGGAGCCGACCGCGAAGCCGTTGGTGGCGGCGGGGCCAGGAAACTGCGGGTACGGGTGCCCGGGGCCGGGGAGCTGCGGGGACGGGTGGCCGGGCTGCAGGCCGGGCCGGAAGCCGGACTGGGCGGAGGGCGTGACGGAGGCCCAGCCTCCGGCGGGCAGCGGGTGCGGCGGCTGGGGCGGGGCGGCCGACGGCAGGGGCCCGGCCTGCGGGGGCGTGACGGCGGGCGCGGCGGGCACGGCGGAGAAATCAGGCACGGCCCAGGGGTCGGCGGAGGACACGGGGGCGGGTGCGGCGGGTGCGGCCGGGACCGGCTCGGGTGCCGCCACCGGCTCGGGCTCGGCGTCGGCCGGAGTGGTGGCCGCGGGCTCGTCGGCCTCCTTGCGGAAGTCCACCCGGGGATCCTGGCCCGTCGCCGGCGCCGCCCCGGCCTCGCCGGTGTCCGCCCCCGCGTCCGCCCCGGTCCGCGCGGGCGGCTCCGTCTCCGGGGCGGGCAGCTCGGACTGAGGCTTGGACACGTGGACTCCCCCAACCCGCCGGGGCGGGCATCGGCTCGGCGTTCGGCACCATGGCTCGGACCCGAACGGGCCGGATGTGAACGGTCGCGCGACTTTACCCGATCTTTTCGAACGCCCGCCCGCCCCGGCCGGGGCCCCGTCCGGCCGCTCAGCCGCGGGCCAGGACCTCGCCGTGCAGCATCGAGAACCAGCCGTCCCCGGCGGCGCTCCACTCCCGCCAGCCGGCCGCGATCCGCTCCGGTTCGCCCTGCTCCGCGTAGCCCCGCTCGACCACCGTCCGGCCCAGCGCGGTGCCGGTCACCCGGTCCGCCCACATCCCGCCCCACCAGGCGCGCTGCTCGGGCGTCGCGTACGTCCAGGTGGTGGCGCTCGCGGTGACCTCCGCGAAGCCGGCCGCGCGGGCCCAGGACAGCAGCCGCCGGCCGGCGTCCGGCTCGCCGCCGTTGGCACGGGCGGTCCGCCGGTACAGCTCCAGCCACCGGTCCAGCGCCGGCACCTCGGGGAACCAGGTCATCGAGGCGTAGTCGACGTCCCGGGCCGCGACCACGCCGCCGGGGGCCGCCACCCGCCGCATCTCGCGCAGCGCGGCCACCGGGTCGGCCACGTGCTGCAGCACCTGGTGGGCGTGCACCACGTCGAACTCGCCGTCCCGGTAGGGCAGTCGGTGCACGTCGGCGCGTTCGAAGACGACATTGGACAGCCCGCGCCCGGCCACGTACGCGGCGGCCTGCTCCAGCACCTCGGCGGAGGTGTCCACGGCCACCACCCGGCCGTCCGGGCCGACCAGCTCGGCCAGGTCGGCGGTGATCGTGCCGGGCCCGCAGCCGATGTCCAACAGGGCCTGCCCGGGGCGCAGTTCGGGCAGCAGGTAGGCGGCCGAGTCGGCGGCGGTACGGGAGCGGTGCGAGCGCAGCACCGCCTCCTGGTGGCCGTGGGTGTAGACGGCGGAGGGCTGCGGTCCGGACATGGGATCCCCCTGGGGTGTGGTCGGCTTTCCGTTCTCCTCGACGTCCTCGACGCTACTCCGCGTCCCGCATGTCGAGAAGATCCGTCTCACATGTCGACCATGCGGCATCCCGGCCGCACCCGCCCGCCGTACCGTGGAGGCGCCCCCGACAGAACGGTTCCCGCCCATGCCCGGCCAGCGCCCCTTCGTCCTGCTGAGCGCCGCCGTCTCGCTCGACGGCCACCTCGACGACGCCTCCCCCGACCGGCTGCTGCTCTCCAACGCCGCGGACTTCGACCGGGTGGACGAGGAGCGCGCCGCCGCCGACGCGATCCTGGTCGGCGGCAACACCCTGCGCGCCGACAACCCGCGCCTGCTGGTCAACGACCCCGGCCGCCGGGCCGCCCGACTGGCCGCGGGCCGGCCCGAGTACCCGCTGAAGGTGACCCTCAGCGCGAGCGGCGACCTCGACGCCGGTCTGCGGTTCTGGCACACCGGCGGCACCAAGCTCGCCTACACCACGGACGCCGGGGCGGCGGCGCTGCGCCCCCGGCTGGACGGGCTGGCCGAGGTGGTCGCGCTCGGCGGCGCGGTGGACCTCGGCGCGGTGCTGGACGACCTGGGCGCGCGCGGAGTGCGCCGGCTGATGGTCGAGGGCGGTGGGGGCGTGCACACCCAGTTCCTGGCCGGGGGCTTCGCGGACGAGCTGCAGCTGGCCGTCGCCCCGCTGCTGGTCGGCCAGGCCGAGGCGCCCAGGTTCGTCCGCCCGGCCGCCTTCCCGGGCGGCCCGGCCCGGCGGATGCGCCTGCTGGAGGCACGTACCGTGGGCGACGTCGTCCTGCTCAGGTACGCCCCGAAGGAGCCCGCGCCGTGAACCGCCCCGCGACCACCGACCTCGACCACCTGCGCCGGGCCGTCGAACTCTCCCGCCAGTGCCCGCCGTCCGAGACGGCCTTCTCGGTCGGCGCGGTGATCGTCGGCGCCGACGGCCGGGTGCTGGCGGAGGGCTACAGCCGGGAGGCGGACGCCCACGACCACGCCGAGGAGGCCGCCCTGGCCAAACTCCCGGCCGGCGACCCCCGGCTGCGCGGGGCGACCGTCTACAGCTCGCTGGAGCCCTGCGGGCAGCGCGCCTCGCGGCCGGTACCGTGCGCCCGGCTGCTCATCGCGGCGGGCGTGCCCCGGGTCGTGGTCGCCTGGCGCGAGCCGGACCTGTTCGTCACCGACTGCCAGGGCACCGCCCTGCTGGAGGCGGCCGGGGTCGAGGTGGTCGAGCTGCCGGAGCTGGCCGAGGACGCCCGCGCGGTCAACGCCCACCTGCTCGGCTGAAATGAGGAGAGGGTCGGACTCCACGGAGTCCGACCCTCTCCGGCCTGCCCACCCGCCAAGTCAGGTGACATGCAGTAGCGGCATGATCACACGTTGAAGCGGAACTCCACCACGTCGCCGTCCTGCATGACGTAGTCCTTGCCCTCGATGCGGGCCTTGCCCTTGGAGCGGGCCTCGGCGATGGAGCCGGTCTCGACCAGGTCGGCGAAGGAGATCACCTCGGCCTTGATGAAGCCCTTCTGGAAGTCGGTGTGGATGACACCGGCGGCCTCGGGGGCGGTGGCGCCCTTCTTGATGGTCCAGGCCCGAGTCTCCTTGGGGCCGGCCGTCAGGTAGGTCTGCAGGCCGAGGGTGTCGAAGCCGACCCGGGCGAGGGTGGCCAGACCGGGCTCCTCCTGGCCCATCGACTGGAGGAGCTCCAGGGCCTCGGCGTCGTCGAGCTCGATCAGCTCGGACTCGATCTTGGCGCTCAGGAAGATCGCCTCGGCCGGGGCGACCAGCTCGCGCTGGGCGTTCTTGAAGTCCTCGTCGGCCAGCTCGTCCTCGTCCACGTTGAAGACGTAGAGGAAGGGCTTGGCGGTCAGCAGGTGCAGCTCGCGGATCGGGGTGGTGTCGAAGCCGGCCTCGAAGAGCGTCTTGCCGGTCTCCAGGACCGCCTGCGCGGCCTCGGCGGCGGCCAGCACCGGGGCGGTGTCCTTCTTGAGGCGCGCCTCCTTCTGCAGCCGCGGCAGGACCTTCTCGACGGTCTGGAGGTCGGCCAGGATCAGCTCGGTGTGGATGGTCTCGATGTCGTCCTTGGGCGACACCTTGCCGTCCACGTGCACCACGTCCGGGTCGGTGAAGGCGCGCACGACCTGGCAGATCGCGTCCGACTCACGGATGTTGGCGAGGAACTTGTTGCCCAGGCCCTCGCCCTCGCTGGCACCACGCACGATGCCGGCGATGTCGACGAAGTCGACGGTGGCCGGAAGGATGCGCTGCGAGCCGAAGATCTCGGCGAGCTTGGCCAGCCGCGCGTCCGGGACGCCGACCACGCCGACGTTCGGCTCGATGGTGGCGAACGGGTAGTTGGCCGCCAGCACGTCGTTCTTGGTCAGGGCGTTGAACAGGGTCGACTTGCCGACGTTCGGCAGACCGACGATTCCGATCGTGAGCGACATGAAGCGCAGTCCCGGGGGCTTGGAGGAGTTGGGTCGGCACCGTACGGGCCGACCCCCAAGTCTACGGGCAGCGCCCGCGCTGCCTCACGCCTCGGTCGCCGCCGCCCGGGGCTCCAGGAACTCCAGCCGGTTGCCCAGGTTGTCGGCGGCGTGGAAGCGCCGGTGGCCGGGCAGGTTGTCGTCCCAGAGCACCTCGTGGCCGTGCGCGGTGAGGCGCTCGGCCAGCGCGTCCAGCGAACCCACCAGGATGCCGGGGTGCCCCTTGCGGGACGGACGGAAGTCCGGGGTCACACCCAGGTGCACCTCGACCCCGCCGCCGCGGAACCAGCAGCCGCCGCGGGCGGCCAGCACCGGGGGCTTCTCCAGCTCGGCCATGCCGAGCACGCCGGACCAGAACGCGCGGCACTCGTCCTCGGCTCCGGCCGGGATGTCGAGCTGGACGTGGTCGAGTCGTTCGAACGTGAAATCGGTCATGCGGAGCCCCCGTGTCATCACCTGACGAACATGCCGTGTCGACTCGGCCGGGCAGATCAGCCCACTTGAGCGACGATCACATGACTACGCCACCCGGAGACACGGGACAAGCCCTGAACGGTCCATTACACAGTGTGGCGATGATCGGACCGTACGTTGGACAGGTGGAGCAGAGCATTCGAACCCAGCCGCCAGGGCCCAGACGCCGTCCGCCGAACGGCGCGGCCGCAGCCGCCGTCCCCGGTCCAGGCCGGGCTCCCGAGACCGCCGGGTCCGCCCCCGCCTCCCGCCTGCGCCCGGTGGCCGGCTCGGCCGGACCCGCCCGCCCGGCCGCCCCGCGGCTGCGCCTGCCGCTGCGCGGGCGCGGCAACGAGCAGCTGTACGGGCGGCGCCGGACCGGTCGGCCGACCCGACTGACGGCCATCGGCGCCGGCGTGGTCGCCGTCCTGGCCACGCTCGCGGTGGCGGGCCTGGACCGGCTGCTCTTCGACGACCTGAACTGGCTGTTCGGCCTCGGCTACCTGGTGGTCTGCTTCCAGCTGGCCGTCCGGGTCCGCTACGTCGACCTGCTGGCCGCGCCGATCAGCGGGCCGATCGCCTTCGCCCTGGCGCTGCTGCTGCTCGCGCCGGTCGGCTCCTCGGGCGTCACCGCCCAGGTGGTCTCGCTGGCGACCGGGCTCGCCCTGCGGGCCGGCTGGCTCTTCTCCGGCACTGGGCTCGCCGCGCTGATCGTGCTCGCCCGCTTCGTCGCCCAGCGCCGGATCCACCGCTCCCGCTGAGTCACGGCGGGGAGCACCGGGAGCGGGCCTCAGCCCGCCGCCCGGGCGGCCGCCATGGCGGCGCCGACGATGCCCGCGTCGTTGCGCAGCTCGGCCGGCACCACCCGCGCCTCGCGGTCCCTCAGTAGCGGCAGGAACTTCTCGTGCTTGCGGCTCACCCCGCCGCCGATCACGATCAGCTGCGGCGAGAACAGCATCTCCACCAGGTCCAGGTACTCGTCGACCCGCCCGGCCCACTGCTCCCAGTCCAGCCCGTGCCGCTCCTTGGCGGCCGAGGAGGCCCGGCGCTCGGCGTCCTTGCCGCGCAGTTCCAGGTGGCCCAGCTCGGTGTTGGGCACCAGCGCGCCGTCCACGAAGAGCGCGCTGCCGATGCCGGTGCCGAAGGTGAGGACCAGGACGACCCCCGGCTGCTCCCGGCCCGCGCCGTGCGTCAGCTCGGCGAGCCCGGCCGCGTCCGCGTCGTTGAGGACGGTGGTCGGCAGGTCCAGCGCCTCGCGGAACAGGCCCTCGGCGTCCACGCCGATCCAGCCCTTGTCCACATTGGCCGCGGTCCTGGTCCGGCCGCCGACCACCACGCCGGGGAAGGTCAGCCCGACCGGGCCCCGGTGGTCGAAGGCGCGGACCACCTCGCACACGGCGGCGACCACGGCCTCGGGGGCGGACGGCTGCGGGGTGAGCACCTTGTGCCGCTCCGCGGCGAGCACACCCCGGGCGAGGTCGACCGGTGCGCCCTTGATGCCCGAGCCGCCGATGTCCACGCCGAATACCGCCGTCATCACGTCCGCCCTCCGCCGTGGCCGCGGACCCGCTTGTCCACAGCCTGTGAACAAAACTACGAGAGGGCACCCGCGCCCGCACAGCAGAACCACACGACAGGAAGCCACACGACGCAAGGCCACACGACGGAAGGGCCGGTACCCCCGCGCGGGGGTACCGGCCCTTCCGGAGTGGTCAGAGCTTGCCGGCCGCCTCGGCGCGCAGGTCACGGCGCAGTTCCTTGGGCAGCGAGAAGATCAGGTGCTCCTCGGCGGTCTTGACCGTCTCCACCGTGTCGTAACCGCGCGCGGCCAGGTACTCGAGCACGCCCTCGACCAGGATCTCCGGGACCGAGGCGCCGCTGGTCAGGCCGACGGTGCCGACGCCCTCCAGCCACTCCTCCCGGATCTCCTCGGCGAAGTCCACCAGGTGGGCGGCCTTGGCGCCGTACTCCAGGCCGACCTCGACCAGGCGGACCGAGTTGGAGGAGTTCTTGGAGCCGACCACGATCAGCAGGTCGGTCTCGGGGGCCATCTGCTTGACCGCGACCTGGCGGTTCTGGGTCGCGTAGCAGATGTCGTCGCTGGGCGGGCTGACCAGTGCCGGGAAGCGCTTCTTCAGCTCGCCGACGGTGGCCATGGTCTCGTCCACCGACAGGGTGGTCTGGGACAGCCAGACGACCCGGGACTCGTCCCGGACCTGCACGTTGGCGACGTCCTCGGCGCCGTCCACCAGGTGGATCCGGTCCGGGGCCTCGCCCATGGTGCCGATGACCTCCTCGTGGCCCTCGTGGCCCACCAGCAGGATGTCGAAGCCCTCGTCGGCGAAGCGCACGGCCTCCTTGTGCACCTTGGTGACCAGCGGGCAGGTGGCGTCGACGGTGGCGAGCTTGCCGGCCCGCGCCTCGTCGTGGACGGACGGGGCGACGCCGTGCGCCGAGAAGACCACGATCGAGCCCTCGGGCACCTCCTCCGTCTCGTCGACGAAGATCGCGCCCTTCTTCTCCAGGGTCTGCACCACGTACTTGTTGTGGACGATCTGCTTGCGAACGTAGATGGGCGCCCCGTACTGCTCCAGGGCCTTCTCCACGGCGATCACGGCGCGGTCGACACCCGCGCAGTAGCCCCGGGGGGCGGCGAGCAGGACACGGCGCTGCGCGGTGTTGGACATGGCTCCATCGTACGGGCGGCCGCGGGCGGCGCCTGCCGCGGCCGCGAGCCGCGCCGACGGCGGGCATTTTCCATACCGACCCGCTCATAAGTGATCAAATGTGGTGTTTATGAGCTCTGTGAGCGATCAGGCGACGCCAAGCGGTCTGCGCCGCAGCCTGGGCGTCCGCGATCTGATGGTCTACGGACTGCTGTTCATCGCCCCGATGGCCCCGGTCGGCGTGTTCGGCGTGCTGGACGCCAAGAGCCACGGGGCCGTCGCCACGGTCTACCTGGCCGCGACGGTGGCGATGGGCTTCACCGCCTTCTCGTACGCCCAGATGGTGCGCGCGGTGCCGCAGACCGGCTCGGTGTTCGCCTACGCGCGGGCCGGGCTGGGCGAGGGGCCGGGGTTCATCGCCGGGTGGATGGCGATGCTCGACTACCTGCTGATCCCGGCGGTGGCCTACCTGTTCTCCGGGATCGCGCTGCACTCGCTGGTGCCGGGCGTCTCGCGCTGGCTGTGGACGGCGATCGCGGTCGTGGTGACCACCGCGCTCAACCTGGTCGGGGTGCGGACGGCGGCGGTGGTCGGCTTCGCGGTGCTCGCGATGGAGATCGTGGTGCTGCTGGTGTTCATGGCGGCGGCCGTGGTGGCACTGGTCCAGGACGGCGCCCGGCGCGGCTGGGACACCCCGTTCACAGCCGTCGGCGGCTTCTCGCTGACGGCCGTGATCTCGGCGGTGTCCGTCGCGGTGCTCTCCTACCTGGGCTTCGACGCGATCGCGACCTTCGTCGAGGAGGCGGTCGGCGCCTCGGCGGCAGTGGCCCGCGCGGTGCTCTGGTGCCTGGCACTGGCCGGGGTGCTGTTCGTCGCGCAGACCTACCTGGCGGCGGTGCTGGAGCCGATGGGCCCCCAGCAGCTGGCCGCCGACCCGGCGGCGCAGGGCTCGGCCTTCTACGACACCGTGGAGAGCGGCATCGGGCACTGGCTGCACGTGCTGGTGGCGAGCAGCAAGGCGATCGGCGCGGCCTTCGCGGCCCTGGCCGGGCAGGCCGCGGCCGGACGGCTGGTCTTCGCGATGGCCCGGGAGGGACGGCTGCCGCGCGTCCTCGGCTCGGTCGACCCGACCAGCGCGGTGCCGCGCCGGGCACTGCTGGCGGCCGCCGTGATCACCATGGCGGCGGCGGTCTGGGCGGCGAACCGGGACGACGGGCTGGACCAGCTGACCTCCGTGGTGAACATGGGCGCGCTGACCGCCTTCGCGCTGCTGCACGCCTCGGTGATCGGCTGGTACACGGTGCGGCACGGCTCGCGGGACCGGCTGCGCCACCTGGTCGTCCCGCTGCTCGGGATCGCGGTGATCGGCGCGGTGGTCTACGAAGCCTCGACCACCGCGCAGCTCGTCGGACTGATCTGGCTGGCGGCCGGCCTGGTGGTGCTGGGCGTCCAGGGTTCCCCGGGACCTGTCGGCGGACGCCGCTAGCCTCGTACGCATGGCCAACACCAGCTCCCCCGAAACCCCGCTCCCGGTCGGCAAGGTCTCCGCGCTGATCGGCGGCTGGATCGACCGGCTCGGCGCGGTGTGGGTGGAGGGGCAGATCACCCAGCTCAGCCGCCGGCCCGGGGCGGGCGTGGTGTTCCTCACCCTGCGCGACCCGCAGGCGGACGTGTCACTCACCGTGACCTGCTTCCGCTCGGTGTTCGACCAGGTCGCGGACGTCGTGCAGGAGGGCGCCCGGGTCGTCGTGCACGCCAAGCCGGAGTGGTACGCGGCGCGCGGGCAGCTGTCGCTGCGCGCCTCGGAGATCCGGCCGGTCGGGCTGGGCGAGCTGCTGGCCCGGCTGGAGCAGCTGAAGCGGCGGCTCGCCGGGGAGGGGCTGTTCGCGGCCGAGCGCAAGAAGCCGCTGCCGTTCCTGCCGCAGTGCGTCGGGCTGGTCACCGGGCGCGGCTCGGCGGCCGAGCGGGACGTGCTGGAGAACGCCCGGCGGCGCTGGCCGGCCGTCCGCTTCGAGGTCCGCAACGTCCCGGTGCAGGGGGTCAGCGCGGTGGAGCGGGTGAGCGCGGCGGTGCGGGAGCTGGACGAGCACCCCGAGGTCGACGTGATCATCGTGGCCCGCGGCGGCGGCAGCGTGGAGGACCTGCTGCCGTTCTCGGACGAGGGGCTGGTGCGGCTGGTCGCGGCCGCCCGGACACCGGTGGTCAGCGCGATCGGGCACGAGCCGGACCAGCCGCTGCTGGACTTCGTCGCCGACCTGCGCGCCTCCACCCCGACCGATGCCGCCAAACGGGTGGTTCCGGACGTCGGCGAGGAGCTGGCCAAGGTCCGCCAGCTGCGCGACCGCGCCCGGCGGCACGTGCTGGCCCGGGTCGAACGCGAGCAGCACGGGCTGGACGGGCTGCGCAGCCGCCCGTCGCTGGCCGCCCCGCACCGGATGCTGGACGGGCGCGGCCAGGAGGTGGAGGGCCTGCTGGAGCGGGCCCGACGCACCCTGCGGCACCGGCTGGACCACGCCCAGAGCGACCTCGGGCACACCCTCGCCCGGGTGGTCGCGCTCTCCCCGGCGGCCACCCTGGAGCGCGGCTACGCGGTGCTCCAGCGGGCGGACGGCGCGGTGGTGACCGACCCGGCGCAGGTCGCGCCCGGTGAGGGGCTGCACGCCCGGGTGGCGGGCGGCGGTTTGAACGTCGTTGCGGCCGAGGCCGCCGGGGCCGAGGAAGGGTAGCGCTGTCCGTCCCACCGCCTACGCTGGCACGCATGGCAGAGCAGCAGGGACAGCAGGAGCAGCAGGACGCGGCGGCGCCGAACCCGGACGACGCGCTGGGCTACGAGCACGCCCGGGACGCGCTGCTGGAGGTCGTCCGGCAGCTGGAGAACGGCGGGACGTCGCTGGAGGAGTCGCTGGCCCTGTGGGAGCGCGGCGAGCAGCTGGCCAAGGTGTGCCAGCGGTGGCTGGACGGCGCCCGCGCCCGGCTGGACGCCGCGCTGGCCGCCGAGGAGGACGGGGCCCCGGGCGACCGGTGAGGAGGACCGCCGGGAGTGACGCGGGTCACATCCACTTGGGGAATCGTTGAATATTCACCTATGTTGGATGGAGTGATCGGCCGCAGCCGGTCACCCCGACGAACCCCCTCCCGCATGAGGTGCAGAAGCATGACCACCGACGCCCTGGTACTCGACGCCGCCGCTCAGGACCTGCTGTTCCGCGACGCCCGCACCGCGAACACCTTCACCGACGAGCCGGTCTCCGAGGAGCAGGTCCAGGCCATCCACGACCTGGTCAAGTACGGTCCGACCGCCTTCAACGGGCAGCCGCTGCGCGTCGTCCTGGTCCGCTCGGCCGAGGGCCGCGAGCGCCTCGTCCGGCACATGGCCGACGGCAACAAGTCCAAGACCTCGACCGCCCCGCTGGTCGCCGTCCTGGCCGCAGACAACGAGTTCCACGAGGAGCTGCCGACCCAGCTCCCGCACTTCCCGCAGGCCAAGGACGTGTTCTTCGCCGAGCGCCCGGTCCGCGAGCAGTCCGCCCGCCTGAACGGCGCCCTGCAGGCCGCCTACTTCATCATCGGCGTGCGCGCCGCCGGCCTGGCCGCCGGCCCGATGACCGGCTTCGACGCCGAGGGCATCAACAAGGAGTTCTTCACCGACGGCGAGCACTCGGTGCTGGCCGTGGTCAACATCGGCAAGCCGGGCGACGAGGCCTGGTTCCCGCGTGCGCCGCGCCTGGAGTACGACCAGGTCGTCACCACGGTCTGACGCGCCGATGCGCGAGGGCCCCGCACCGGTTCGTCCGGTGCGGGGCCCTTCGGCGTTCCTGCGGGCCGGCGCTACTTGAGCGCCTGCGCCAGCTCGGCCAGTTCCTCGTAGGAGGCGGTGCCGGTGAGCAGGGTGGTCCCGGAGCCGGTCTGCGCCGTCAGCGCGCGGGCCTTCTCGCCCTGGACCCGGTCCCAGGTGCGGCCGGCCACGTCGGAGGTGCCGTCCGCCTTGCCGCCGGCGACCTTGTCGGCGACCAGCGAGTCGCGCGGCGCGTCGCTCTGCTCGACCGCCGCGTACTGGCCGGAGGGCGTCACGAAGCCCAGGTGCCAGGCGTTGCCCTTGCCGTTGTTCTGGTCCGCAGGCCGGTAGCCGACCGAGGTGGCCCGCCACTTGTCGGACAGCCCGTCCGGGGAGAGCAGCGGGTAGGGCGCGGCGCGCTTGGCGGTGGCCGCGGCCACCTTGTACTCGACCACGTGCACCCCGTCGCCGTTGGCGTCGTGCGGGAGGAACAGGTACCCGATCCAGACGACGAAACCGACCGCCAGCATCGACAGGACCATGTCCCGTACGGTCTGGCGGCCCCTCATGCCCTTGCTGTCTGCAGCCACCCCCACATGGTGACTCATCCACATTCCGGTGCGGCCACCCGGGGTGCCCACGTACGGGTGAACCAGGACGAACCGGAGCTTTCGCCCCGGCAGGGCGACCCGCGCCACAGACAGTCATCTCGTGGGCAGATACGATCGCAGGACCCTCACCACGGCGTTCGACCAGGCAGTAGTCGGGCGCTTACTGGCCGTCGCGTACAGAGAGGTAACGACGATGACCGCGCAGTACCCGCACCACCTTCCCAGTGCCCTGGAGGTCGCGCCCGAGGCTCCGGACCGGAACCTCGCGCTCGAGCTCGTCCGGGTCACCGAGGCGGCCGCCATGGCCGCCGGCCGGTGGGTCGGCCGTGGCGACAAGAACGGCGCGGACGGCGCGGCCGTCAAGGCCATGCGCACCCTCGTCTCGACCGTCTCGATGAACGGCGTCGTCGTCATCGGCGAGGGCGAGAAGGACGAAGCCCCGATGCTCTACAACGGCGAGCGGGTCGGCGACGGCACCGGCGCCGAGTGCGACGTCGCCGTGGACCCGGTGGACGGCACCACCCTCACCGCCAAGGGCATGAACAACGCCGTGGCCGTGCTGGCGGTGGCCGACCGCGGCACCATGTTCGACCCCAGCGCCGTGTTCTACATGGACAAGCTGGTGGCCGGCCCGGAGGCCGCCGAGTTCGTCGACATCACCGCCCCGGCGGCGGTGAACATCCGCCGGGTCGCCAAGGCCAAGGGCAGCGCCGTCGAGGACGTCACCGTCGTCGTACTCGACCGCCCGCGCCACGACGGCCTGGTCCGGGAGATCCGCGAGGCGGGCGCCCGGATCAAGTTCATCTCCGACGGCGACGTGGCCGGGGCCATCATGGCCGCCCGCGAGGGCACCGGCGTCGACCTGCTGATGGGCATCGGCGGCACCCCGGAGGGCATCATCGCGGCCTGCGCGATGAAGTGCATGGGCGGCGTGATCCAGGGCCGACTGTGGCCCAAGGACGACGCCGAGCGGCAGAAGGCCCTGGACGCCGGCCACGACCTGGACCGCGTGCTCACCACCGACGACCTGGTCAGCGGCGAGAACGTGTTCTTCGTCGCCACCGGCATCACCGACGGCGAGCTGCTGCGCGGTGTGCACTACCGCTCGGAGACCGCCACCACCAGCTCGCTGGTGATGCGCTCCAAGAGCGGCACGATCCGCGAGATCCACTCCACCCACAAGCTCTCGAAGCTGCGGGCCTACAGCGCGATCGACTTCGACCGCGCCAACTGACGCCCGGCGAACGGCGCATCCTGCGGACAGCAGGCAGCGGCCCCGGCGGAATCCCCTTCCGCCGGGGCCGCGGCACGTCCGGCCCCGGGCCGCCGGGCCCCCGGTGCCCGGTCCCGGGGTCTTCGACCCGCCGTCACCCCGCCATCCGTCACCCGGCTATCCGGCGCCCCGCGGACGCCGTCACCCGGCCCGTCTCGATCAGCTCCGCGTCCCGGCGGCGGCGCCGGGCCAGCACCACCCGCCGCTCGGCGGCCGTCAGCCCGCCCCAGACGCCGTACGGCTCCGGCTGGGCCAGCGCGTGCTCGCGGCACTCCAGCAGCACCGGGCAGCGGGCACAGACCTGCTTGGCCTGCTCCTCACGGGACAACCGGGCCGCCGTCGGCTCCTTGGACGGCGCGAAGAACAGCCCCGCCTCGTCCCGTCGGCACGCCGCACCGGTGTGCCAGGGATTGTCCTCACCCGCGGGGGCACCCGCCGGGCCGCCCGGGGGCTGCGGCTGCGGGCGGACGTCGGGGCGGCGCTCCAGCAGCTGCGCGGCGGCGACTGGCGAGGTGGTGCGGGACTCGATCGGATGCAGCACGGCCGTACTCCTGACGAGGCTCTCGGACACGGGGGAACCCTCGCTCCCCTGCCCGGCTGCGAGCCCCCGCTGTCCAACCCCCCGGAACGGCCGCTCGGCCGCCTCCGGTGCGCAGCCGTGCAAGAAGCGATGTGCGGAAGGAACTACCCCGCCCGGCCGCGATTCATGCACACTGCACGCAATCGACTACGGAGTGCACTGGCCGCAACGTCGAGCGCCCGACCGCGAGTTGATCCACGGCCGGGCGCAGTGCTGGGCAACAGGGGCTAGTCGGTGCCGAGTTGGCGGCGCGCCCACTCTTTGAGCTTCTTGCCCCGGCGCGGCTTGGCGGTGCAACCACCGAACAGCGCAAGGCCCTTGACCCGGACAACCGGAGCGTACGGGTCCGCCGCGGTCTGCTCACGGACGTCGAAACCGCCGAACAGACCGACCCCCGCACCCTGCAGGCTGACGTTCTCCGGCACCCGGACGTCGACCCCGCCGAACATCGCCATGACCACGATCTCCACCTCGGGGGACTCGAAGACGGCGTCGCTCAGGTCGATCTCCACCCCGCCGAACGCGGCGAAGGCCTTCAGGTGCGAACCCACCCGCCAGCGGCCCTTGCGGGACGCACCGCCGAAGATCGCCACCACCGCCGGCGACTCCTGCCGCGCGGGCGGCTGGGGCGTCGCGGCCGCCGCACCCAGCGGCTGCTTCTCGAAGGACAGCGGGCGGGGCGACAGGTCCCGGGTCAGCGGCATCAGGTCGCCGAAGGTCTTGGCACCGTACGCGGCCTCGATGCGCTCCGCGTGCTCGTCCGCGTCCAGGCGGCCCTCGGCGTAGGCGTCCCGCAGCACTTCCGCGATCCGCTCGCGGTCGGCGTCCGAGACACGCATCTCCGCCTCCGCCACCGGCGCGTGCGACGGCTGCGGCGTGGCCTCGGGCCTTGCGTCAGGCTTGAGTTCAGGCTTGCTTTCAGGCGCGGATCCCCGCTTGGGCTCCGGCTCGAGTTCGGACTTGGTCATCGGTACGGGCGCCGGCACCGGCTGCCCCGGATCGTCGTGCGACGGCGAGTTGTCCACGGGCCCAGCCTAGTCGCTCGCACTCCAGCCCGAGTGAGCCCGGTCACGCAAGGCTGACCTGTCCGCATGCCGACTCCGACCGGGTCCTACCCTGGATGGTGCTTCGCCGACGCAGCCGGATCACTGGATAGCTAAGGACCGCCCCGATGGCTCCCACGCCAGACTTCGAGTACAGCGACCTGCTCCCCCTGGGCGCTGACCCGACCCCGTACCGCAAGCTCACCTCCGAAGGTGTCTCCACCTTCGAGGCGGGCGGTCGCACCTTCCTCCAGGTCGAGCCCGAGGCCCTGCGGCTGCTCACGGCCGAGGCGATGCACGACATCTCGCACTACCTGCGCCCGGCCCACCTCGCCCAGCTGCGCCGCATCCTGGACGACCCGGAGGCCAGCCCCAACGACCGCTTCGTCGCGCTCGACCTGCTGAAGAACGTCAACATCTCGGCCGGCGGCATCCTCCCGATGTGCCAGGACACCGGCACCGCGATCGTCATGGGCAAGCGCGGCCAGAACGTGCTCACCCCGGGCAGCGACGAGTCCGCCATCGCGCGCGGCGTGTACGACGCGTACACCAAGCTCAACCTGCGCTACTCCCAGATGGCCCCGGTGACCATGTGGGACGAGAAGAACACCGGCAACAACCTGCCGGCCCAGATCGAGCTGTACGCCACCGACGGCGACGCGTACAAGTTCCTCTTCATGGCCAAGGGCGGCGGCTCCGCCAACAAGTCGTACCTGTACCAGGAGACCAAGGCCATCCTGAACGAGGCGAGCATGCTCTCGTTCCTGGAGCAGAAGATCCGCTCCCTCGGCACCGCGGCCTGCCCGCCGTACCACCTGGCCATCGTGATCGGCGGCACCAGCGCCGAGTTCGCGCTGAAGACCGCCAAGTACGCCTCGGCGCACTACCTCGACAACCTGCCGACCTCCGGCGACGCCAAGACCGGCCACGGCTTCCGCGACCTGGAGCTGGAGCAGAAGGTCACCGAGCTGACCCAGAAGATCGGCATCGGCGCCCAGTTCGGCGGCAAGTACTTCTGCCACGACGTGCGCGTGGTGCGCCTGCCCCGCCACGGCGCCTCGCTGCCGGTCGCCATGGCCGTCTCCTGCTCCGCCGACCGCCAGGCGCTGGGCAAGATCACCGCCGAGGGCGTCTTCCTGGAGCAGTTGGAGACCGACCCGGCGAAGTACCTGCCGGACACCACCGACGAGCACCTCGACGACGACGTGGTGCGCGTCGACCTCGACCAGCCGATGTCCGCGATCCGCGCCGAGCTCTCCAAGTACCCGGTGAAGACCCGCCTCTCGCTCACCGGCACCCTGGTCGTCGCCCGCGACATCGCCCACGCCAAGATCAAGGAGCGCCTGGACGCCGGCGAGGGCATGCCCAAGTACCTGCAGGACCACCCGGTCTACTACGCGGGCCCGGCCAAGACCCCCGAGGGCTACGCCTCCGGCTCCTTCGGCCCGACCACGGCCGGCCGGATGGACTCCTACGTCGACCAGTTCCAGGCGGCCGGCGGCTCCATGGTCATGCTCGCCAAGGGCAACCGCAGCAAGCAGGTCACCGACGCCTGCGCCCAGCACGGCGGCTTCTACCTCGGCTCCATCGGCGGCCCCGCGGCCCGCCTCGCCCAGGACTGCATCAAGAAGGTCGAGGTGCTGGAGTACGCCGAGCTCGGCATGGAGGCCGTCTGGCGCATCGAGGTCGAGGACTTCCCCGCGTTCATCGTGGTGGACGACAAGGGCAACGACTTCTTCCGCGAGACCACCGAGGGCCCGCTGATCACCAACCTCCGCGTCCGCTCCAAGGAGTAGCCACACCCGGTTCCACCCACCGCCCCGGTCGCACCCACCGCGACCGGGGCGGTTTTCGTGTGGCTGTCGCGTGGCACCCGGTACTGACAACTCGCGCACAGGCTGGTGTACCGCGCCGACGAGAAGGAAGTGAAGATCCTCAAGGCTCGCTACCACTACGGGTGACAGGCACCGACCGGTCCGGCGCCGCTCAGGCGTCGAAGTCGTATTCCAGGACGTAGGAGGCGGCGTCCAGGATCATCTCGTTGAGTTCGACGACCTGGCCCTCGTCGGCGAAGGCGGTGCGGCAGATCAGGATCACCGGGGTGCCGGCGGACAGTTCCAGGCGGGTGGCCTCCTCCCCGCTGGGCATCCGGGAGCGGACCTCCTCGCGGAAGTGCACGGGCTTGGCGCCGATCTCGGCCAGCCGGGCGTAGGTGCCGCCCGGGCCGGTGTCCTCGCGGGTGATGGGGGTGCCGGCGACCAGGACGGCGGGCAGGTAGGAGGTGGAGAGCAGCACCGGCTTGCCGTCCAGGACGAAGCGGCGGTGCCGTACGCACATAGGGGCGCCCGGGTCCACCCCGAGCACCCGGGCCACGTGTTCGGGCGCGCCCTGCTCGGCAACGGACACCTGGTCGACCACCAGGGACCGGTTGTCGATGTCCGCCGACCATATCGACCGGCCGGACCCCCACTGCCCCTGCGCCAGCCGCTGGATGCCGCGCCGGCGCAGCGGCCGGAAGTCCCGGACGAACACCCCGGCGCCGCGGCGCGCCTCGGCGATGCCCTCGCTCTGCAGCACGCCCAGCGCCTGGCGGGCGGTCATCCGGGCCACGCCGTACTCGTCCATGAGGTCGTTCTCGCCGGGCAGGCGGTCGCCGGCGCGGTAGAGGCCGGTGTCGATGGCCGCCTTCAGCGCTTCGGCGATCCGCTGGTACTTGGGCTGCTTGTCGCCTCTGCTGCCGGTCATCACCGCTCCCTCTGCCTCGGACAAATCGTAGGCGCGCCCGCGGCCGCTAGTAAGGAGATACGACCGTTGACATCTCTAGAGATATTAGCTTCTCTAGAGATGTCGGCCAGTCGCCTTCCGGAGCGAGGAGCACAGCGGTGAGCATCCGACAGCGCAACGCCTCGGCCTACCGACCGAACGCGGGTGAACTCGTCCTCGACCGGAGGACCGGACGCACCGGCATCTACATGGACACCATCGGCGGCGAGCACTACCTGCGCCCCGAGGGCGGCGGCCGCGAATGGACCGCCGAACCGAACCACGTCTCGCCCGTTCCCGGACCCCGCGATTCCGCCTGAATGAGTTCGACCTCGGTAATTCCGGCGAAATCCGCGCGAACGGCTACATTCCGGACCCTGCTATCCCCCCGGTGAATCCGGAATTCCGGAACGCCCCGCGCACGCCGCCGGGCACGTTACGGATAACGCCGGTCACCATGTGTGCACCGGGGGCGGGAATCCGCCACCGGCGCACCAGCACACGAACTGGCGTGCACATAACCGACAGCGCCCCCGCGCCCGGACGGGGGCACGGGGGCGCGGGCATTCACCCGGAACTGCTTACGGGTGGCCGCCGATGACGTTCTCCGGCACGTACTTCTTACCGGGCTGTCCGGTGGCCGGGGTGGCGGGTTCCACCACGTGCTCGGCCTCGTCACCGAAGAGGCCATCCTCTATGTCCGACTTCTGCTCGTCGGTCGGCGCGGTGTACTCGGTGGGGTTCGAGGCCGCGGCCACCGCGCCCTCGACAGCCTTGCCCGCTTCCACAGCGGCAGCCGGGGCCTCGGTCTTCGCCGCGGTCTCGGGCGCCGACGCCGCCGGGGTCTCGCTCTGGTCGTTGGCCATGGGGCGGCCACCTTTCCGTCATCAAATGTGATCAGCCCGACCTCCGTGGCGCGGGCGCGCGGACAGTATCGTAGGGTTGATTAAATGTCCGATAAACATCGTGTGGCTTGCGCCGCCGTCCGGCAGAGTCGGGCCTCCGCCTAAGCTGAAGCACCGCGGCGGACCGCCGAGCGCCCTTTCACGGAATCGACACCACAGGCCATCGGGGGACTTCATGGAGTTTCGGGAGACGCCGCAGACCTCTGCGCTGCGCTTCCAAGTCCTCGGTCCGGTCCAGGCCTGGCTCGACGGCAAGCCCCTCTCCCTCGGCTCCCCCCAGCAACAGGCCGTTCTGACCACCCTTCTGCTGCACTCCGGACGCCCGGTCACCACGCAGGGCCTGGTCGACGCGCTCTGGGGCGAGCGGCCCCCCACCCAGGCGGTGGCCGCGCTCCGCACCTACGTCTCCCGCCTGCGCTCCGTCATCGAGCCCCGGCGCGAGGTGCGCCGACCCGCCGAGCTGCTGGTCTCGGTCGCCGACGGCTACGCGCTGCGCATCCCGGGCGAGTCCCTCGACCTGGCGGTCTTCGAACGGCTCTCCGCCGAGGCCGCGGCCGCCCGGACCGCCGGCGACCAGCACGAGGCGCACCGGCTGCTGGTCCAGGCACTGGACCTGTTCAGCGGCCGTCCGCTCACCGGCATCCCCGGCCCCTACGCCGACGCCCAACGGCTGCGGCTCGCCGAGCGCCAGGTGACCGCCGCCGAGGAGCTGTGCGCCGCTGCCCTCGACGTCGGCCTGCACGCCGAGATCGTCGGCGAGCTCAACAGCCTGACGGCCGAGTACCCGCTGCGCGAACGCCTGCGCGAGCTGCTGATGCTGGCCCTGTACCGCTGCGGACGTCAGGCCGAGGCGCTCGGCGTCTACACCGACACCCGCAAGCTCCTGATCGAGGAGCTCGGAGTCGAACCCGGCACCGGCCTGTCCGCGATGCACAATCGCATCCTCGCCGCCGACCCGGCGCTCGCCCTCCCGGCCGCGGCTGCCATCGCCGCCCGCGAGGACGGCCCGGCCGCACCCCCGGCACCGGCCCAACTCCCGGCCGACGTCTCGGACTTCAGCGGACGTTCGGAGCTGGTGGGCGACCTCTCGACAGTCCTGATGAGCGCCACCGGCCAGGCCGTGGTGGTCACCTCGCTGGCCGGTATCGGCGGTGTCGGGAAGACCACGCTGGCGGTGCACGTCGCCCACCGCGTCCGCGCCGAGTTCCCGGACGGTCAGCTGTACGTCGACCTGCGCGGAGCCGGTGCCTCCCCGGCCGACCCGGTGGTCGTCCTGGGCGACTTCCTGCACGCGCTCGGCGTCACCGAGAACCCGGACTCGCTCGAACAGCGCGCCGCCCTGTACCGCTCGCTGCTCGCCAACCGGCGGATGCTCATCCTGCTCGACAACGCGCGCGACGCCGAACAGATCCAGCCCCTCATCCCCGGCGTCTCCGGCTGCGCCGTGCTCGCCACCAGCCGGTCCCGGCTGGCCGGCATCCCCGGCGCGCAGCTGTTCGACGTCGAGGAGCTGACCCCGGCCGAGGCGTTGGCGCTGTTCTCGGCCATCGTCGGCGAGCAACGGGTCGCCGCCGAGCCGGAAGCCGCCATGAAGGTGGTCACCGCCTGCGGCTTCCTGCCGCTGGCCGTCCGCATCGCCGCCGCCCGGCTGGCCAGCCGCCCGCGCTGGAGCGTCTCCGACCTGGCCAGTCGGTTAGCCGACCAGCGACGCCGGTTGGACGAACTCCAGCTCGGCAACCTCGCCGTGGAGACCACCATCGGCCTCGGCTACGGACAGCTGTCCGTGGACGAGGCCCGCGCCTTTCGGCTCCTCGCCCTGATCGACTCCCCCGACATTCCGCTGGCGGCCGCCGCGGCGTTGCTCGGCGTGGACGAGTACACCGCCGAGGACCTCGCCGAGGCGCTGGTCGAGGCGAACATGCTGGAGTGCTTCACCCCCGGCCGCTACCGCTACCACGACCTGCTCCGGCTCTACGCGCAGCGGCAGAACGAACGGATCGGGGACACCGGGGAGCAGGAGCGGGCGGTGCTGCGGCTGCTCGACCTGCTGATCCCGACCGTACGCAACGCGGCCCGGACCATCGAACCGGATGACGCGGAGCCGGAGCTGTTGACCACGCCCTCCTCGCCGGGGATCAGCCTGCCGACCAGCGGCTCCGCTCAGGAATGGCTGCGAACCGAGGGCGCTCTGCTGCTCAACGCGACGGCTGCGGCGGCAGACGGGCCTCGCGCCTCGCAGCACGCGGCAATCGACCTGCTGATCCTCTTGTACAACCTCGGCCCGGATGCCACCCACGGTCCCCAGGTTCGACAGATTCTGGAGACCGTCGGCTTCGAGGCGGAGCGCTGCTGCGACAGCGCCGTGCTCGCCCGGGTGCACTTCGCCCTGGGCAATCTGCAGTCCGTCACCAGCGACTTCCAGGGCGCCGAGCGGTCCTTCCGCCGCAGCCTGGGCCACCAGGCGCCGGACGGCCCGACCGTCCTGCTCCTGGCCACGGCCAACATGCTGGGCGTGATCCTGAGCGTGGGCAACCGTCCGGCCGAGGCCCTGCCGTTCCTCGAACAGGCCCTCGCCATCAACCGGCAGGTCGGCACGGCCATCGGCGAGGCCAGGTTGATCAGCAACATCGCCCGGGTGCAGCACCGGCTCGGCATGACCGGGACGGCGGTCCAGTCCGCCCGCGACGGTGTCGCCGCCGCACGGGCGTCCCAGAACGGACCGCTGCTCGCCCAGACCCTCTACCAGCTGGGCGTGGTGCTCTCCGGTGGCGAGGCGGTCCCGCACCTACGCGAGGCGCACCGGCTGTACCAGTCGCAGCAGAACGCGCTCTGGGAGGGCTACGCCCTGGCCCGCCTGGCCTCCGCCCTGTTCGCCGACGAGCAGCCCGTCGAGGCCGCCGAGACGGCCGGCGAGTCGCTGGCGATCGCCCGGGAGATGGACTTCGCCTATTGCCAGGGCCTGGCCAACGCCGCGCTGGGCGAGGCGTTGCTGGCCCTGGCCCAACCCGCGCGCGGGCTCGCGTGCCTCCAGGAGGCACATGTGATCTTCACGCGGCTCGGTGTGCCCGAGGCCTCCCCCGTGGCGGACCTCATCGCCCGACAGCACACCGAGCCCTTCTCTCCCCCCGCGCCGTAAGGCCTCCGTTCCCCCACGGAGAACCTCCCCCGTTCCGCGCGTCGGCGCTCCCGCAGCCCCCCGGCTGCGGGAGCGCCCTCAACGCTTCCCCGGCGCTGGACTCCAGTGTGCGCCGGACCGATTGACGTTCGATAAACGCCCGATTGTCGGCCTGCGGTCCGGAGAAACCGCAGGTCAGCGCGGCCACCCCGGCGCGTCATGCGGCGTGCGGGGCCCCGCGCACCACCCCGGCCCGCACCGTCGTGCTTCCGCAAGCCCGGCCGCATCGACCCAAGTATGACGAGTTGGCCGGAAAGGGACCCCACGGCGCAGTGATCACGCATATTCTCAGATGCCAGTACGCACACGAGTGTCCGCCGGAAGCACACCGGGGTGCAGTCCGTCTGCGTGCTGCGGGGAGCGTGACACACCGCCACCGGCAGCGGCCCGCGAGGCCGCCGAGGAGCCGACCGGAGGCCACGGGTGGAAGGGTGCCTCTCAACGTGACGACCGGACAGATATCCGACGCGTTCCCCGTCGGCGAGGACGCGGGGGGCGACGAGCCCGAGGTACGGCGGCGCCGCGCGGCCCGGGCCCTGCAGGCGGTCGCCTTCGACACCATCGGCGCGGGGTACGGCGAGGCCTTCCCCGCGAAGGACGGGCAGCTGGCCTGCGGCCGGCGGCTGCTCGCCGGGCTCGAACCCGGTGCCCGGGTGCTGGACGTGGGTTGCGGCACCGGCGAGCCGACCGTCCGCCAGCTGACCGGGGCCGGACTGCGGGTGACCGCCGTGGACCTCTCCGACGTGATGCTCACCCTCGCCCGGCAGGCGGCGTTCCCCGGCGCATTCCCACCGGTGTTCCATCGGATCGACCTGTACGATCTGGCCACCGAGCGCGCCGACCGGGTCTGGAGCGCGCCCGCACTCGGCCCGGACGGCCACGGCACCTTCGCCGCCGTCACCGCGTTCTTCTCCCTGATCCTGCTGCCGCAGGACGAGATCCCGACCGTGCTCCGGCGGCTGCGCGAACTCCTGCGGCCGGGCGGACTGCTGGCGCTCGGTATGGTCGAGGCGGACCTGGATCACGTTCCGCTTCCGTTCCTTGGCAGAGAGCTGCGGATCAGTGGGTATCTGAGGGAGGATCTGGAACGGGTTCTGGTCGCGGCCGGCTTCGCCGTCGAGGAGTGCTCGGGGCATCCGTACGCGCCGGCCAGTACCTCGCTGCCGCCGGAGGAACAGCTGTTCCTGTGCTGTCGACGCGTCGGCTGATCGACCGACCGGCCCAGCACACCCACCGACCACACCGAATCCAGGACAGGCAGCCGTGCGCGACCAGCTCAAGACCGAGGCGGAGCAGCCGCCCGCCGTCCCGGGCCAGCGCCGCCAGGTCCCGGTACGGGGGCAGGCCCCGGCGAAGCCGCCGTCCGCGCGGCCGGAGCGCGCCGACGTGGCGGACCGCCTCGCGTACCTCGATTCGGCGACCCGGCGGATCAACACCGCCCTCGACCTGGCCGCGACGCTGCGCAACATCGGCCGGGTACTGGTCCCGACGCTGGCCGACGCCGCCGTGGTCCACCTGCGCGACCCGCTGCCCAACGTCGAGCGCGAACCCGGTTTTCCGGAGGAGTTGCGGATCCACCACAGCACCGGCACCCGGATCGGCCGCCGCGGCCGCCCGGGCGGCTTCGACGACCGGCGCCGCTCCCGCTACGGCGCCCGCTCGACCGCCGACAGCGGCCCGGCCACCCCGGTGACCCGCGGCGGGGCGCTCGCGCACGCCCTGCTGAGCCGCCGTCCCGCCGAAGTGGCCGTCCTCGGCACGCCCGGCGCCGAGCGCACCGAGGTGCTGCTGCGCGAGCTGTACGGCACCCGTGGGGTGGCCCGGCTGGCCGCGGGCACCTCCGTCCTCGCTCTGCCGCTGCGCGGCCGCAAGGCCGTCCTCGGGCTGCTGGTGCTGATCCGCCGTCCTCCTGAACGCACCGGCCGCCCGGCTTTCGACGCCGCGGACACGGCGACCGCGACGCACCTCGCCACCCAGGCCGGGCTGGCCGTGGACACCGCCCTGCGGTACGCCCGCGAGTGGGAGATAGCCAACGAACTCCAGCGCAGCATGCTGCCGTTGCGCCTGCCGCAGCCGCACGGCGTCCGGCTCGCCCAGCGCTACCTGCCCGGCGAGCGCGGCGCGCAGGTCGGCGGCGACTGGTACGACGCCGTCCCGCTGCCCGGCAACCGGGTCGCCCTGATCGTCGGCGACGTGATGGGCCACTCGCTCACCTCGGCCGCCATCATGGGCCAACTGCGCACCAGCGCCCAGACCTTGGCCGCCCTCGACCTGCCGCCGCACGAGGTGCTCTACCACCTGGACGAGCAGGCCCAGCGGCTCGGCCGCGAACAGCACCTGGCCACCTGCGTGTACGCGGTCTACGACCCGATCGCCAACCGGGTGGTGCTGGCCAACGCCGGACACGTCCCGCCGGTGCTGGTCCGCCCGGACGGGACCGCCGAGCTGGTGGAGCTGGACTCCGGGGCGCCGATCGGGGTCGGCGGGGTGGACTTCAACTCGGTCGAACTGCCCGCGCCGCCCGGCTCGGCCCTGCTGCTGTTCACCGACGGCCTGGTGGAGACCCGCAGCCGCCCGATCAGCGACGGCCTGGAGGTGCTGCGCGCCCGGATCGCCGCCGCCCGCTGGCAGTCCCCCGAGCAGCTGTGCCAGGAGGCGCTGCGGATCCTGCCGCCCGGCGACCGCGGCGACGACATCGCCCTGCTCGGCGCCTGCTTCGACGGCATCCCGGCCGGGGACGTCGCGCACTGGTACCTGCAGCCGCGCAACGAGACGCCGGGCCGGGCCCGCCGGCTGGTCGCGCACACCCTGCGCCGCTGGGGGCTGGACGAGCTCAGCGAGGCGACCGAGCTGATGGTCAGCGAGCTGGTGACCAACGCCGTCCAGCACGCGACCCGGCCGGTCACCCTGAGCCTGGTGCGCACCACCCGGCTGCGGTGCGAGGTCGGCGACGACAGCCCGCTGCTGCCGCGCCCCCGCCGTGCCGGGCCGGACGACGAACGCGGGCGCGGCCTGCAGATAGTGGCCCGGTGCGCGGACCGCTGGGGCGCGACCCGGCTGGGCACCGGCAAGGTGGTCTGGTTCGAGCAGCGGCTGCCGCAGCCGTAGGCGCCCCGAACCGGGGTGTCAGACCCCGGCCGGCTCCTTCCCCGGCTCCTTCGCCGGCTGCTCCGCCAGCCGCGCGATCAGCTGCTCGCCCTCCATGTCCACCTTCGGCACGACCTTCTCCAGCGACTTCGGGAACCACCAGGCGGCCTTGCCGAACAGCGCCATCGCGGCCGGCACCAGCGCCATCCGCACCACGAAGGCGTCCACCAGGACGCCCACCGCGAGGGCGAAGCCGATCGGCTGGACGATCGGGTCGTGGCCGAAGACGAAGGCACCGAACACCGAGATCATGATCAGCGCGGCCGCCGTCACCACCCGGGCGCCGCCCTTGACCCCGCCCACGACCGCCTCGCGCGGCGCCGTGCCGTGGACGTGCTGCTCCTTCATCCCGGAGACCAGGAACAGCTCGTAGTCCATCGCCAGCCCGAACAGCACCCCGATCAGCAGGATCGGCACGAAGCTGACCACCGGACCGACCTTCGGCACGTCGATCAGGCCGTCCAGCCAGCCCCACTGGTAGACCGCGACCACCGCGCCGAGCGAGGCCCCGATGCTGAGCAGGAAGCCCAGCACCGCCTTGAGCGGCACGAGCACCGAGCGGAAGGCCAGGGCGAGCAGCGCCAGCGCGATGCCGACGATCACCGCGACGAACGGTGGCAGGGCCTGGCCGAGTTTGGCGGAGACGTCGATGTTGGCGGCGGTGGTGCCGGTGACGGCGATGTCCGCGCCGGTGGCGGCCTTCAACTCGGCGCGCTGGTCGCGGATCTCGTTGACCAGCGCCCTGGTGTCCTCGTGGTCCGGGCCGGTCCGCGGGATGACGGGCACCAGGGCGGTCCGGCCGCTCCGGTCGACCTGTGGCGGCAGCAGCGTCTGAACGCCCTTCAGGGTCTGCAGCCTGCCCGCCACCTCCTGCACCGCCTGCTCGGGCCGCGGCGCCCCGTTGGCGTCCACGACCACCACGAGCGGCGCGTTGAAGCCCGGCCCGAAGCCGCCGCTGACCAGGTCGTACGCCGTGCGGGCGTCCGTCCCGACGGCTTGCGAGCCGCCGCCCGGCAGGCCGAGGTTCAGGCTCGCCGCGGGCACCGCCATGGCGCCCAGCCCGGCCAGGCCGACGAGCAGGACGGGCAGCGGGCGGCGGACCACGAAGCGGGCCCAGCGCTCGCCCATGGTGGTCCTGCCGGTGGTGTGCAGGGCCCGCTTCCAGACGGGCAGCCGGTCGATCGCGCGGCCGACGAAGCCCAGCACGGCGGGCAGCAGCGTGATCGCGACCAGGACGGCCACCACGACGGCCCCGGAGGCGGCCAGGCCCATCACGGTGAGGAACGGGACGCCCGCGACGGCGAGTCCGGCGAGCGCGACGACCACGGTCAGGCCGGCGAAGACGACGGCGCTGCCGGCGGTCGCGGTGGCACGGGCGGCGGCCTCCTCCGGCTCCAGTCCCTCGTCCAGGTGGCGGCGGTGGCGGAACAGGATGAACAGCGCGTAGTCGATGCCGACCGCGAGGCCGACCATCAGGGCGAGCACCGGCGCGGTGGTGATGATCCGGAACGAGCCGGTGAGCGCCAGCAGTCCGGCCATCGCCACGCCGACGCCGACCAGCGCGGTCAGCAGCGGCAGCCCGGCCGCGACCAGCGTGCCCAGGGTGATCACCAGCACCGCCCCGGCGACCACCAGGCCGATCGACTCGGAGCCGCCTTCGATCTGGGCGAACCTGTTGAACGCGTCGCCGCCGAAGGCCACCTCCAGCCCGGCGGCGCGGGCCGGTTCGGCGGCGGCCTTGACCGCGTCGCGCTGCCGGTCGGTGACGTCGGCGAGCTTGCGGTCGAAGGAGACCAGGGCGATCGCGACCCGCCGGTCCGGCGAGACGGCGCCGGTGGCGTACGGGTCGGGCACCGTGGCCACGCCGGGGACGTGGGCGATCCGGCCGACGGCCGCGCCGATCGCCTCGGCCGCCTCGGGCGTGGTGGCGCCGCCGGGTGCCGGGGCGGCGAAGACGACCTGGGCGGAGCCGTGGCCCTGCACCGGGAAGGTGTCCTTGATCCGGTCCAGGGTGCTCTGCGCCTCGGTGCCGGGCACCGTGAACTCGTCGCTGGTCTTGCCGGCGAAGGCGCCGGCGGCCCCGCCGATCGCGATCAGGACGGCGATCCAGACGGCCAGGACGGCGCGCCGGCGCCGGAAGCAGAAGCGGCCCAGTCGGTACAGGTACGTGGCCATGGGCGGTCCCTCGGGTCGGTCAGGGCAGGTCGCGTTCCACCGTACGCTCAAGTTTGTCGGGTGACAAAGTCGGCCGACAGGAGCGAGTGACAGGATTGCTCGACACAGTTGCTCGACCGTGGCGATACCCTGGCCCAATGGCTCATGTCCCCGCCTCCGAACGCCGCCCGCAGCTGGTCCAGGCCGCCATCGACCTGATGGCCCGGGAGGGGATCGCCGCCGGCAGCACCCGGGCGATCGCGGCCGAGCTGGGCGTGGCACAGGCGACGGTGCACTACACCTTCGGCACCAAGAAGGACCTCTACCGGGCCGTCATCGAGCAGCTGACCGCCGAGTTCATCGGCTCCGTCCGCGCCGCCTCCCCGGGCGACGGCCCCTTCGGCGAGCAGGTCGGGGCACTGGTCCACGCCCTGTGGGAGAGCTCCACCGGCGAGGACGGGCGCTGCATGCTGCTGAGCGAGTTCGCGGCGCTGGCGATGCGCGACCCCGACCTGCAGGAGATCATGCGGGCCCTGCAGTACGAGACCGAGGGCACCGCGGTCGAGATGATCACCGCGCTCGCCGAGGCACACGGCCTGCGGCTCCCCGTGCCCGCCGAGGAGATCGCCGTCCACTTCCTGACCGGCTTCCACGGCCTGACCGACCGTTACCTGTCGCTGCGCGCCCCCGGCGAGCAGCCCGGCCCGGACACCCTGCGGGCGCTGGACCTGCTGGTGGCCACCACGGTCGGGCTCTGCCTGGGCACGCCCGCCCGCTAGGAGACGATCCGGACCGGCAGTTCGGCCAGCACCTCGCGCAGCGCGGCCGCGAAGCGCCCGTACTCGGCGCCGCGGGCCGAGCCCGGGCGGACGGCCAGCCCGATCCGGCGGCCGGGCGCCGGGGCGGCGAAGCGGACGGCGGCCAGCCGGTCGGCGCGACCGGCCTCGACGTCCAGCGCGGTGGCGGGCAGCAGGGTCACCCCGAGGCCGCCGGCGACGAGCTGGACCAGGGTGGACAGACCGGCCGCGCGGGTGGTCGAGCCCGCCGGGTCCGCGCCGACCTCACGGCAGATGTCCAGCGCCTGGTCGCGCAGGCAGTGACCCTCCTCCAGCAGCAGCACGTCCAGGTCGAGCAGGACGTCGCGGGGGACGTCGATCCGCCCGGCGAGCGGGTGGCCGGGCGGGGTGATCAGGACGAAGTCCTCGTCGAACAGCGGGATGTCCAGGGTCGGCGAGGTGCCGCCGGCCGGCAGCGCGAGCAGCAGGACGTCCAGGCGCCCGGCGGCCAGGCCCTCCAGCAGCGACGGGGTGCGTTCCTCGTGGACGTGAAGTTCCAGCTCGGGGAAGCGATCGCGGACCAGCCGCAGCACGATGGGCAGCAGGTAGGGCGCGACGGTCGGGATGACGCCCAGGTGCAGCGGCCCGGTGAACGGGCGGCGGGCGGCCTCGACCTCCTCGGTGAGGACCTGCAGCGAGGCGAGCACCCGGCGGGCGTGCTGGTGCACGCGTTCCCCCAGCGGGGTGATAATCACCCTGCGTGTCGTACGCTCGACCAACTGCGCGCCCAGCGACTCCTCCAGCGCCGCGACCGCCCCGGACAGCGCCGGCTGGCTGGTCCCGGTCGCGGCGGCGGCCTCCCGGAAGTGCCGGTGCTCGGCCACCGCGACGAAGGCCCGCAGCTGGGCGATGGTCGGGCTGCGGGGACTGCGGGCCGTGGCGCTCGTCACAGTCGGGTCGGCCTTGGCGGCGGCGCCCCGCCGGGAGCCCGGCCGCGACGTGGGGGATTCGGTACTGATAACAATCTCCGATCAGACACATCCAGTGTAGCTATTTCTCCGATCAGTCCACGATGTGGAATTGTGATGCGTGTCCGGAATCCGGACAAAGCTCCCCTCATCTCACTTCAGGAGAAGCGAACGTGCTCACGATCGGTGACAAGTTCCCCGAGTTCGACCTCAAGGCCTGTGTCGACCTGGACGCCGCGAACGCCTTCGCTGACATCAACCACAAGTCCTACGAGGGCAAGTGGAAGGTCGTCTTCTTCTGGCCGATGGACTTCACCTTCGTCTGTCCGACCGAGATCGCCGCGTTCGGCAAGCTGAACGAGGAGTTCGCCGACCGCGACGCCCAGATCCTCGGCGTCTCCGGCGACTCCGAGTTCGTGCACCACGCCTGGCGCAAGGACCACAAGGACCTGCGCGACCTGCCCTTCCCGATGCTGGCCGACGTCAAGCACGACCTGATGCGCGACTGCGGCGTCGAGGGCGAGGACGGCACCGCCCAGCGCGCCGTCTTCATCGTCGACCCGAACAACGAGATCCAGTTCGTCATGGTGACCGCCGGTTCCGTCGGCCGTAACCCCAAGGAGGTCCTGCGGGTGCTGGACGCCCTGCAGACCGACGAGCTGTGCCCGTGCAACTGGACCAAGGGCGAGGACACCCTCGACGCCCAGGCCCTGCTGGCGGGCTGATCCATGGCCCTCGACGACCTGAAGGCCGCCCTCCCGGACTACGCCAAGGACCTCAAGCTCAACCTGGGCTCGGTCATCGGCAACTCCGACCTCCCCGCCCAGCAGCTCTGGGGCACCGTGCTGTCCTGCGCGATGGCCACCCGCAGCCCCGGTCTGCTGCGCGCGCTGGAGCCCGAGGCCAAGGCCAACCTCTCCCCCGAGGCGTACACCGCCGCCAAGGGCGCGGCCGCGATCATGGGGATGAACAACGTCTACTACCGGACGCTGCACCTGCTCTCCGACAAGGAGTACAGCACGATGCGGGCCGGTCTGCGGATGAACATCATCGGCACCCCGGGCGTCGAGAAGGTCGACTTCGAGCTCTGGTGCTTCGCCGTCTCGGCCATCAACGGCTGCGGCCAGTGCCTCGACTCGCACGAGGCCGTCCTGCGCAAGGCCGGCGTCGAGCGTGAGGTCGTCCAGGCCTCGATGAAGATCGCCGCCGTCCTGCAGGCCGTGGCCGGCGTCCTCGACTCCGAGGCCGCCCTCGCCGCCGTCACCGCCTGACCCACCCGGCACCCCGCGCGGGCCCCTCCCGGACACCACGTCCGCGAGGGGCCCGCCGCCGTTTCCGGCCCTCCGGCGCCGAGGCGCGCTCAGTCCGTGGCGGGCCGGGCCGGCTGGGCGGGTGGGGCCGGGTGGGCGGCGGCGGTGTGCTGGGCGGCTTCGCGGGCGGCGGCGGCTTCGCGGGCGGCTTCGAGGGCGGTGAAGACGGCCTGGCCGGCCTCGTTGCGGCGGCGCAAGTGGGTGATCACGGTGTTGGTGACGGCGATCAGCGGGACGGCGACGACCGCGCCGCCGATGCCACCGATGATGCCGCCCGCCGCGACGCCGAGGACCACGCCCAGCGGGTGCACCCGGACCGCCCGGCCGAGGATCAGCGGCTGCAGGATGTGGCTCTCCACCTGCATCACCGCGATCAGCACCACCAGCACCATCAGCGCCGTCCACGGCCCCTGGGTGACCAGGGCGATCAGCACCGCGACGGTGCCGGTGACCAACGCGCCGACCAGCGGGACGAAGGCGCCCAGGAAGATGATCACGGCCAGCGGCGTGGCCAGCGGCACGCCCAGCAGTTCGATGCCGGTGCCGATGCAGACCGCATCGATGAAGGCCACGCAGACGGTGCCGCGCACGTAGGCGGTGAGCGTCGCCCAGGCCTTCGGGCCGGCGCCGGCCATCGCGAAGCGGGAGTGCCGGGGCAGCCCGCGCAGCGCCCAGTTCCAGATCCGCTCGCCGTCGTAGAGGAGGAAGAAGGTGGTGAAGAAGGTCATCAGCAGCGCGGTCAGCACCTCGACGGCGATCTGCGCGCCGGTGATCGAGGCCGAGGTGAGCTGATCGGTGTTGGTGGTGATCGCCTTGGTGATCTGGTCGGCGAAGTCCTTGATCTGCTGCTGGGTCAGGTGCAGCGGCCCGGTGATCAGCCAGTCCCGGAGCTGGTTGACGCCGTCTTTGACCTGGGCGGTGACGTCCGGCAGGTTGGTGCTCACCTGCCAGACCACGAACCAGCCGACCAGTCCGATCCCGGCCAGACCGCTCAGGAACACCCCGCCCGCCGCCAGCGAGCGCGGCGCCCCGCGCCGGCGCAGCCAGGACACCGAGGGCTCCAGCAGCGCGGCGATCAGCAGCGAGGCGAGCACCGAGAAGGCGACCAGCCGCAGCATGTCGACCACGTAGAAGACGACGTAGAGCGCGGCGCCGAGCAGCAGCAGCCGCCAGGTCGACTCGGCGGCCACCCGCAGCCCCCACGGCACCGCCTCGGCGGGGGTGGCGGGCCGGCCGGGGTGGTACTCGCGGCCGAGGCCCGCGTGCGCGGCGGGTGCGGCCGGGGCCGGGGTGGCGGGCGCGGGGGCCGCGGCGACCGCGGTGCCCGTCGGCCCCGCCGGCGGCGGGGCGGGATCGGTCCGGGGCACCGGCACCGGGCCGGGCGCCTCGACGACGGCGGGCCCGTGCCCTTCGGTGAGTGCAGGTCCCGCGGCGAGTGCAGGTCCCTCGGCGAGCGCGGGGACGGCGAGTTCATGCGGGTCCGCCGCCATCGCGGCGCGTCGGCGCCGTTCGATCACGGCGGCCGCGCTCGCCACCACGGCCATGCCCTTGGCCACGGCCTTGAAGGCCTTTCCGCCCCGCGCCATCCTCGCTACCACCGATCCCCTGCCCGGTCCGCCGTGCCCGGCGGTACGCCGCGGTCCTGCCGCGGCCGTCAAGGGATGACGCTACCCGGCGAGGGTGCGGCGAGTCCGGCCGCCGGTGGGTTCGACTCGAACACCTCACCCCGAGAACATGGACAAATCGCCCTGTTCCAGGTGGTTTCGGACCCATTTCGCTGGGGAGGAGTCGGGACAAGACCCGACGAGACCCGGAGGCCACACCTCCGGAGGGCAGCCGACAGCCAACCGCCGGCGGACCGGCCGGTGCGGGAAGCAACCAGGACCCCTTCCCGCGCCCCGCGTCCGCACCCAGGACCGCACCGCCCGAGAGCGCACTGGTCAGCGCAGCCCGGGCGGCGCGGTTCGCCTTTTCCCGGCCCGGCCGAACGTCGACACCCCCGGAACCGGCGCCCCGGAACCGGCGCCCCGAAAAGCGACGGCCCCCGGTCGCCCGCCCGGGAAGGGCGAGCGGCCGGGGGCCGTACGGAGTGCGCCGCCGGAGCGGCTGCCGCTCCTAGTACCAGTTGTGGGCCTGCCAGAACGACCAGGCGCCGCAGGGGCTGCCGTAGCGGCTGTTCATGTAGCTGAGGCCCCACTTGATCTGGGTGGCCGGGTTGGTGCGCCAGTCGGCACCGGCCGAGGCCATCTTGGTGCCGGGCAGCGCCTGGACCAGGCCGTACGCACCGGAGCTCTTGTTGGTCGCGGTGTAGTCCCAGCCGCTCTCGCGCTTCACGATCTGGCTGAAGCACTGGAACTGGGCGTCGTCGCCGACGATCTGCCGGGCCACGTCCTGGACCGAGCCGGGGCTGACCGAGACCGGGGGGGGCGTGCTGTCGTCGACGGCGGTCATCGCCGACCGGGCCTTCGACCGGTTCGCGGCCTCGGCGGCCTTGCGCTGGTCGTCGGCGGCCTTGGCGGCCTTGTCCGCGTCGGCCTTGGCCTGGGCGTCCGCGGCGGCCTGCTGGCGCGCGGCCTCCTCGGCGGCCTTCTGCTCCGCGGCGACCTTGGCAGCCGCGTCGGCGGAGGCCTGCTGGGCGGATGCCTGCTGGCCGATGTTGTCACTGATGGTCTGCGCCTGGGCGCCAGAGGGGACTTCGGCAAGCAGGGTCGCACCGGCGACGTCGACCGTCTGCATGGTCTTGCCCTCGCTGCCCGAGGCCATGCCCACGACGGCACCGACAGCGGTGACGGCGGTGGCGGAGGCCACAGCAACTCCCCGGACCGAGATCCGAGTCACATGGATTCCTTCCAGCATCGCCCACGCGTGACCGTGCGGACGCAACATGCCCCTTGGCACGGACCTCCGCACGGTGCTCTGGTCACGGGAGGTGCTGGCCCGGCGTCCGGCCGAGGTGAGGCGACCGGGCGTTGGAATCGGGCGGCGTACGGCTCATCGGTCTTCAATTGTGTGTCCACCGACCGGAGTTGGTGGACGTTCCGGGGCCTGACTCCCGGAGTCCGGAAGCCCTGCCGCGCCGTACGCGGGGCCTGACAGAACCCTCACCATGCCGCACCGGGTGCGGTCGACGCAATTCCCGTCCGCGTGGCGCATGTCACATTCACCGCCCCGGAGTTTTCCGGACGGAAAGCACTCGATGTGATGAAACGGATGGGGCCCGCTCCGTCAGGAGCGAGCCCCAGGGCGCAAGTTGACCCTATTGTCCGACTATGTCCCGATCAGGGACGGATCACGGGTTGATGTCCTCCAGCATCTCCGTGACCAGCGCCGCGATCGGCGAACGCTCCGAGCGCGTGAGCGTGATGTGCGCGAAGAGCGGATGCCCCTTCAGCTTCTCGACCACCGCCACCACACCGTCGTACCGGCCCACCCGCAGGTTGTCCCGCTGCGCCACGTCGTGGGTGAGCACCACCCGCGACCCCTGCCCGATCCGGGACAGCACCGTCAGCAGGACGTTGCGCTCCAGCGACTGCGCCTCGTCCACGATCACGAACGCGTCGTGCAGCGAGCGCCCCCGGATGTGGGTCAGCGGCAGCACCTCCAGCATCCCGCGGGAGATGACCTCCTCGATCACGTCCGGGGTGGTGACGGCGGAGAGGGTGTCGAAGACCGCCTGCGCCCAGGGGCCCATCTTGTCCGCCTCGGAGCCCGGCAGGTAGCCGAGTTCCTGGCCGCCGACCGCGTACAGCGGCCGGAAGACCATCACCTTGCGATGCTGCCCCCGCTCCAGCACCGCTTCCAGACCCGCGCACAGCGCCAGCGCCGACTTTCCGGTACCGGCCCGGCCGCCCATCGAGACGATGCCGATGTCCGGGTCGAGCAGCAGGTCCAGCGCCACCCGCTGCTCGGCGCTGCGCCCGCGCAGCCCGAACGCCTCGCGCTCCCCGCGCACCAGCCGGACCCGGCCGTCACCGGTGACCCGGCCGAGCGCGCGGCCACGTTCCGAGGTGAGCACCAGCCCGGTGTGGACGGGCAGTTCGGCGGCCCCGTCGAGGTCCACCGCGGCCTCGTGGCCGGCCGCGAACAGCGAGTCGACCTGGTCGGCCGGAACGTGCAGCTCGGACATGCCCGTCCAGCCGGAGGTGATCGCCAGCTCGGCCCGGTACTCCTCGGCGAGCAGGCCCACCGAGCTGGCCTTGATCCGCAGCGGCAGGTCCTTGGAGACGACGGTGACGTCGTAGCCCTCGGCCTGCAGGTTGCGGGCGACCGCCAGGATCCTGGTGTCCGCCTCGCCGCCGCCGGCGCGGTACCCGGCCGGCAGTATCGAGACGTCGGAGTGGTTGAGCTCGACCCTGATGCTGCCGCCGAGCTCGCCGACCGGGATCGGCTCGTCGAGCCGGCCGTGGCGGATGCGGTAGTCGTCGAGCAACCGCAGTGCCTGGCGGGCGAAGTAGCCCAGCTCCGGGTGGTGCCTCTTGGCCTCCAGCTCGGTGACGACCACCACCGGAAGGACGACCTCGTGCTCCTCGAAGCGGGTCATGGCGAGCGGGTCCGCCAGGAGCACGCTGGTGTCGAGAACGTACGTGCGCCGGTCTGGTGTCCGGCGGCTCTTGGAACTGACCACTAGGCCTCCAGAGCGGATGACCCTGCGTCATCCGCGGCAAGCCGGTCCCCGCTGCCCCGGTGGCCTCGGAACCGGACTGACTGGAGTATTCCCAGGCGGGGGGCGGTGCATTCACGCCCCCGGCGAACTGACGGATCATTGCCGGTGAACGTTTGGCCTCGTGTGGCAGCCGGGTAGGCCAGCCCTACGGCGGTCACTTCGCCCTGGGGCCGGCGAGCGGGGCCCCTTCCCCACGGGCCCGTGGGGCCGGGACTACAGACCCATCCGCCGGTTGCGCTGCTCGAACGCCCGCAGGGCGCGCAGGAAGTCGACCTTGCGGAAGGCCGGCCAGTACGCCTCGCAGAAGTAGAACTCGCTGTGCGCGCTCTGCCAGAGCAGGAAACCGGACAACCGCTGCTCGCCCGAGGTACGGATGATCAGGTCCGGGTCGGGCTGGTTGCGGGTGTAGAGGTGCTCGGAGATGTGCTCGACGGTCAGGATCTCGGCCAGTTCCTCGATCGAGGTGCCGCGCCCGGCCTGCTCCTGGAGCAGCGAGCGGACGGCGTCGGCGATCTCGTGCCGGCCGCCGTAGCCGACCGCGACGTTGACCGTGATGCCGTCGATGTCGGCGGTCTCGTCGGCGGCGCGCTTGAGCACGTCGGCGGTGTGCTGCGGGAGCAGGTCCAGCGCGCCGACCGGGTGGACCTTCCAGCGGCGGGCGGCGGCGAGGCCGGTGACGGCGTCCTCGATGATGCCGAGCAGCGGGACCAGCTCGTCGGCCGGGCGGTCCAGGTTGTCGGTGGAGAGCATCCAGAGGGTGACGACCTTGACGTGGGTCTCGTCGCACCAGCCGAGGAACTCGGTGATCTTGTCGGCGCCGCGCTGGTGTCCGTACGCGGTGGAGCCGCCGGTGGCCTTGGCCCAGCGGCGGTTGCCGTCCAGGATCACGCCGATGTGGTGCGGGGTGCGCGCGAGGTGGACCTCGACCCGGCGGCCGTAGAGCCCGTACATCCCGCCCAGCAGGGTGCGCAGCCCCGGCGTCCGTTCGGCGACATCGCGCAGACCCATGGTTCCCGGACCCCTCCGTGCTCGTTCAGCTGGTGCGTCACCGCCCCGGCGCAGCCTACTCCGGCACGCAGGCACACGGTAAAGCCGCAGGTAGCGGTCTGGTCACGGTCCTGTACGAAGTCTGTCGCGACGGGCGCGTCGCGGGACGCGAGGGGGCGTACGAGGGCCGCCCGGGAGCCGTTCGGGAGTGGTGCGGCAGCCATGCGGAAGCCGGGGCGGTGCGGACACGGAACGGTCTCCGGATCCTTAACGGAACCGTAAGCCGTCCGTCCGATGCTTGACGACCAGCAATGGTCTAGTCCAGCTTGTGACCCGGGACGGAACGACCCTCCTCCGGTCCCCTCCCCCAGGCTCACTTCGGACCTCCCCTCCCCCACACGCGGCCGCCGCGACCCCCACCGCGGCGGCCGCTCCTCCCCCAGGAGCGCCACCCCATGGCCCGTACGCTGAACCAGCCCTCGCACAAGCGCCGGCGCAGCCCCCTCCCGGCCGTCGCGGCCGGTGCCACCGCCCTCGCCCTGGCCGGCGGCGGCCTCGCCCTCTTCGCCGGCGGTGCCAGCGCGGCGGTCGGAAACCTGGTCACCAACGGCGGCTTCGACGGCGGGCTGGGCGGCTGGAGCTGCACCGGCGCCGCGACCGCCGTCTCCTCGCCGGCCCACTCCGGCACCGGCGCGCTGCAGGCCACCCCGAGCGCCGGCGACACCGCCGAGTGCACCCAGACCGTCAGCGTGCTGCCCAACACCAGCTACACGCTGAGCGCCTGGGTCCAGGGCCCGTACGTCTACCTCGGCGCGCGCGGCACCGGCGGCACCGACCCGTCCGCCTGGTCGAACCAGAACAGCTGGAACCAGCTGTCCACCACCTTCACCACCGGGGCGAACGCCACCAGCGTCACCGTCTACCTGCACGGCTGGTACGGGCAGAGCGCCTACCTCGCCGACGACGTCGCGCTGATCGGCCCCGGCGGCACCGGCACCCCGTCGCCGACCGCGTCCCCGACCGCCACGCCGACCGCGACGGCCACCGCCTCCCCCACGGCCACCGCCACGCCCACCCGGACGGCGACCCCGACCCCCACCGCCACGCCCACCCCCACCGCCACGGCAACCGGCACCACCCCGCCGGCCACCGGCCTGCCGGCGCACGCGGTCACCGGCTACTGGCAGAACTTCGACAACAACTCGACCCCGCAGCGCCTGAGCGACGTCCAGAACGCGTACGACATCATCGCGGTCTCCTTCGCCGACGCCGTGCCGACCCGGACCGGCGCGATCAGCTTCACCCTGGACCCGGGCCTGTCCAAGGCGCTCGGCGGCTACACGGACGCCCAGTTCCGCGCCGACATCAAGGCCAAGCAGGCGGCCGGCAAGAAGGTCGTCCTCTCCATCGGCGGCCAGAACGGCGCGATCACCGTCGGGGATGCCACCGCCGGCGCCGACTTCGCCAACAGCGCCTACGCGATCATCGAGGACTACGGCTTCGACGGCATCGACGTCGACCTGGAGAACGGCGTCCAGGCCGGCCCGCTCGGCGACGCCCTGCACGCCCTGCAGGCCAAGGTCGGCGCCGGCTTCGTCCTGACCATGGCACCCGAGACCATCGGGATGTACAGCACCTCCGGCGCCTACTTCCAGCTGGCGCTGAAGACCAAGGACATCCTCACCGTCGTCAACACCCAGTTCTACAACTCGGGT
This sequence comes from Kitasatospora sp. NPDC034023, assembly GCF_055575795.1. Classification (NCBI taxonomy): domain Bacteria; kingdom Bacillati; phylum Actinomycetota; class Actinomycetes; order Kitasatosporales; family Streptomycetaceae; genus Kitasatospora; species Kitasatospora sp. NPDC034023. The sequence goes on from NZ_JBVIRY010000004.1 coordinate 87,894, forward strand.
GGCATGAACGGCTGCGACGGCAAGGTCTACAACCAGGGCACCGTCGACTTCATCACCTCCCAGGTCTGCACCCACATCCAGGGCGGTCTGCGGCCGGACCAGGTCGGCATCGGCGTCCCGGCCTCGAGCAAGGCGGCGGGCGGCGGCTACGTCCCGCCGACCGTGGTGAACAACGCGCTGGACTGCCTGGCCACCGGCAACAACTGCGGCAGCTTCGTACCGCCGGCCAAGTGGCCGACCATCCGCGGCGCGATGACCTGGTCGACCAACTGGGACGCCGCCAACGGCAACGCGTTCTCCGACGCGGTCGGCCCGTTCGTCCACAAGATGCCGTAAGGACTCACCTTCCCCGGCGCGCCGCTCCTTGAGGGTGGGGCCCGCGCGCCGGCGGCGGGGCCCGTCGTACCACTCCGGTACGGCGGGCCCTGCCGCGTCCGCCGACGCTCGGAAGGGCTACCCGGCCAGCACCGCCGTGAGCGCGCCGAGCAGCAGGAACGGGCCCACCGGGACGTCGAGTCCGCGCACCGGGCGCCGGCGGACCAGGGCGGCGACGGCCCGCAGCACCGCCCAGAGACCGGCCAGCACCACCGCGGCGACCATCCCGCCGAGCGCCACCGACCAGCCGTACCAGCCGAGCAGTCCACCCAGCGTGAACCCGAGCGGGGAGTCCCCGGGCCCCAACGCCCGGGCCCAGACGGCCAGTTCGAGCACCGCGCCGACCGTCAGCGCCACCAGTAGACAGCGCAGCAGCACCCCCGTGCGCCCCTCGGCCAGCGCCGCCACCACCAGCAGCGCGGCCACCCCGCCGAGCAGCGGCAGGGTCAGCCGGTACGGCAGCCGGCGCACCCGCGCGTCGACGAAACCGAGCGCCACCCCGAGCGCGGCCGCCCAGCCCAGCGCCGCGGCCACCGGCCCGTGCGCCGCGTACGCCACCGCGACGGCGACCGCTGCCGCGACCGACTCCACCGACCACGGGCCCGCGCCCAGCCGCTCCCGGCAGCCCGGGCAGCGCCCGGTCGGCGGCAGCAGGCGCGCCGCTCGCCCGCAGGTCGGGCACGCCTCACGCCACGGTTCGCCCTCCGGCACCGCGAACCGGGCGACCAGCCCGCGCAGCGGCGGAGCCGCCAGGAGACCGACCAGCACCGCCGCGACCACGACCGGCACCACCGGCGCACCCCCTCCTCGATCGACGCACCGGCCCCATCCTCCCGCGCCGAGCGGGGTGCCGTCCGGCGGGCGGTCCGGTCCGCCGTCCGCCGGCGTCTGTCGCCGTCCGATGTGCCGTCCGTCTCGTTCCGGACCACGACCCGCCCGCGTTCCTCGCGTACGGGAGCATTCCGGACACCGCGCTCCCCCTTTGGAAGGCCCGCCGAGGCCCCCGCCTGCCGATCCAAGGAGCCCCTACCGAGCCCTCCGGGGCACCTTCCCGGAGAGCCGCCGCAGGGGTCGTCCGTACCCCTAAAGTAGGCAGGCATGCAGGTCATCCAGTCCAGCAAGCTCGCCAATGTCTGCTACGACATCCGTGGCCCGGTGCTCGACGAGGCGATGCGGCTGGAGGAACAGGGCCACCGCATCCTCAAGCTCAACACCGGCAACCCGGCCGCCTTCGGCTTCGAGGCGCCCCCGGAGATCCTCCAGGACATCCTGCGCAACCTCGCGAACGCGCACGGGTACGGCGACTCCAAGGGCCTGCTCTCCGCCCGCCGCGCGGTGGTCATGCACTACGAGGACCGCGGGCTGCACGGACTCTCCGTCGACGACGTCTTCCTCGGCAACGGCGTCTCCGAGCTGATCCAGCTGGCCATGACCGCGCTGCTGGACGACGGCGACGAGGTGCTCGTCCCGGCGCCGGACTACCCGCTGTGGACCGCCTCGGTCTCGCTGGCCGGCGGCACCGCCGTGCACTACCGCTGCGACGAGCAGTCCGAGTGGTACCCGGACCTCGCCGACATCGAGGCCAAGGTCACCGACCGGACCAGGGCCATCGTGGTGATCAACCCGAACAACCCGACCGGCGCGGTCTACCCGCGCGAGGTGCTGGACGGCATCGTCGAGATCGCCCGTCGGCACGACCTGGTGGTCTACGCGGACGAGATCTACGACAAGATCCTCTACGACGACGTCGAGCACATCCCGCTGGCCACCCTGGCCCCGGACCTCTTCTGCGTCACCTTCAACGGCCTGTCCAAGGCCTACCGCGTCGCGGGCTTCCGCTCCGGCTGGATGGTGCTGTCCGGCGACCGGTCCCGGGCCCGCAGCTACATCGAGGGCCTCACCGTGCTCGCCTCGATGCGGCTGTGCGCCAACATGCCCGCCCAGCACGCGGTGGCCGCCGCGCTCGGCGGCCGACAGTCGGTCCGCGACCTGGTGCTGCCCGGCGGACGCCTGCTCGCCTCGCGCGACGCCGCGTACGAGCTGCTGAACCAGATCCCCGGCGTCAGCTGCGTCAAGCCCAGGGGCGCCCTGTACGCGTTCCCCCGGCTGGACCCGAAGGTCCACAAGATCAAGGACGACGCCCAGATGGTCCTCGACCTGCTGCGCTCCCAGCGCATCCTGCTGGTCCAGGGCACCGGCTTCAACTGGCCCGAGCCGGACCACTTCCGGGTGGTCACCCTGCCCCGCCCCGAGGAGATCACCGACGCCGTGACCCGCATCGGCGACTTCCTCAGCGGCTACGCCCAGCCTTGACCTCTCCTTTAACCACGGACCACCGGGCGGACCATATGATTCCCGCGCGTCGGCGGCCCGGGTTCCTCTCCGGGCCGTAGGGGGGACGGGCCGGTCGGCAGTGTGCCGGGGCCCGGGCCGACGCGGACACCGGAGCGCTCAACCGCCCGGAAGGCTCCGCTCCCCTGCCCCCACTCCTCCGCAAGGGACCGGTCCGTCTTGACCATCCGCATTCCGCTCACCCGTGCCCGCGCCGCCGCGGCCGTCTCCGTCGCCGCCATCGCGTTGACCACCGCCCTGCCGGCCACGCCGGCCTCGGCCCTCGGTGGCCTGCAGATTCCGAAGGCCAGCCCGTTCGTCAACTCCAACAGCGGCAAGTGCCTGGAGATCGCCGACTGGCGCACCGACAACGGCGCCCCGGCCCGCCAGTGGGACTGCACCGGCGGCACCAACCAGCTCTTCGACATGATCCAGGCGCCCGGCAAGGCCGCGTACTTCCTGCGCAACCGGAACTCGGGCAAGTGCCTGGAGATCGCCGACTGGAGCACCGACGACGGCGCCCCGGCCCGCCAGTGGGACTGCACCGGCGGCGACAACCAGGCCTGGGAGCTGGGCAGTGCCGGCGAGGTCCGGACCGGCCCGAAGGAGGTCGGCCTGATCAACTGGAACTCCATGAGCTACCTGGAGGTCGCCGACTACCGCCTGGACAACGGCGCGCCGGTCCGGCAGTGGCGTGGCGGCCTGGGCTGGAACAAGTACTGGACCATCGTCAACGCCAAGGCGCTCTGATCCTGGTCCTGCTCTGACGGGCCCGGCGCGGATCGGCGCCCGGGCCCGGACAGCACTACGGCCGGAGTCCCGGTCCGGACGATCTCCTTGGTCGGGGAAAGATCGTCCGGAGGAACTCCGGCCGTCCTGTCGCATCGGCGGGCGCGCGGTTCGTGCCGCGCGCCCACCTCTCGCTCGGTTGAGGCTCAGGCTCAGCCGAGGCGCGCGACGAGGTTCCGGTACTCGTCCCACAGCTCCTTCGGGGTGTGGTCGCCGAAGGTCTCCAGGTGGGCCGGCACGAGGGCGGCCTCCTGGCGCCAGATGTCGGCGTCCACGGTGAAGAGCAGGTCGAGGTCGTCCTGGGTCAGCTTCAGGTCGCCGAGGTCGAAGCCCTCGACGGTCGGCAGCACGCCGATCGGGGTCTCGACACCCTCGCCGGTGCCCTCCAGGCGCTCGACGATCCACTTGAGCACGCGGCTGTTCTCGCCGTAGCCGGGCCACACGAAGGCGCCCTCGGCGTTCTTGCGGAACCAGTTGACGTAGTAGATCTTCGGCAGCTTGGCGGCGTCCGCCTGGGCGCCGACCTTCAGCCAGTGGGCGAAGTAGTCACCCATGTTGTAGCCGCAGAACGGCAGCATCGCGAACGGGTCGCGGCGCAGCTCGCCGACGGTGCCCTCGGCGGCGGCGGTCTTCTCGGAGGCGATGTTGGCGCCGAGGAAGACGCCGTGCTGCCAGTCGAAGGACTCGGTCACCAGCGGGACGGCGGTGGCGCGGCGGCCGCCGAACAGGATCGCCGAGATCGGCACGCCCGCCGGGTCCTCCCACTCGGGGGCGATGGTCGGGCACTGCGCGGCCGGGACGGCGAAGCGGGCGTTCGGGTGGGCGGCCGGGGTGCCGGACTCGGGGGTCCAGTCGTTGCCGCGCCAGTCGGTCAGGTGCGCCGGGGGCTCCTCGGTGAGGCCCTCCCACCACACGTCGCCGTCGTCGGTGAGGGCGACGTTGGTGAAGACGGTGTTGCCCCAGAGGGTCTCGATGGCGTTGGCGTTGGTGTCCACGCCGGTGCCGGGGGCGACGCCGAAGAAGCCGGCCTCGGGGTTGATGGCGTAGAGGCGGCCGTCGGCGCCGAAGCGCATCCAGGCGATGTCGTCGCCGATCGTCTCGACCTTCCAGCCCGGGACGGTCGGCTGGAGCATGGCCAGGTTGGTCTTGCCGCAGGCCGACGGGAAGGCGGCCGCGACGTACTTGGCCTCGCCGTTCGGCGGGGTGAGCTTCAGGATGAGCATGTGCTCGGCCAGCCAGCCCTCGTCACGGGCCATGGTCGAGGCGATGCGCAGCGCGTAGCACTTCTTGCCGAGCAGGGCGTTGCCGCCGTAGCCCGAGCCGAAGGACCAGATCTCCTTGGTCTCCGGGAAGTGCGAGATGTACTTGGTGCTGTTGCACGGCCACGCCACGTCGGCCTCGCCCTCGGCGAGCGGGGCGCCGACGGTGTGCACGGCCTTGACGAAGTCGCCGTCCTCGCCGAGCTGGTCCAGCACGGCCCGGCCCATGCGGGTCATCACGCGCATCGACACGGCAACGTAGGCGGAGTCGGTGATCTCGACGCCGTACGCGGCCAGCGGGGAGCCGACCGGGCCCATCGAGAAGGGCACGACGTACATCGTGCGGCCCTTCATCGCGCCGCGGAACAGGCCCTGCTCGCCCTGGAAGACGGCCCGCATCTCGGCGGGGGCCTTCCAGTTGTTGGTCGGTCCGGCGTCCTTCTCCTGCTCGGAGCAGATGTAGGTGCGGTCCTCCACGCGCGCGACGTCGGTCGGGTCCGAGGCGGCGTAGTAGGAGTTGGGGCGCTTCTCCTCGTCGAGCTTCTTGAAGGTGCCCTGCGCCACCAGCAGGTCCGCGAGGCGGTGGTACTCGTCCTCGGAACCGTCGCACCACTCGATGCGGTCCGGCTGGGTGAGCTCGGCGATCTCGCTCACCCAAGCCAGCAGCTGCTTGTGGTGGGTGGGCGCGGATGCGCTGAGAGCAGAGATCTCGTACGACACGATCGCTCCGTTTCACGCCATCTCGGCGAAGAGACGGCGTTGCGGGGGTCTGAGGGTGCTTGCAGCGTAGCTCCGGGCTCAAGGCCGGAACGCCCCGAAGCGTCGAAATTGACGCATCTTTTACTACTGTAAGTACGGTTACCCATCGGTAACAGGTCGCTCACGTCCCGGACGGAGTGCGCGGGACCACACTCCAAATACTCCAAAACGTCCAAGAGTGATGATCGCCACTTCCTACGCGCGAGTAACCTACGGATCCGTAGGTCGCCGGTAACATGCTGTCCATGACTGCTGCTGCGCTCGCTGAGAGCCTCGCGGAGGGCCCTGCCGAGAACAGGGAGAGCAAGCCCAAGTGGCGCGGCTGGCTGCACGCCGCGATGTTCCCCGCCACGGTGGCCGCCGGGATCGTGCTGATCTGCCTGGCCGACTCCACGCCCGCCAAGATCGCCTGCGCGATCTACTCGGTCAGCGCCTGGCTGCTGTTCGGGGTCAGCGCGGTGTACCACCGCTTCAACTGGGGACCGCGCGGCGACGCCGTGCTGCGCCGGCTGGACCACGCGAACATCTTCCTGATCATCGCGGGCACCTACACGCCGTTCACGATGCTGCTGCTCAAGGGCGCGAACCAGCAACTGCTGCTCTGGGCGGTCTGGGGCGGCGCGCTCGCCGGGATCGCGTTCCGGGTGTTCTGGGTCGGCGCGCCGCGCTGGCTGTACACGCCGGTGTACCTCGCGCTGGGCTGGGCCGCCGCGTTCTTCCTGCCGGACTTCCTGCACACCGGCGGGGTCGCCGTCCTGGTGCTGATGATCGTCGGTGGGGTGCTCTACAGCATCGGCGGCGTGGTGTACGGGCTCAAGCGGCCCAACCCCTCACCGCGCTGGTTCGGCTTCCACGAGGTGTTCCACGCCTTCACCCTCGGGGCGTTCATCGTGCAGTACGTCGGCGTCTCACTGGTGGCGTACAGCACGGCCGGCTGAACCCGGCGCACCCCGACGGGCGGTCGAACGGTCCACGGACCGGGCGGCCGCCCGTTCGGCCGTCCAGGGCCGCTCGTACGGCGCCCGGCCCTGCGGGCGGCGCGCGTACGGCTGGCGGTCGGCCGCGCCGGACTCCGGCCGGGGGCCGGGTTCCTGGTGCTCGTGACTCTCGTGCTGCCCGTGCTCCGCCGGGTGCCCCTGGGCTCCCGCGCGCGTCGGCGCTGACGACTCCGACGCCGACGACTCCCGCGCCATCGGCTCCGGCCGAACCGTCCGGGCCGAGCGGCCGCGCGACTGCCGGGCGTCCAGTGCCTCCCGGGCCCGGCGGCAGCGCTCGCAGTGCGCGGCGTCCGGGATGCCGCGGCGCGGGCGGTGCCGGACCGGGGAGGGCCGACCGTGCTGGGCGCGCCAGCGACGGCCGACGTAGACCATGAGCAGCACGGTCTCGATCCCGGCGACCCCCAGGACCAACAGGGCCCCGTTGATCAGATAGGCCGCGACCACGGCCAGCGCGGAGGCCACCACCACCGCCGCACCCCACACCTGGGCGCTCGCCTGCTTGTCGTCCGTGTCGGCCACTTCGGCTCCCCTTTCCCCGGTGCCGGGCTCGTGGTCGGCGCCTGCCGCCCCACCCCTTCTCCGCTCTCGGCACGCGTCGGCCAGCACTGACCGATTGCCACATGGTATCTACCGTCAGTCACTCCCGACTGCCCACGGGGGGCGAACGACAGATCAACGTTGCGTCAATTCCTTGTGTGGAAGCAGCACTTACAGGACACATCACAGAGCGTTACGGTGCGATGACAGCACCATCATATTGACGGTGACCATCTTTTGAGAGTTACTGTCATTTGAGAGAAACTACCGACAGAGGGCCCTGGAGGTCACCGTGCCCGCCGCCCCGCCCAGTCCCGCCACCGCCACCGCCCCGGCCGTCGCCACCGCCGACCGGCGCCGCCGGCTCGCCCTGATCGCCGTCGCCCTGAGCGTCCTGGTGATCAGCTTCGACATGACGATCCTCAACGTCGCCCTGCCCACGCTCGCCTCGCAGCTGCGGGCCACCACCGGCCAGCAGCAGTGGATCATCGACGCCTACACCGTGGTCTTCGCCGCCGTGATGCTCCCGGCCGGACTGCTCGGCGACCGGTTCGGCCGCCGCCGCACACTCACCGCCGGCCTCGCGCTGTTCGGCCTCGCCTCCGCCGTCGGGATGCTCACCGACTCCCCCACCACCCTGATCGCCGCCCGCGCCGGCATGGGCCTGGCCGGCGCGCTGGTCATGCCGATGTCCCTGGCGGTGATCCCCGTCCTCTTCCCACCCGCCGAACAGCGCCGGGCCACCGCGGTCCTGGCCGCCGCGCTCTCCGCGGGCGCCCCGCTCGGGCCGCTGATCGGCGGCTTCCTCCTCCAGCACTTCTGGTGGGGCTCGGTCTTCGCGATCAACATCCCGCTGACCGTGACCGGCATCGTCGCCTGCGTCCTGCTGCTCCCCGAGAGCCGCAACCCCGCCGCGCCCCGGATCGACCTGCTCGCCACCGTGCTCGCCGCCGCCGGACTGGGTGCGCTCACCTACGGCATCATCGAAGGCTCCGAACGCGGCTGGGCCGACCCGCTGGTGACCGGCACGCTGGCCGGCTCGGTGCTCGCCCTCACCGTCCTGGTGCTGCGCAGCCGTCGCCGGCCCGAGCCGATGCTCGACCTCGCCCTGCTCGCCGACCGGACCTTCCGCTGGTCCTCCGTCGCGGCCACCCTGATCTCGTTCGTCCTGTTCGGCGCCTTCTTCGTGCTGCCGCTCTACTTCCAGAGCGTGCTCGGCACCGACGCCCTCGGCAGCGGCCTGCGGCTGATGCCGATGATGCTCGGACTGATGGTGGCCGCCAAGCTCACCGACCCGCTGGTCACTCGGATCGGCGCCCGGACAGTGATCACCCTCGGCCTGGCCCTGCTCGCCGCCGCCCTGCTGTTCGGCAGCCGCACCGGCGCCGGGGACGGCTACGGACGGGCCGCGCTCTGGCTCGGCGTGCTCGGGATCGGGATGGGCCTGTCGCTGATCACCGCCCAGGCCTGCGCCCTGGTCACGCTGCCGCCGGCCCGCGCCGGAGTCGGCTCCGGACTTCTGCAGACCCTGCGGCAGGTCGGCGGCGCGCTCGGCATCGCCGTCTTCGGCAGTCTGCTGTCCGGGGCGTACCGGAACGCGCTGGACACCGGCGGCCTGCCGGCCGAGGCGGCGCACCGGGCCGGAGAGTCGGTGGTCGCCGCCGACGCCGTCGCCCGGGCCGGGGGCGGGCCCGCGCTCAGCGCCTCCGCGCACGCGGCGTACGTGCACGGGATGGGGGTGGTGCTGCTGCTCGCCGGGCTGGTCGCGGTGCTCTCGGCGGTGCTGGTAGCGGCCCGGATGCCCACGGAGCCCGCTACCGCCACCTCGGCCGACACCGGAGATCACGGATAATCGGACGCATGACTCGCCAGCAACCGACCGCGGCCCTCCCGGACGCCCCGACCAACCCGGTCCAGGCGCTACTGGAGGCGCCGCTGTCGCTGCGCGAGCGCAAGAAGCTGAAGACCCGCCAGAGCATCCGCCGTGAGGCCTACCGGCTGTTCTCCGAGCAGGGCTACGAGAACACCACGGTGGAGCAGATCTCCGCCGCCGCCGAGGTCTCGCCGTCCACCTTCTTCCGGTACTTCGCCACCAAGGAGGACCTGGTCCTCTCCGACGAGTACGACCCGGCGGTGATCGCCGCCCTGCTGGAGCGGCCCGCCGACGAACCCTTCCTCACCTCCTGCCGGGAAGCCATGATCGGCCTGATCCGCGAACTGCTCCAGCACGAGCGCGACGAGCTGTACACCCGGATGCGGCTGGTCACCGAGGTCCCCGCGCTGCGGGCCGGACTGCACCGGAGCAGCAACAACCCGCAGGTGCTGTTCCTCACCGTGCTCACCCGGCGGGCCGGCGTCGAGGAGCCCACGTACGAGATGCGGGTCACCTCCGCCGCCATCGCCGCCGCCACCGCCGAAGCCCTGCTGCAGTGGGCCGCCGGCGGAGGCCGGGAGGACATCGCGGACCTGGTCGACCGCACCTTCGCGATGCTGGAGAGCGGCTTCGCCGGAGTGTGAGCGGTCGCGGCAACCGGGGTGTGAGCGGTCGCGGTAAGAGGGGACAGGCAGCGGGGCCCGGGCCGCTCGGCCGGGCCCCGCTCCCCCTCACCCGCGGCGGACGCCCGTCCTCCGCCGCAGGACGGCGCCCGCGCCCGCCAGCGCGGTGGCGCCGAGGGCCGCGACCGCCGTCACGGCCGGCAGCGCCGCGCCGCCGCCCGTAGCCGACTCCGCCGCCGGTTCCGGCGCGGCCACCTGCTGCACGGCGGCGTCCGCGGCGCCGGCAGCGGCGCCGGCTGCGGCGTCCGCCTGGTAGCCGCCGCCCCTGCCCGCCCGGTCGTACGCCGAGCCGGGCAGCTTGTCCCCGTACCGCTGGTGGACCAGCTGCTGGTACGCGGCCAGCGTCACCCCGTCCGCGCCCACCGAGCGCCGGGCCTCGTCGTCCAGCGGCAGCACCCGGCCGTCGCGCAGCACGTACCAGGCGTTGACCTGCGGCTCGCGGAAGGCGGTGCCGCCGCCGCTCGCCGCCTTCGCCGCGTAGTCGCTCTCGTCGCCGCCCGAGGCGATGTTCACCACCCGCCAGGCCTCGCCCTGCCGGACCGTCCAGACCGAGGCGGTCTGCCCGTCCGCCGCGACCACCTTGCTGGCGGTGAACTCGGCCTTCGCCACCGGTGCGCCCGGGGTGCCGGCCACGAAGCCGGCGTCCAGGACGTACACCGGCACGGTGTCGCCGGCCAGCCGCGGCGCGGACGCGCTCGCCACCCGCGCCTCCTCGGCGGCACCGAGGGTCAGCTGCTGGGTCGGCGGGACGCCCTTGCGGGCGAAGAAGTGGCCGACCTTGTCGAGGACGGCCGGGTCCAGGACCGCGCTGCGGGCCTGGTCGAGCTCGGCGGCGGGCACCGGCGCTGGGGCGGCCGACCCGGGGGCGGCGGCATGCGCGGCCGGGGCGAGCGCCAGCGCGAGGCCGGCGGTGAGCAGGGCGCCGACGGCGGCCCGACGGAGGTTACGGCTCTCGGTCATGGTCGCCCTCACGCGCCGATCCGGTACAGGGAGTGGGTCCACGAGAACGTGTCGTTGTTCACGTAGTACCAGTAATCCGCCCAGTTGTAGCGGTAGTTGGACGGCCACGGGTCGCCCCAGTAGACCCAGTTGTTCCCGGTGTCGTAGCCGTAGAGGACGTGCATGTGCCCGCCGCCGGAGCTCCACTGGATGCGGGTCTCGACCGGCCGGTTGGCGTCCACCTCGGCCTGCACGGTGCTGTAGCGCAGGTAGCCGGTGACGTACGAGCCCGGGTTGATGCCGACCCAGTCCAGCCCGTTCTGCACATCGGCCAGCGTGGCCTGGCTGTTGGGGCAGCCGGAGTCGGACGCGCGGCCGAACGCGGCGTTGCAGAACTGGTTCTGGCTGTAGTTGTAGCCGAACCAGGTGGCGATGGTGTTCCCGCTCGCCGCCCAGCACCAGTTGGTCTGCTGTTGCTGCTGCATGGTGATGTTGAGCTTCTTGTACGTGCCGGCCAGATCGGCCGTGCTGCCGGGCGCCGCCGCCTGGCGGACCTGGTGTGGGGCCCGGTCCTGGGCGGGGGCGGCGATCGCGGGCGCGGCCACCGCGGCGGTGAGCGCCGGGCCCAGCACGCCGAGGGCGAGCAGCGAGACCGCGCGGCGCAGCCGTATCCGTGGAACTGGCATGGGGGAATGCCTCCTTGCACGAGTGGAGCGAGGTGCTGTGTGGGGGCGCGGTCCGGATCGCGCCCCGAGCATCGCGCCTGGCCGCAGGCGGGTCAACGGCCTTCGGACGGGCCCGGGCCGGAGTGTGAACGGCCGGGCGCGGATGTGAACGCCGCCCGGGAAACCCCCGCGCAGCAGGCGCGGACCGGTGACAAACCGCCGTACCGATGTGAATATTCACGGTCAAAAGCCGGTCCGTCCGCGCCTCAGGAGGCCGCCATCCACCGAAGCGACCCAGCCGACCTCGCCGCCGCCCTGCGCACCGGCCCGTTCCACCTCGCCCTGCGCACCGCCATCGCCGTCCGGGGCCTCGCGCTGCACCGGATCCGCCGCCACCTCGCGCTGCGCGGCGTCAATGTCGGTCTCACCAGCCTCAGTTACTGGCAGCAGGGCCGCCGCCGGCCCGAACGCCCCGAGTCTTTGCGCGCCGTCGCCGCCCTGGAGAACGTCCTCGACCTGCCCGAGCACTCCCTCACCCGGCTGCTCGGTCCCCGCCGCGCCGTCGGCACCGCGCCCGCCGGCCCACCCGTCCGGCCGTACCGCGACCTGATCTCCCCCGCCGCCGCCGTCGACGACCTGCTCTCCGCCCTCGCCGGGCCGCGCGACACCGGCCTGCACACCGTCACCCACATCGAGCGCATCCGGATCGGCCCCGACCGCCAACTCGCCCGCCGCGACTCCCAGCACGCGCTGCGCGCCCACCGCGACGGCATCGACCGCTACCTCGCCCTCTACCAGGGCGACCCGGGCAGCGACATCACCCGCGTCGGCGTCCGGGCCGAGGAGAACTGCCGCCCCGGCCGCATCCGCCGCGACCAGGCCCACCACCTGCTCGCCGCCGAACTGCTCCTCGACCGCCGGCTACGCGCGGGCGACACCCACCTGCTCGGCTACGGCTTCGACGACGCGCCCTCCCCGGACCCCAGCTGCGAGTACGTCCGCGGCTTCAACTCCGGCGCCGGCCAGTACGTCCTCCAGGTCACCTTCCACCCCGACGCCCTCCCCGTGCGCTGCCACCGCTTCGCCCTCCACTCCCCGGGCGAAGCCCCGTACGAGACCGAGGAGCTGACCCTCGACGGCCACCACTGCGTCCATCTCGTCGCCACCGCGCTGCGGCCGTGCATCCTGGGGATCCGCTGGGACTGGGAGTGACGGGCGGGCGCCGACGGGGGCCGGCTGCGAGCGATCGTCGGCCGCCGCAACTCCCCTACCGCGCCGGGAAGTCCATGATCAGGCAGTCCTCCACCGGCAGGTACCCGATCTGCCGGTAGATGGAGTTGCTGGTCGGGTTGGCCAGGTCCGTGTACAGCAGCACCTCGTCGGCCCCGCAGGTCAGCGCATGGGCCGAGGCGGCAGCCGTGACGGCGCTGCCGTAGCCGTGGCCGCGGTGCTCGGCGGGGGTGTAGACCGGGCCGATGCGGGACATCCCGACGAGCACCGGGCTGGTTCCGGCCAGCGCGACCGGCCGGCCGCCGTCCTCCCACAGGTGCAGTCCGCCGGCCGCGGTCTTCTCGTCCACCGCCCGCGGCACGTCCGGCAGTCGGACCTTGGCCTCGGCCCGGAACTCCTCGTACCAGCGGATCGCCAGCTCGCGGTCGGCCGGCTCGGCGAGGCGGTGCCGGCCCGCGGGCGGGCGCGGCGGGTCGGTCAGTCGGCCGAGCCGGTAGAGCCGTTCCTCGAAGCGGACGGACTGCTCGGCGCCGGTGGCCGCCGTCCACGCGGCGGCGAAGGCGCGGACCGCGACGGCGCCCCCACCGATCCCGTTGACCGTCGTGAACCCGGCCCCGGCGGCGGCCAGTTCGACCGCCAGCTCGGAGGCCGCGGCCTCCGGCAGGAAGGACAGCCGGGGGTCGAACGGCGGCGTCTGCAGGAAGGCGCCCGCGACCGGGCCGCCCTCCTCGGCCCGCCACCAGCCGAAGACCGGCGGCTCGCCGAACACGTCCAGCCCGGACTCGGCCAGCCGGTGCGCAATGGTGAGCAGGACGGTGTTCTCGGCGGGGCGGGCGGCGAGAAAGGCACCCGCCTGGGCGCGGAAATCGTCGAGGGAGGTACTGAAAGTCCAGGTCATGGACCATGGTCGCCCCGGCCCGTCCGCTCCCGCCAACGATTATCCGGCCGCCGCGCCGAGCCCCCTTCGCCCCGTGGTCGCCGCTATCGGACCGCCGTACCCAGCCGCTCCGCGAGCACCGTCGGGTCGGTGGTCGGCGCGTCGCAGGCGAAGTGCCGGCAGACGTACGCCGCGGGAGCCCCGCCGACCAGCGGCCGGTCCGCCAGCAGCGGCACCTCGGTCTCCCCCGGCTCGCCCACCGCGACCACCGCGCCCGGCGCCGTCGCGAGCAGTGCCGCCCGCCGCAGCGCGGCGGTGGCCGGGTCCCCGGCCGGGCCGACCACGGCGACCTCGCGCGGCCCGTCGAGCAGCGCCTCCGCCACGGCGAGGCCCCAGCCGATGAACCGCGGTGCCCGCCCGGCGAGCGCGCCGACGACGCCGAGGGCCCGCTCGGCGGCCGTCCGGTGCCGGTCGGAGCCGGTGTACGCGGCGTAGGTGAGCAGGGCGCCGGCGGCGGCCGTCCAGCCGGACGGGGTGGCGTTGTCGGTCGGGTCCTGCGGGCGGCGGATCAGCTCCTCGGCGTCGTCGGCGGTGTCGTAGAGCGCACCGGAAACCTCGTCGGTGAAGTGCTTGAGGATGGTGTCGAGCAGGCCGCCGGCCAGTTGCAGCCACTCCGCCTCGCCGGTGACGGCGTACAGCGCGAGGAAGCCCTCGGCGGTGTCCGCGTAGTCCTCCAGCACGCCCGCGTTGGCGCCGGCCCGGCCGTCCCGGGAGGTGCGCAGGAGCCGGCCGTCGGAGGTGAGGTGGACGGCGAGCAGCAGGTCGGCGGCGCGTTCGGCGGCCTCGACCAGGTCAGGCCTCTCCAGCAGCGCGCCGGTCTCGGCGAGCGCGGCGATGGCGAGGCCGTTCCAGGCGGCGACCACCTTGTCGTCCCGGGCGGGTGCGGGCCGCGCCGCACGGGCTTCGGACAGCCGGGCGCGGATCGCCTCGTACTCGGCGAAGTCCTCGGGTTCGGCGAGGAGTTGGAGAACGGAGGTGCCGTGCTCGAAGGTGCCCTCGGCGGTGACGGTGAACAGCCGGGCGGCGGTGGCCGCGTCGGCGGGGCCGAGCAGGTCGACCAACTGGCCGGGCTCCCACGCGTAGTAGGCGCCCTCGGCGGGCTTCCCGGTTTCCTCGTCCAGGCTGTCGGCGTCCAGCGCGGAGGCGAACGCGCCCTCGGGCGTGCGGAGTTCGCGCAGCAGGAAGTCCGCTGTGGACAGTGCGACCCGCCGCGCGAGCGCCGAGCCGGTCGCCCGCCACAGGTGCAGGTAGGCGCGCAGCAGCAGGGCGTTGTCGTACAGCATCTTCTCGAAGTGCGGCACCACCCAGCCGGCGTCCACCGCGTACCGGGCGAAGCCGCCGCCGAGCTGGTCGTGGATGCCGCCGCGGGCCATCGCCTCGCCGGTGCGGACGGCCATCTCCAGGGCCGCCTCGGAGCCGGTGCGCGCGTGGTGGCGCAGCAGGAACTCGACCACCATGGCCGGCGGGAACTTGGGCGCGCCGCCGAAGCCGCCGCGCGCCTGGTCGAACTCCCGGCTGAGGGTCACCAGCGCCTGGTGCAGGTCGGCCTCGCCGGGCGGGTTGTGGGTGCCGGCCGAGTAGACGGCGGCCCGTTCGGCCAGCTCGGCGCGGATCCGTCCGGCGACCTCGCCGACCTCCTGCCGGCGGTCCCGCCAGGCGGCGTCCACACCCTCCAGCACCTGCCGGAAGGACGGCATCCCGTGCCGGGGCTGCGGCGGGAAGTACGTGCCGAAGTAGAACGGCTCCTTGTCGGGCGTGAGGAAGACCGTCATCGGCCACCCGCCCTGCCCGGTCGCGGCCTGCACCGCCTCCATGTACACGGCGTCGACGTCCGGGCGCTCCTCCCGGTCCACCTTGACCGCGACGAACCGCTCGTTCAGGTACCCGGCGAGCCCGGCGTCCTCGAAGCTCTCGTGCGCCATCACGTGGCACCAGTGGCAGGCGGCGTACCCGACCGACAGCAGCACCGGTACCCCGCGCCGCCGTGCCTCCTCGAACGCCTCCGGCGCCCAGGGCCACCAGTCGACCGGGTTCTCGGCATGCTGCAGCAGGTACGGCGAGGTCGCGTCCGCGAGACGGTTCGGCATGCCCCCATCCTCGCGCATCAACGGGCGGCGGGGCGCCGGTGACTCACTCCTTCGGAGCCTCCGACTCCTCCGCGAAGTCGACCTTCTTGAACTGGCGGTTCATGGACTTGACCAGGAACCAGGTCGCCACGCCGAGGGCGGCGAAGACGACGAAGCCGAGGAGGCCGGGGGTGACCTTGGCGTCGTCGACGGCGAGGTCAGCGGCGAGGTGGACGAGGTTCACGGAGGCACTCATATCTCTATGGTGGCCCGGCTCACGGGGAGCCGGGCCATCGGGGGGTGGTTCAGTCGCGCGTGTCGGCGGCCTCGGCCGCCAGGGTGGGGGTGCGCAGGCCGGCGAAGAGGTCGTCCTCCGGCAGGTCCACGTCGACCAGGGTACGGGCGAGCTCGTAGTCCTCGGTGGGCCAGACCTCGCGCTGGACGTCCAGCGGGACGCGGAACCACGGGCCGTCCGGGTCGATCTGGGTGGCGTGGGCGATCAGCGCGCGGTCGCGGGTCTCGAACCAGTCGTCGCAGCGGACCCGGGTGGTGATCTCACGCTCCTTGCGGCCGCTCTTCTCCCAGCCCGCGATCCACTCGCCGTACGGCGACTCATGGCCGTGCTCGGTGAGGTACTGGTGCAGGGCGCGGATGCGGCCCATCGGGAAACCGTGGTTGTAGTACAGCTTCAGCGGCTGCCAGGGCTCGCCGGCCTCGGGGTAGGCGTCCGGGTCGCCCGCGGCGTCGAAGGCCAGCATGGTGATCTTGTGGGTCATGATGTGGTCGGGGTGCGGGTACCCGCCGTTCTCGTCGTAGGTCGTGATGACCTGCGGCTTGAACTCGCGGATCAGCCGGACCAGCGGCTCGGCCGCCTCCTTGACGTCCTGAAGGGCGAAGCAGCCCTCCGGCAGCGGCGGCAGCGGGTCGCCCTCGGGCAGGCCGGAGTCCACGAAGCCCAGCCAGGCCTGCTTGACGCCGAGGATCGCCCGCGCCTCGTCCATCTCCTTGCGCCGCACCTCGTGGATGTTCTCCTCGATGTACGGGTCCCCCTGGAGCTTGGGGTTGAGTACCGACCCGCGCTCGCCCCCCGTGCAGGTGGCCACGAGCACGTCCACACCCTGCTCGATGTACATGGCCATGGTGGCCGCGCCCTTGCTGGACTCGTCGTCCGGGTGGGCGTGCACCGCCATCAGTCGCAACTGCTCAGTCAACGCCTTGCGTTCCTTCCACATCATCGGGCACCAACCGCTCACTACGGGACCGCGTCGCCGCGGGGCCGGCCGGCCTTCGGAAGTCGTCGATCCCGGCCGAGCCCCGCCCCCGCCGGACCGGCCGCGGGCGTGTCCCTCCTATAGTGACGGACTGGAGGTCCGTCGCATTCCCCGCACCACCCCGCACGGCCCCTCCCCAGGAGAGGACAGAGTCCGATGACCGCAGAGACCACCGCCGCCCGGCTGCCCGAGGGACGCTACGGACGTGGCGGCAACCGCGACTCGGACCGCCGCCTCAGGGTGGTCGGCGCGGTCTGCGGCGTGCTGGGCCTGGGGCTGATCGCCTGGCTGGGCGGCTCCTACCTGCTGCGCGAGACGAAGATCAACGGCTCGGTCCCGACCTTCCAGGTGCTCTCCGACTCCGAGGTGCAGCTGCACCTCACCGTGAGCAAGAGCGACGGACAGGCCGGCACCTGCACGGTCCGCTCGCAGGGCGACGACCACGCGGTGGTCGGGGTGGCCGACTTCCCGGTCCCGGCGGCCGGCTCCAGCTACGACGCGACGGTCACCCTGCGCACCACGTCGCGCGGCACCACCGCCGAACTGCTGGGCTGCACGCCCGCCAAGTAAGCCCAAGCCGAGTAAGCCCAAGCCCAAGCCCAGTAAGCCCAAACCGAGCGGGGCGCATACGAGTGGCGCGGATACGGGTGGGGCGCATATTCGATCGGGCGAGCGGGCATCCGTAGGAGGTCCCGCTCTCCGTCCTGTACACCGCGGCGTAACGCCACCGTCAATGGCGCGCCGGCGCCTCTCCCGCTTGTCGGCAGGACTTGTTAGGCTCGTGGTTTCGCCCCTTCCGCACCGGATGGTACGGGAGCGGGCGTTGCTTTGTAGTTGAGACCGATATCACCACCAACCCTGCTGACGACCCACACGCTCAGCGCAGCCCCAGCACCGACGAGGAGCACCCGTGACCCAGACCAGCGAGAACGTGACCTGGCTCACTCAGGCCGGTTACGACCAGCTCAAGGCCGAGCTGGATCACCTGACCGGGCCCTGGCGCATCGAGATCGCCCAGAAGATCGAGGCGGCGCGCGAGGAGGGTGACCTCAAGGAGAACGCCGGCTACCACGCGGCGAAGGAGGAGCAGGGCAAGTACGAGCTGCGCATCCGCCAGCTGACCCAGCTGCTGGAGCGCGCCAAGGTCGGCGAGGCCCCGGCCGACTCGGGCGTGGTGGCCCCGGGCATGGTCGTCACGGTCGCCTTCGACGGCGACGAGGACGACCTCATGGAATTCCTGCTCGCCTCCCGCGAGGTCGCGGGCGCCGACGACCTGGACGTCTACTCCCCGCAGTCGCCGCTGGGCCGCGCGATCGACGGCAAGCAGATCGGCGACGAGGCCACCTACGACCTGCCGAACGGCAAGCCGGCCATGGTGAAGATCGTCAAGGTCGTGCCGCACGCCGGCTGATCCGGCACACGACGCCGAGGGCGGCCGCGGAGTCGACTGACTCCGCGGCCGCCCTTTCCGTTGTCCGGGCGGTGCCGGCTCAGCCGGTGGACGAGCGGTACTTGCGGACCGCCAGCCACGAGAACACCGCCGTGATCACGACCGACCACAGCACCGACACCAGGGCCGCGTGCTGCATCGGCCAGGCACTGTCCACCGGCCCGACCTGGTTGCCGAACAGCACCCGGCAGGCCTGGACGGTGGCGCTGAACGGGTTCCAGTACGCGATCCCCTGCAGCCAGCCCGGCATCGAGGCGACCGGCACGAAGGCGTTGGAGACGAAGGTCAGCGGGAACAGCCAGATCAGCCCGGCCGAGGTGGCCGCCTCGGGGCTGCGCACCGACAGGCCTATCAGCGCGCCGATCCAGGAGAAGGCGTAGCCGAGCAGGAGCAGCAGGCCGAAGGCGGCGAGCGCGTTGAGCACCCCGTCGTGGATCCGCCAGCCGACCAGCAGCGCGACCAGGCCCAGCACGATCACGATGAACCCGGTCTGGACGAGGTCCGCCAGGGTGCGGCCGACCAGCACCGCCGAGCGAGCCATCGGCAGTGAGCGGAAGCGGTCCACCAGGCCCTTGGTCATGTCCTCCGCGATGCCGGCCGAGGCCCCGGCGGTGGCGAAGGTGACGGTCTGGGCGAAGATGCCGGCCATCAGGTACTGGATGTACGTGTGGGAGCTGGAGTCCGCCCCCGGGATCTTGATCGCCCCGCCCATGACGTACGAGAACAGCAGCACGAACATGACCGGCTGCATCAGGCCGAAGACGACGATCTCCGGGATGCGGGTCATCCGGCGCAGGTTGCGCTTGGCGACCACCCAGGAGTCGTGCAGGGCGGCGGCCAGCCCCCGGCGCTGTCTGGGCATCGGCGCGCCGATGGCGTGCTCGGTGGCGGCGCTCATCTCAGCTCTCCTTCCCGGCCGCGACGGCCTGCCTGTCCGGTCCCCGGCTCCCGGCGTCGTCCGCGTCGTCGGCCTTGCCCTTGCCCCGGCCGCCCCGGCCCCGGCCCTTGGGGTCGGAGCCGCCCTCCTGGTCCGCCTGCTCGGCGACGTGGCCGGTGAGGGTGAGGAAGACGTCGTCCAGGGTCGGGCGGCGCAGCCCGATGTCGTCGATCTCGATCCCGCGGGTGTCCAGTTCGCGGATGGCGTCGGCGAGCACCCGGGCGCCACCGCTGATCGGCAGGGTGATCCGGCGGGTGTTCTTCTCCACCGCCGGCTCGCTCAGCGCGTAGCCGGACAGCGCCGCGACGGCGTCGGCGACCAGGCCGGGCTCGTGCACCACGACCTCGATCCGCTCGCCGCCGATCTGGGCCTTGAGCTGGTCGGCGGTGCCGCGCGCGATCACCCGGCCCTGGTCGACCACCGCGATGTCGTGGGCGAGCCGGTCGGCCTCCTCCAGGTACTGGGTGGTGAGCAGCAGCGTGGTGCCCTGTTCGACCAGGGTCTCGATGACCTCCCAGAGCCCGAGCCGGTTGCGCGGGTCGAGACCGGTGGTCGGCTCGTCCAGGAACATCACCGGCGGGCGGACGACCAGCGCGGCGGCGAGGTCCAGGCGGCGGCGCATGCCGCCGGAGTAGGTCTTGGCGGTGCGGTCCTTGGCCTCGGTCAGGTTGAACCACTCCAGCAGCTCCAGCGCGCGGGCCTTCGCGTCGCGGGTGCTCATCTGGTAGAGCTCGCCGACCATCGTGAGGTTCTCGAAGCCGGTCAGGTACTCGTCGACCGCCGCGTACTGACCGGACAGGCCGATCAGGCTGCGGACCCGGTCGGGGTGCTTGAGCACGTCGACGCCGGCGACCACCGCGTGGCCGGAGTCGGGGCGGAGCAGGGTGGTGAGGACCCGCACGGTGGTGGTCTTCCCGGCGCCGTTCGGGCCGAGCAGCCCGAGCACCGTGCCCTCGGGGACGTCGAGGCTGACACCGTCCAGGGCTCGTACGTCGCCGAAGGTCTTCACCAGGTTCTCGGCTTGGATGGCTGGCGCCATGGCCTGCCTCATCTCCTCGGACGTCTGGAGCGATCTGTCCCACTTTGCCCCGCTCTCGGGCGCGCGGGCGACCCGATTCTCGACCCGCCGGACTCGAACGCGATGTATCGCGAGCTTCCCAGGATGCGATATATCGCGTCAAGGGATGCAGCTCCGCCATCGTTCCAGGGAGAACCGGCATCCCACCGCAGCAACGACCGGCAATCAGGCCCCGAGCCACCGGCAACTGGAAACCCGGTGGCCACTCCCGCCCCACCGGCCCCGGCCGACGCCCGTCGGACGCCCGCCCGACGCCCCGAACGACACCCGACCGGAGACCCGGCGGCTAGCCGGAGACGACGTACCCCGAGTCCCGCAGCTCGCCTACCACCGCCGCGCAGTGCTCCGGACCCTTGGTCTCCAGGTGCAGGTCCACCTCGACCTCGGTCAGCCCCAGCTTCGGGTCGATCCGGACGTGCGCCACGTCCAGCACATTGGCGTCCAGCCTGGTCAGCACGCCCAGCAGGTCCGCCAGCGAGCCCGGCTTGTCCGCCAGCCGCACCCGCAGCGACAGGTAGCGCCCGGCCGCCGCCAGCCCGTGCCGCAGCACCCGCTGCATCAGCTGCGGGTCGATGTTGCCGCCGGACAGCACCGCCACCACCGGGCCCTCGAAGGAGTCCGGCTGCTCCAGCAGCGCCGCGATCGGGGCCGCCCCGGCCGGCTCGACCACCAGCTTCAGCCGCTCCAGGCCGAGCAGCAGGGCCCGCGACAGCGCGTCCTCGGAGACCGTGCGGATGCCGTCCGCCAGCGTGTTGATCACCTCGAAGGGGATGTCCCCCGGGCGCCCGACCATGATCCCGTCGGCCATGGTGGCGAAGTGCTCCAGCGACACCGGCCGCCCGGCCACCAGCGAGGGCGGGTACGCGGCCGCGCCGGCCGCCTGCACCCCGACCACCCGCACGTCCGGCCGCAGCGGCTTGACCGCCGCCGCGATCCCGGCCAGCAGCCCGCCGCCGCCCACCCCGACCAGGATGGTGCGCACCTCGGGGCACTGCTCCAGGATCTCCAGCCCGACCGTCGCCTGGCCGGTGACCACGTCCCAGTGGTCGAAGGGGTGGATGAACACCGCACCGGTCGCGTCCGCGTACCGCTGCGCGGCCTGTAGCGCCTCGTCCACGGTGGCGCCGTGCAGCCGTACGTCGGCGCCGTACTCGCGGGTGGCCGCGACCTTCGGCAGCGGCGCCGCGACCGGCATGAACACCGTCGAACGCACCCCCAGCAGCGAGGCCGCCAGCGCCACCCCCTGGGCGTGGTTCCCGGCGCTCGCCGCCACCACCCCGCCGGCCCGCTGCACCGGTGAGAGCCCCGCGATCCGCACGTACGCCCCGCGCAGTTTGAACGAGCCGGTGCGCTGCAGGTTCTCGCACTTCAGGTGGACCGGCGCGCCGATCAGCCCGGACAGGTGCCGGCTGCCCTCCATCGGGGTCACCCGGGCGATCCCGGCGAGCATCTTCTGGGCGCCGCGGACGTCGTCGAGAGTGATCGGCCAGTTGTGCATGTCCCCCAGGTTAGAGGCCCGGACGGTGGCAATCCGGGACGCCGGGCCTGTTCCCGGGTCCGCCGCGCCCGCGTACGCTGCTGCTTCTGAGCCTCACTCACCGCACGACGATCGTGAGCCGCGATGACGACGACCTCGCCCCAGGCCACCGACCGCACCGACCCCGTGCACACCCAACTCCAGTACCAGCTCGCGGTGTTCGCGCGCCGCATGGAACAGGTCCGGACCTCCGGCGGCGGGGTCGGGACACTGGACCGGGCCGCCTACCTGCTGCTCGACCGGCTGGAGCGGCACGGGCCCGCCAACGTCAAGGCACTGGCCGAATCACTGGGCGTGGACTCCTCCACGGTGACCCGCCAGGTCGCCCCGCTGGTCGCCGCCGGACTGGTCGGCCGGGTGCAGGACCCGGCCGACCGCCGCGCCGTACGGCTCGCGCTGACCTCCCTCGGCGCCGGCCGGCTCGACGAAGTCCGGGACGGACGGGCCGAGTTGACCCGCCGCCTGGTGGCCGACTGGCCGCCGGAGGAGCAACAGGCGTTCTGCGCCCTGCTGGCCCGCTTCAACCACGCGATGGAGTCGTACACGGCGGACCAGCAGGGCCAACAGACTTAGCCCAGCGCCTGCTTGAGGTCCGCGAGCAGGTCGTCGATCGACTCGATGCCGACCGAGACGCGCACCAGGTCGGACGGCACCTCCAGCGCCGACCCGACCACCGAGGCGTGCGTCATCCGGCCCGGGTGCTCGATCAGCGACTCGACGCCGCCGAGCGACTCACCGAGGGTGAACAGCTGCGCGCGGTTGCAGACCTCGACGGCCGCCTCCTCGCCACCCGCGACCCGGAACGAGACCATGCCGCCGAAGGCCTTCATCTGCTTGGCGGCGATGTCGTGGCCGGGGTGCTCGGGCAGGCCCGGGTACAGCACCTGGCTGACCTTGGGGTGGCTCGCCAGCAGCTCGGCGACCTTCTCGGCGTTGGCGCTGTGCCGGTCCATCCGGACGCCCAGCGTCTTGATGCCGCGCAGCACCAGCCAGGCGTCGAACGGGCCGGAGACCGCGCCCATCGCGTTCTGGTGGTACGCGACCTCCTCGCCGAGGGCCGCGTCGGCCAGCACCAGCGCGCCGCCGACCACGTCCGAGTGGCCGCCCATGTACTTGGTGGTGGAGTGCACGACCGCGTCCGCGCCGAGCGCGATCGGCTGCTGCAGGTACGGGCTGGCGAAGGTGTTGTCGACCACCAGCAGCGCGCCGGCGCCGTGCGCGATCTCGGCGAGCGCGGCCAGGTCGGTGATGCCCAGCAGCGGGTTGGACGGGGTCTCCACCCACACCGCGCGGGTGTTGGGGCGCAGCGCCTCGCGGACGGTGGCCAGGTCCTGGGTGTTGGCCACGGAGAACTCGACGCCCCAGCGGGTCAGCACCTTGGCGAAGAGCCGGAAGGTGCCGCCGTAGGCGTCGTTGGGGATCACGATGTGGTCGCCCGGCTTGAGGATGGTGCGCAGCAGGGTGTCCTCGGCCGCCAGGCCGGAGGCGAAGGCGAGGCCCCGGGCGCCGCCCTCGAGCGCGGCGAGGCACTCCTCCAGTGCGGTGCGGGTCGGGTTGGCGCTGCGGCTGTACTCGTAGCCGCCCCGCAGGCCGCCCACCCCGTCCTGCTTGTAGGTGGACACCTGGTAGATCGGCGTGACGACGGCCCCGGTCTGGGGGTCTGCTTCCTGACCCGCGTGGATGGCGAGGGTCTCGAAGCCCTGGGGAAGCTGGTGCTCGGTCATGAGTCCGAGCCTAATGGCCGCACGCCCGCGCGCCCCCCGGAACGGGAAGCCGGGCCGGACCCGTGGACGGGGCGGGGCTACGGCGGGCACGAACTGCGGTGCGTAGGGCACCGGCAGCCGCTACGATCCCCACCTGCCGTACACATGTTCACCACGCAACAACCGCGCGCCGTCCTGCCGTCGCGCCCCGGGAGGACCACCGCATGGGCGCGCCCCAGCGTTCCACCGGCATGAGCACATCCGTCCGGGCCGTCACGGCCGTGGCCCTGCTCGCCGGTTTCTACCTGCTCGCCCTCGGCATCGTCGCGGGCCTGCTCACCCTCGACATCGCCCTGTTCCAGGCCTCGGGCCACCTGAACCCCGGGCTGATCAAGATCTGGGGGGTGACCGCCGTCATCGGCTACCCGGTGCTCCGGGTGGTGTTCCTGACCCGCCGCCGCACCGACGACGGCGAGCTGCCCGGCGTCCGCCTCACCCGCGAGCAGCAGCCCGCCGTCTGGGGCATGGTCGACCGGATCGCCGAGCGGACCGGCGTCCGCGGACCGGCCGAGATCCGCCTGGTGCCCGAGGTCAACGCGGGCGTGCTGGAGGAGACCAAGCTGCTCGGCCTGGTCCCCGGCAAGCGGCACCTGGTCATCGGCGCCCCGCTGCTGATGGGCCTCACCGAGGGCGAGCTGGAGTCCGTCCTGGCGCACGAGTTCGGCCACTACAGCAACCGGGACGTACGGCTGGCCGCCGTGACGGTCGCCGGGCGCCGCGCCGTCCTGCACACCATCGGCGGTCTCCACCAGCGCGCCGACCTGCACCAGGCCGAGGAGGCCGCCAAGCTCGCCGCCAAGTCGGAGAAGCGGCTGGCCAAGGGCCGCAAGCCCGCCGGCGAGGAGGCCGGCGGCGGTGTCGACCGGGCCCTCGCCAAGCTCTTCACCCTGTACGCCAAGCTCTACTTCCGGGTCTCCGAGGCGGTCGGCCGCCGCCAGGAGTACGCCGCCGATCTGGTCGCCGCCCGGCTGGCGGGCCGGGACGCCACAGCCTCGGCGCTGCGCAAGATGCCGGTGCTGGACTCCGCCCAGGACTTCTACCTCGGCCGCTACGCCACCATCGGCTGGGACGCGGGCCTGCTCCCGCCGCCCGGCCAGGTCTACGGCGGCCTGCTCCACCTGCTGAGCGACCCGAAGCGCCGGCAGGAGCTCGCCGAGTACGCGCTCGAACTGCCCGAGCACGAGCCCGACCCGTACGACTCGCACCCGCCGATCGACCGCCGGGTCGCCGCGATCGAGGCGCTGCCCGACGACGGACGCGGCCCCGGCGCCGACGCACCCGCCCTCGCGCTGCTGCACGACGCCGAGCGGGTGCTGGCCGAGCTGGAGGTCGTCTCGCTGATCCCCGAGGCGGCCGGCAAGCAGCGGGTCGAGTGGCCCGCACTGGTCCGCGGGGCGATGCTGACGCACGCCCGCGAGGCGGCCGCCCCGGCCGGCCGGGCACTGACGGCACTGGGCCTGCCGCCCACCGTCCACGGCCTGCTCGACGCCGTCGACGCCGGCCGGGCCTGGGAGTTCACCGACCGGCTGCCGAAGAGCGAACAGGCCGCCGCCGCCACCGGCCGGGCCGCCCGCGAGTTCGCCCGCCCGGCGCTGCGCGAGGAGCTGGCGCACGCCGCCGTCGTCGCCCTGGCCGAAGCCGGACGGGCCGACTGGGAGCTCTCCTGGTCCGGGCCGGCCGAACTCCGCCTGCCGGACGGCTTCGAGGACGCCTTCGACCCGGCCCTCGACGCCGCCTGCACGGACACCCCGGACACCGCGCCGATGCGCGCGCTGCTCGCCGGCGCGGGCCTCCCGTCGCCCACCGCCCCGGCCGTCTGACCCACCCGGCTGCCTGACCCCGCCCGGCTCTCTGATCCACCCGGCGGACCGACCCACCGGGCGGACCGGCCGCCACACCTCGGAAGGAGCTTCCTTGATCGGCATCATCGTGCTCGTCGTCGTCGGCCTCGTCCTGCTGTTCCCGGTCGTCATGACCCGGTTGGCCAAGCGCAAGCTGGCCCAGCTGGAGCGGGCCAAGGCCACCATCGCGGCCCACGAGGCGCGGCTCACCGAGGAGGCGCGGGCGA
This sequence comes from Kitasatospora sp. NPDC034023, assembly GCF_055575795.1. NCBI lineage: Bacteria > Bacillati > Actinomycetota > Actinomycetes > Kitasatosporales > Streptomycetaceae > Kitasatospora > Kitasatospora sp. NPDC034023. The sequence continues at coordinate 113,439 of NZ_JBVIRY010000004.1, forward strand.
AGAACACCATCACCCCGGCCGACCACGGGCTGCTGCCGGGCAGCGAGCTGGTCCTGGACGACGAGCCCGGCCCCGAGGAGGCGGCCGCGCTCGCCGCCGCGAAGGCGGGCGACTGGCGGCCGGCCGCCGCCTACCTGACCACCGAGGCCACCGCCGACGTCCGCTGGATGCGGCAGCGCGCGCTGGCCCGGCTGGCGGCCGAGGACGACGGCTGGCTGCGCGCCTGGCGCGCGGAGCGGCCGCAGGACCCGGCCGCCGCGCTGGTGCACGCGGACGCCCTGGTGTACCTGGCCTGGAACATCCGGACCTCGGCCCGGTCCCAGCACGTCAGCCGCGAGCAGGCCGCAGGCTTCCACCGGGTCCTGGCCGAGGCCGAGGAGGCCTGTGTGGCGGCCGTCGAGCTCGCTGCCGACGACGACCCCAACCCGTGGGCCGCGCAGATCTCCGTCGCCATGGGCCTCAACTGGTCCAACGACCGGTTCCGGGAGCTCTGGGCGGAGCTGGCCAAGCGCGAGCCGCACCACTGGGCGGCGCACAACCGGGCGCTGCAGTACTGGTGCGACAAGTGGCACGGCAGCCACGAGCTGATGCACGGGTTCGTCGACGCGGCGGTCGCCGCCGCGCCGGCCGGCAGCCTGCTCGCGCCGATGAAGCTGGAGGCGTACTACGAGCAGTTCGGCCAGGACCGGGAGAAGCTCACCGCCTGGGAGCGGCCGGAGGTCGGCGCCGCCCTGGACGCCGCGCTCGCCGACCTGGCGGCCGCGGATCCGGACCACCACCGGATCCGGTACGCGCGCGGCTGGCTCGCGTACGGCCTGACCCGGGCCGGCCGGTCGACCGAGGCGCTGGAGCAGTACCGGGCGCTGGGCCGGTACATCCCGCAGCCGTTCACCGTGATCTTCAACGATCCCCGGCAGGCCTTCGTCGACCTGCGGATCGACGCGGTCCGGGGCGCGGTCGCGGCAGCCGAACAGCAGGCCTGACCGCCGCAGGCCTGACCGCGCCCGCGGTCGCGGCCGCAGCGGGCCACGACGGACGGAACCCGACGGCCGCTCCCGGAATCCGGGGGCGGCCGTTCGCGTTGCACACTGCACCAGGTTTCCCGACCCGATGGAGCAGGCCGTGCTGTTCAACCGCCACAAGACCTCGCTCGTCCCCGCCGACCAGGCGCTGCCCGGCCGGGCCGCCCCGTCCTTCGAGCTGCGCGAACCGCACACCGTGCTCGGGCACCCGCTGTCCGGCCCGTACCCGGAGGGCCTGGAGGTGGCCGACTTCGGGCTGGGCTGCTTCTGGGGCGCCGAGCGGACGTTCTGGCGCCTGCCCGGCGTCTGGACGACGCTGGTCGGCTACCAGGGCGGCTTCACCGCCAACCCGACGTACGAGGAGGTGTGCAGCGGGCTGACCGGGCACACCGAGGCGGTCCGGGTGGTGTACGACCCGGCGGTGGTCTCCTACGAGCGGCTGCTGAAGACGTTCTGGGAGGCGCACGACCCGACCCAGGGCAACCGCCAGGGCAACGACGTGGGCACCCAGTACCGCTCCGCGGTCTACACCCACTCGCCCGCCCAGGCCGAGGCCGCCGCGGCCTCCCGGGACGCCTTCCAGCCGGCCCTGACCGCGCTCGGCTACGGCCCGATCACCACCGAGATCGCCCCGGCCGGCCCGTTCTTCCCGGCCGAGCCGTACCACCAGCAGTACCTGTCGGAGGCGAAGAACCCCAACGGCTACTGCGGTCTCGGCGGTACGGGCGCCTCCTGCCCGATCGGCGTGGCCCGCACCCAGGGCTGACCGGGCGTCGGCGCTTCCATGTGACCCGCGCCGGGTTCCGGGCGCAGACTGGAAGGGCCAGCAGGGGCGGCCCGGCCACCCACCGGTGGCCGGGCCGCCCCTCGTGGAGAGGAGTCCGCCATGTCCGGTCTGGTCCGCAAGAGCTTCGACGATCCCGAGGAGGTCCGCCCCTTCGAGGAGGGCACAGGGGAACTGCGCCTGGTGAGCCTGGACGCCGGCCCGGTCGGCCGAGCCGTGTTCCAACCGGGGTGGCAGTGGTCCAAGCACGTGAAACCGATCGCCAAGACCGACAGCTGCCAGGCGGCCCACGCGGGGTACGTGATCTCCGGCCGGATGAAGATCGTCATGGACGACGGCCAGGCGGAGGAGTTCGGCCCCGGCGACTACATGATCTGCCCGCCCGGGCACGACGCCTGGATCCTGGGCGACGAGCCGTGCGTGGTCATCGACTGGCAGGGGTTCACGGACTACGCGAAGCGCTGATCCGCGCACCCCTGCCGGGCGTGCGGGCGGGATGTCAGACGGCGCTGCCGGCCTTCCAGTCGGCCCAGCCCATGTTCCAGCCGTTCAGGCCGTTGTCCGGGGCGACGGTCTTGTCACCGGAGTTCACGACCTCGACCACGTCGCCGATCATCGAGGACTTGTAGAACTTGTAGCCGTCGGTACCGGCGTCCTGCGCGCCCTTGGCGTCCTGCAGGCCGACACAGCCGTGGCTGGTGTTCTGGCCGCCGAAGATCGACGCCGGGGACCAGTAGTTGCCGTGGATGAAGGTGCCCGAGCTGGTGAGGCGCTGGGCGTGCGGCACGTCCGCGATGTCGTACTCGCTGCCCAGGTTGACGGTCTGCGAGTTCATCCGGGTCTGCGTGTACTGCTCGGAGATGACCATCTTGCCGCCCCAGGTGGTGTGTTCGGGCGACCCACCGGAGATCTTGTAGACGGCGCTGACCTGGCCGTCGGTGGTGACGGTGAGCTTCTTGGCACCGAGGTCGGCGACGGTGGTCTGGGCGCGGCCGATGGTGAAGCGGACGTCCTTGGACTGGGTGCCGTACACGCCCTTGGCGCCCTCGACGTCCTTGAGCCGGAGCTTGAGGGTCACGGTGGTGCCCTTGGCCCAGTACTCCTGCGGCCGGAAGTCGAGGCGAGTGCTGGAGAACCAGTGCCCGACGATCTCGACGCCCGGCTCCGCCGTCACGGTGATCGCCTGCTGGACGGCCTTGCGGTCGGTGATCGGCTTGCTGAAGTTGATCGAGACGGGCATGCCGACGCCGACCGTCGAGCCGTCCTCGGGGGTGAAGTAGCCGACGAAGGTGTTGGCCGGGGTCGCCGTGGTGAAGACGGCGTTGGAGTCCGCCTCCAGCTTGTCCTTGTCCACCGCGACGGCTGCGACGGTGTACTTGGTGCCGCTGGCCGGGGCCGCGGCCGAGGTCCAGCCGGTGTTGTCGGCGGAGAGCTGGCCGGCCAGCTCCTTGCCGGTGGAGTCGGTGACCTTGACGCTGCTCAACGTGCCGTTGCCCACGGTGACCTTGACCGGCTCGCTGAAGCTGGCGGCGGTGGCCCCGTCGGCGGGGGTGACGGTGATCACGGCGGCCGATGTCTTCGGGGTGCCGCTCCCGCCGCCCGAGCCCGGGGCGCCGCTCGCGCTGCCGCCGGAGCCGCTGCCACCGCCACTGCCGCTGTTGTCGTTGCAGGCCGCGAGAAGCAGGACGGGCGCCCCGATCAGTCCTGCGAGAACACCGCGTCGGCTCCAGCTTCCTCCGGCCGCCCGCCCCTGACCGTCCCGTGCCGTCACGTCGCGTCTCCCTGCTGATCATCCCGGGCATTTACGGATACAAAAACGCAATCCGCCCGTTCACGGTTCCATCACCGAAGGGTAAGCGATCGTATGAGATGACCCAACGTGCCCCCGAACAAGGACAAAACGCCCGATCTGCCGTGGCAGACCGGGCGTTCCGAGCGGTGACGGAGTGCCGTCGTTACTCGGCGGACTCGTCCACCGAGTACTCGTCCCACTCCTCGTCGGCCGGGTCGAACTCGGTCTGCGCCGACTCCCAGGTCGCCGAGGCGAGCTCCACCCCGGGGACGTCGCCGAGCAGCGCGACGGGGTCGATGAAGTGGGCGAGCGAACCCGACGGGTCCACCTCGATGGCCTCGACGGACTGGGCGCGCTCCTCGTCGTCGAGGTACTCGTCCTCGGTCACCGCCTGCAGGGCCGCCGCCTTGAGGGCGCCCTCGTCGGTGATCTCCGCGATGAGCTCGATCTTGACCCGGACGTAGCGCGGGGCGTCCTGGTCGGTCGTTTCAGTGCTGGTCATGCGTGCGAGCGTACGGGAACGGCGGGCCGCCCGGCGCACACGGCGGGAGCCGCGGGCCGGCGGACCCGGGACCGGCGGCGAACGGAGGCCGGACGGAAGGAAGCCGAACGAAAGGGCCGGTCCCTCGAAGAAGGACCGGCCCCACCGTTCCCCCGCATCGGCTCCCCCACCCGGGAGCCGCGGGGACGCGCCGTACGGCGCGGTGCGGCCGCGGGAGCCGCCACACCCTGTCGATCGGCCGGAGCCGGACAGGGGCGGGACGACGGCACCTCCCGCGGAGGAAGGACACAGCGGCCGTGTCAGGGCCACCCGATGTGTCCGGAGTCGACCGCGATCGCCGGGGAGCCGCTCCCGGACGGTTGCCGTCGCCTCGTTCGGCGTGCTGCCGTTGACCACTACGATGCCGGACGCTTGTTAACCACATGCTGCGGGCAGGTGACGCCGGTGTACCACTTCGCCCGTGGACGATTCCTCCGGATCCGTCCACGGGCGAAGCGCCGGTGACCGTGCGTCAGTGCGCGACGCGGACGGTCAGGTAGCCCAGCAGGTCCTGGCGGGTGACGATGCCGTGGGGCTTGCCCTCGACCAGCACGACGGCCGCGTCGGCCTTCTCCAGCACGGTCATCAGGTTGGTGACGGTCTCGCCCGAGCCGACCACCGGCAGCGGCTTGGACATCACCTTGTCCAGGGTGTCGGTCAGCTCGATCTCCTTGGCGAAGATGCCCTCCAGCAGCAGCTTCTCCACCACCGAGCCGATCACCTCGCCGGCCATGATGTCCGGGTGCCCGGCGCCCGGGGAGACCACCGGCATCTGCGAGACGCCGTACTCGCGCAGCACCCGGACCGCCTCGGCGACCGTCTCGTTGGGGTGCATGTGGACGAACTGCGGGATGCCGCCCTGCTCGATGGCCTCCTTGCGGGCCAGCACCTCGCTGATGTGCGCCTCGTCGGTGGACGAGGGCAGGAAGCCGTAGTCGGCCATCCAGTCGTCGTTGAAGATCTTGGACAGGTAGCCGCGACCGCCGTCCGGCAGCAGCACCACCACGACGTCGTCCGGCCCGAGGTCGCGGGCGACCTCCAGCGCGGCCACCACGGCCATGCCGCAGGAGCCGCCGACCAGCAGGCCCTCCTCCTTGGCCAGGCGGCGGGTCATCTGGAACGAGTCCTTGTCGGAGACGGCGACGATCCCGTCCGCGACGCCGCGGTCGTAGGCGGTCGGCCAGAAGTCCTCACCGACGCCCTCGACCAGGTACGGCCGGCCGGTGCCGCCCGAGTAGACCGAGCCCTCCGGGTCGGCGCCGATCACCTTGACCTTGCCGCCCGAAACCTCCTTCAGGTAGTTGCCGGTGCCGGAGATGGTGCCGCCGGTGCCGACGCCCGCCACGAAGTGGGTGATCTTCCCGTCGGTCTGCTCCCACAGCTCCGGGCCGGTGGAGTGGTAGTGCGAGGCCGGGTTGTCCGGGTTCGAGTACTGGTCCGGCTTCCAGGCGTTCGGGGTCTCACGGACGAGGCGGTCGGAGACGTTGTAGTAGGAGTCCGGGTGCTCCGGGGCGACGGCGGTCGGGCAGACGACCACCTCGGCGCCGTACGCGCGCAGGGTGTTGATCTTGTCGGTCGAGACCTTGTCCGGACAGACGAAGATGCACTTGTAGCCCTTCTGCTGGGCCACGATCGCCAGACCGACACCGGTGTTGCCGGAGGTCGGCTCCACGATGGTGCCGCCCGGCTTCAGGGCGCCCGAGGCCTCGGCGGCCTCGATCATGCGCATCGCGATGCGGTCCTTCACCGAGCCGCCGGGGTTGAAGTACTCGACCTTCGCCAGCACTGTCGCGCTGATGCCCTCGGTGACCTTGTTCAGCTTGACCAGTGGCGTATTGCCGACCAGGTCGATGATCGAGTTGTGGTACCGCACGGGGGTCCTCCCGGTCTATGGGCATGCGAGTGCTTTCGGTACTGCAAAGCCTAGGGCGTGGCACGCACCCCGGGCCGCCCGTCCGTCCCGGGAGGCACGACCCCACATCCCCCGCGGCCCCTGCCTCCCCCAATGGACCACCCCCGCCGGTACTCGCGCCCTCCGTGCGGGTAGGAGGGGTGTACGACCCCGCCGGGGGCGGCACGAGGACGCGAAGGGGGCACCGGATGCCAGGCGCACACGACTCGCGGGCCCGGGTGGCCCGGCGGATCGCCACCGCGGCGGCGTACGGCGGCGGCGGGCTCGGGCTGCTCGGCGTGGGGGTGGTGGGCCTGCTGCTGACCGAGAGCAGGCTCGCCGTCCAGGCCATCGGCGCCCTGGAGACCGTCCCGCCCAGGGCCGACGGCGTCTACGGCGAGGCCTTCGCCGACCGCGCCGCCGCCCCGCAGCAGCCGCTCGTGCTGGCCGTCCTCGGCGACTCCACCGGCGCCGGCCTCGGCGTGGCACGGGGCCGGGAGACCCCCGGCGCCCTGCTCGCCGCCGGTCTGGCCTCGGTGGCCGAGCGCCCGGTCCGGCTGGTCAACGTGGCCCGTTCCGGCGGCCGCTCCGCCGACCTCTCCGGCCAGCTGGAGCAGGCGCTGCCGCACCACCCGGACATCGCGGTGATCATGATCGGCGCCAACGACGTGACCCGGCACAGCCCGGCCCAGGTGGCCGTCCGCCACCTCGGCGAGGCGGTCGCCGCACTGCGCGCCAACGGCTGCGAGGTGGTCGTCGGGACCTGCCCGGACCTCGGCACGATCAAGCCGGTGCGCCCGCCGCTGCGCTGGGTGGCCCGCCGGCTGAGCCGACAGCTGGCCGCCGCGCAGACCATCGCGGTGGTGGAGGCGGGCGGCCGGACGGTCTCGGTGGGCTCACTGCTGGGCCCGGAGTTCGCCGCCCGCCCGGAGATGTTCGCCGCCGACCGCTACCACCCCTCGGCCCAGGGCTACGCGACCGCCGCGATGGCCATACTGCCCTCGGTCTGCGCCGCGCTCGGCCTCTGGCCGGAGGAGGAGCGCCCGACCGCGCCGGTGCCGGGTGAGACGGTGCTGCCGGTCGCGGTGGCCGCCGCCGCCGCGGCCGCGCAGGCGGGCACCGAGGTGGCGGCCGTGGAGGCGGAGGGCGCCGGCCACCGCTGGGCGCTGCTGCGCCAGCGCCTGCGGATCGGGCTGCCCCCCTCGGGCGTGCCCGGAGAGTCCCGTCCGGGCCCCGGGAATACGTCGGCCAGCTCACACGCTGGGGCGGGTGACGCTTGACCTACCAAGCGGTAACTTTCCTCCCGGACGTCAGGTCCGCCGTCACCCAGCGAGGAGCCCCTCATGCCCGAAGCCGTCATCGTCAGCGCCACCCGTTCGCCGATCGGCCGGGCTTTCAAGGGCTCCCTGAAGGACGTCCGCCCGGATGACCTGACCGCCCACATCATCCAGGCCGCGCTGGCCAAGGTGCCGCAGCTCGACCCGCGCGAGATCGACGACCTGATGCTGGGCTGCGGCCTGCCCGGCGGCGAGCAGGGCCACAACCTGGCCCGCATCGTGGCCGTCCAGATGGGCATGGACTACCTGCCCGGCGCCACCATCACCCGCTACTGCTCCTCCTCGCTGCAGACCACGCGGATGGCGCTGCACGCGATCAAGGCGGGCGAGGGCGACGTCTTCATCTCGGCCGGCGTGGAGACCGTCTCGCGCAGCATCCACGGCACCTCGGACGGCATGCCGGGCACCATGAACCCGCTCTTCGGCGAGGCCCAGGCCCGCACCGCCAAGCGCGCCGAGGAGGGCGGCGGCGAGTGGCACGACCCGCGCGAGGACGGGCTGCTGCCCGACGCCTACATCGCGATGGGCCAGACCGCCGAGAACCTGGCCGCACTCAAGGGCATCACCCGCGCCGAGCAGGACGAGTTCGGCGTCCGCTCGCAGAACCTCGCCGAGGCCGCCATCAAGGCCGGCTTCTGGGAGCGCGAGATCACCCCGGTGACGCTCCCGGACGGCACCGTGGTCAGCACGGACGACGGCCCGCGCGCCGGCGTCACCGTGGAGGGCGTCTCGGGCCTGAAGCCGGTGTTCCGCCCGGACGGCACCGTGACCGCCGGTAACTGCTGCCCGCTGAACGACGGTGCGGCCGCGCTGGTCATCATGTCCGACACCAAGGCCCGCGAGCTCGGCATCACCCCGCTCGCCCGGGTGGTCTCCACCGGCGTCAGCGCGCTCTCCCCCGAGATCATGGGCTACGGCCCGGTCGAGGCCTCCAAGCAGGCCCTCAAGCGGGCCGGCCTGACCATCGACGACATCGACCTGGTCGAGATCAACGAGGCCTTCGCGGCCCAGGTGATCCCGTCCTACCGCGACCTCGGCATCGACCTGGACAGGCTGAACGTCAACGGCGGCGCCATCGCGGTCGGCCACCCCTTCGGCATGACCGGCGCCCGGATCACCACCACGCTGATCAACTCCCTGCAGTGGCACGACAAGCAGTTCGGTCTGGAGACCATGTGCGTCGGCGGCGGCCAGGGCATGGCGATGGTCATCGAGCGCCTCAGCTGACCATCCCCGCACCCTCCGAAGGGTCTGGACCACCCATTTGGAGTCACGCTACGTAATTGAGGGCCGGATCACACCGCGAGGTCGATCCGGCCCTCTTTCCGTTCATTTTCGGCCCGGAAGTCGACACTGCGGAGCGGATCAACTCCACTGCGTAGAACGGTGTTACCTAACAATTTGGGGACAAGAGCGAAAGTCCCGGACGAATTAGACATTCGCCACTGCGGTAACACCCCCGGATGGGGCAGTGTGGACACGTAACCCCGTTCCGCTCCTCGCTAGGAGTACGTTCCGTGAGCGCCGTCTACACCATCCTGCTGCTGATCCTAATCACCGTGTCGACCGCCGTGCTGCTCCGGCTCCGCGGGATCTCCCGCCGACTGGACGCCCAGGCAGCGGCCCCTGCCACGCCCGCACCCGTGGACGAGGCCGCGATACGCCGGGCCGTCGCCGAGGCGCTCGCCGCCGACCGCGAGCGGGAGATCACCGAGGCCCGCGCGTTCTGGGCCGAGCAGGAGGCCCGCGCGGCCGAGGACGCGCCACTGTTCGACTCCCCGTTCACCGGAGTGTTCTCCGGCACCGACGAGTGGCCGCTCTTCTTCCCCCGCCCCACCGGCCCGCAGGACGCCGCCGACAACGCCGGGACGATGGACCCGGAGTTCGGCGAGGCGCTGCGCTCCGCGCTGGAGGACCTGATCGACGAGGGCGTCACCGGCCCGGCCGACCCCGGCACCGACGGCGGCGCGCCGCTGCGCCCCGGCCACCCGCTGGGCGAGGCCACCAAGGACGTCCGGGCCCGCCGCGAGGCCGACCTGCTGGCCACCGGCCTGGAGGCCGGGCTGCTGGATGCCGAAGCGGCCGTCGAGGAGGCCCCGGTCGCCGCGCCCGACCCGCGCCGCCACCCCTCGCACCCCGACTTCGTGCCGAGCCAGGCGCCGTCCCGCGAGTGGACCGACGGCCGGCTGGCCACCCTCGCCGAGGAGGGCGTCGCCCTGGTCGACGTCCGCCCGGGCCCGCTGGGCACCCTGGACGTGTACGCCTTCGCCGACGGCACCACCCTCTGCGTGGCCCCGGGCGACCGGGAGGCCGCCTACCGGCTGATCGACGCGGTCCGCGCCGGTGAGCACGTCCGACTGCTCGGCGGCTCGCGCTTCTCCGGCTCGTACTCGCTGACCTTCTCCACCGACGAGGACGCCGTCTACGTGCTCGCCGACCGGGTGGTCGCCAGCATCTGACGCAGCCTCAGCAGGACGGCGCGCCGAAGGCCGGCCGGGTCAAGGGGTTACCGACCCGGCCGGCCTTCGGCATGTCCGGCTCCGGAGCACCCCGACCGGCCCGTCGGCGCCGAGAGCGCCTCAGGCGCAGAGCACCGCCGTCTCCCGCACCGCCGCGACCGCCCCGGCCAGCACATCGGTGACGGCCGCGGGCCCGTCCGGCAGGGCCACCTCCGCGCCTTCGGGCAGCGCCGCGAGCGCGGCCGCCAGGTCGTGGCCGGCGACGGCCAGTTGGTCCCCCACCGCGAACGCCCCGGCATCCGGGAAGTCCCGCTCCGGCCCGCCCTCCACCGTCAGCGCCAGTGCGGCCAGTCGCCGGGCCAGGTCGAGCGCGGCCGCCGCCCGCGAGGCGTGCCCGGGCACGGAGCCCAGCAGCTTGCTCTGCGGCAGCGAGCGGAAACGATCCGCCAGGGAGTCGACGGCTTCGACCAGGGGCTGTACGTCCGGGGGCTGTACGTCATGCATGCCAGCGAGCCTAGGCGAAAAGCCGCCGGGCCCCGGAGCGGGTGGCTCCGGGGCCCGGCGGCAGTGGTTCACGGCAGGGGGACGGTTAGTCGTCGCCGCGCAGGATCGCGATCAGCCGCATCATCTCCATGTAGATCCAGACCAGCGACAGGGTCAGCCCGAAGGCGGCCCGCCAGGACTCGCGCTGCGGGGCGCCCTGGGCGATGGCGGTCTCGATCTCCGCGAAGTCCAGCGACAGGAAGAAGGCACCCAGGCCGATGCCGACCAGGCCGACCACGATGCCCAGCGGACCCGAGCGCAGGCCCATCTCGGCGCCGAAGGCCAGCGACGCGACCAGGTTGACCAGCATCAGCAGCACGAAGCCCATGCCGATCGCGATGCCGATCCGGGTGTAGCGCGGGGTGACCCGGATCCTGCCGCTCTTGTAGGCGAACAGCATCGCCGCGAAGACCGCCGCCGTGCCCAGCACCGCCTGGATCACGATGCCGTTCAGCATGGTGTTCAGCGCGTGCGACCAGGCGCCCATCGCGAAGCCCTGGAGGGCCGCGTACGTCAGGATCAGCGGCGGGCTGACGCTGCGCTTGAAGGAGGCCACCAGGCCGACGACCATCGCCACCAGGCTGGCGGCGATCGCGAAGCCGTAGTTCTCGAACGGCAGCGCGAACCAGGCCACCGCACCGGCGGCGACCAGCGTCAGCAGCGTCATGGCGGTGCGGGCGACCACGTCGTCCAGCGTCATCCGCCCGGTGGCCGCCGGACCGGCCGACGGGCCGTTGTACAGCTGGTAGAGCTGCTCGTCGGTCAGCGGGGCCTGACCCTGCGGCTGCTGGGCGTACTGGGTCCCCGCGTAGGGGTTGCCGTACGGGCTCCCGGGCTGCGCGGTGTTGCCGAACCCCGCGTAGCCGGAGTCGCGGGTGAAGGACCCCTCCCGCGAGAAGACCGGGTTGCTGCTTCTCATTGCTCATTCCCTCCGTGGCGGCACTGCACCGCCCACGCATAAGGGTAATGGCTTGGCAAAAATTCCGGGATACGCCGCGAGGAGGATCTGGTGAACGACTCCCGGCGGGGGCGCCGTCGGCGCCCCCGCCGGTCGACCGGTGCCCGGAGCCGGACTCGAACCGGCACGGCCTCGCGGCCAAGCAGTTTTAAGCTGCCCGTGTCTGCGTTCCACCATCCGGGCGTCCTGCGAAACCACCCTGAGCCTAGTCGCCCGGATCACTCTTTCGCATGTTCCCAGCCCCGGAAGTTGTCATGTTTCCTTGCCATCTGACGAACTGTCCGGGATTTCGGCCACGAAGGATAGTGGTTCCGGCCACCGCCCCTCCCTCAGGGTTCCCGTCATACCGCAGGAGGACGGATCAGCCCTCCCGTACGCCCAGCGATGGTCGGGCCAACCGTCCGGCGGAGCGACGCCAGACCATGATCACGTCCCGGAGCATGGAGGTACAAGCCCACGAGCACAAGGAGTCCCCCGTGACCACGTCGACCGCAACCGCCGTCCGTACCGGCCTGGCGGCCGCCCGCGCCACCGGCCTGAACAAGGTCTACGGGGAGGGGGAGACCCGCGTCGTCGCCCTCGACGACGTCAGCGTGACCTTCCCCCAGGGCGAGTTCACCGCCATCATGGGCCCCTCCGGCTCCGGCAAGTCCACCCTCATGCACTGCATGGCCGGCCTCGACACCGTCAGCTCCGGCTCCTCCACCATCGGCGACACCGAACTCGTGGGCCTCAAGGACAAACAGCTCACCCAGCTGCGCCGCGACCACATCGGCTTCATCTTCCAGGCCTTCAACCTCCTCCCGACGCTGACCGCCCTGGAGAACATCACCCTCCCCATGGACATCGCCGGCCGCAAGGTCGACAAGCCCTGGCTCGACCGCGTCGTCGACACCGTCGGCCTCTCCGGCCGCCTCAGCCACCGCCCCTCCCAGCTCTCCGGCGGCCAGCAGCAACGCGTCGCCTGCGCCCGCGCCCTCGCCGGCAAGCCCGACATCATCTTCGCCGACGAACCCACCGGCAACCTCGACTCCCGCTCCGGCGCCGAGATCCTCTCCTTCCTGCGCAACTCCGTCCGCGAACTCGGCCAGACCGTCGTCATGGTCACCCACGACCCCGTCGCCGCCTCCTACGCCGACCGCGTCGTCTTCCTCGCCGACGGGCGCATCGTCGACGAACTCCACACCCCCACCGCCGACACCGTCCTGGACCGCATGCGCCGCTTCGACGCCAAGGGCCGCACCAGCTGACACCGCGACAGCCCGCAGCCCGCCTCCGACCCCTCCCAGGACACCCCATGTATCGCACCGCACTGCGCAACGTGCTGGCCCACAAGGGCCGACTGCTGATGACGGCGCTGGCCGTCATGCTCGGCACCGCCTTCGTGGCGGGCACCATGGTCTTCTCCGACACCTTCGGCAAGGCCATGCGGGACAGCAACTCCAAGAGCTACTCGGACATATCGGTCCAGGTGGTGGACCGCGCGGCCGGCTCCGCCGCCAGCGCCAAGCAGAAGAGCGAGAGCGGCTCCGCCGCGCTCACCGACGCCACCGTCCAGCAGCTGGCCGCCCTGCCGGGCACCGCCGGCGCCCGTGGCGTGGTGAGCGGCTTCACCGGCGTCGCCGACCACAAGGGCAACCTGATCGGCCAGTTCTGGGCCGCCAAGGGCGCCAACTTCGCGCCCGGCCAGGACGGCAAGGACCCGCGCTACCCGATGGCCGAGGGCCAGGGCCCGAAGAACGGCAAGGAGATCGCGCTCGACCGCAAGACCGCCGACAAGGCGGGCTACAAGGTCGGCGACACCGTGCGGGTGGCCGCGAACGGCCCGGTGGTCGAGGCGAAGCTCACCGGCATCTTCACCACCGACGACCCGGTCGTGAGCACCGGCGGCACGCTCACCCTGTTCGACCGGACCACCGCCCAGCAGCTGCTCCTGGAGCCCGGCCGCTACAGCAGCGTCATCCTCACCGCCAAGCCCGGCACCTCCGAGGACGCGCTGCTCGCCCAGGCCCAGCCCAAGGTGCCGTTCGGCCACCAGTTCGACGTCGAGACCGGCGCCAAGCTCAAGGCCGACGAGCAGGAGATGATCACCAAGGGCACCGACAGCATGCGCACCATGCTGCTGGTCTTCGCCTTCATCTCGCTCTTCGTCGGCATCTTCATCATCGCCAACACCTTCACCATGCTGGTCGCCCAGCGCACCAAGGAGCTGGCCCTGCTCCGCGCCATCGGCGCCAGCCGCAAGCAGGTCACCCGCTCGGTGCTGGTCGAGGCCCTGCTGATCGGCACCGTCTCGGCGGTGGCCGGTCTGGCTGCGGGCGTCGGGATCGGCGCGGGGATGCAGTCCCTGATCGGCGGCCTGAACGAGAACATGCCGAGCGGCGCGCTGGTGATCAAGCCGCTCACCGTCGCGGTGACCCTGGTGGTCGGCGTCGTGGTGACGGTCCTGTCGGCCCTGCTGCCCGCCCTGCGCGCCGCCCGGATCGCCCCGGTGGCCGCGATGAGCAGCGGCGACCAGCCGGCCTCCCAGAAGAGCCTGGTGGTCCGCAACACGATCGGCTCGCTGCTCGCCGCCGGCGGTCTGGCCCTGATCGGCTACGGCGCCTCCACCGGTGACGACAGCGGCCGGATGCCGGTCGGCCTGGGCGCCTTCCTGGCCCTGATCGGCGTGTTCGTCCTGCTGCCGCTGCTCTCCCGGCCGGTGGTCGCGCTGCTCGGCCCGCTGCTGCGCGGGCTCGGCGGCACCCCCGGCAAGCTCGCCCAGCAGAACGCGGTGCGCAACCCGCGCCGCACCGCGGCCACCGCGGCCGCGCTCACCATCGGCCTGACCCTGGTCAGCGGTCTCACCGTGATCGGCGCCTCGGTGGGCGACGCGGTCGACCGGGCCGTCACCAGCTCGATGAAGGCCGACTACGTCGTCTCGGCCGCCAACGGCATGAGCCTCTCCGACCAGGTGCCCGGGCAGATCGCCAAGGCGCCCGGGGTGGCGGCCTCCTCGCCGATGACCGCCGCGTACTGGGAGCTCAACGGCACCAGCAAGTCGATCGCCGGCCTGGACGCGGCGAGCTTCGACCAGGTCGCCGACATCAAGCTGACCAGCGGCTCCGCCGCCGCGCTCGGCCAGGGCCGACTCCTGGTGGACGAGGACGTCGCCAAGAAGTTCAACGTCACCACCGGCTCCACGCTGACCGTCTCCTACCCGGACGCCTCCACGGGGCAGCTCACCGTCGGCGGCGTGTACAAGACGGGCGGCATGCTCGGCCCGGTCGTGGTGGCCAACAGCGAGATCGCCAAGCACGAGCCGAAGCCGTACATCTCCGACGTCCTGGTCAAGGGCAAGGACGGCGCCACCGACTCGCTCAAGCAGTCGCTCAAGGACGCCACCGGCGCCAACCCGGTGATCGAGGTGAAGTCCAGGCAGGACGTCCGCGACGACTTCAGCCAGACCATCACCTTCGCGCTGAACCTGATGTACGGCCTGCTGGGGATGGCGGTCCTGATCGCGATCCTGGGCGTGATCAACACGCTGGCGATGTCGGTCTTCGAGCGCAAGCGCGAGATCGGGATGCTGCGGGCGATCGGTCTGGACCGCCGGGGCATCAAGCGGATGGTCCGTCTGGAGTCCGTGGTGATCTCGATGTTCGGCGCCGGCGTCGGCCTGGCCCTCGGCTGCTTCATCGCCTGGGCGATCAACGGCACCCTGAAGTCCAGCCTGGCCGGCCTGACCACCGTCCTGCCGTACGGCCAGCTGGCGATGTTCCTGGCGCTGGCCGGGGTGGTCGGCCTGGTGGCCGCGATCTGGCCGGCCCGCCGGGCGTCCAAGCTGGACATCCTGTCGAGCATCAAGACCGACTGACCCCGAGTCCCCACCCGAGCGGCATCACGGGCGAGCGGGCGAACTCCCGCCCCGAGCGGCGTCACGGGCGAGCGGGCGAACCCCGCCCCGAGCAGCGTCACGGGCGAGCGGGCGAACCCCGCCCCGAGCCGAAGGGGCGCGCCGGTGCCGAAAGGGAGAAGCGAGGGAGCGAGGCACGAGCGAGGGAGCGCCGACCGTCGGCACCGGATCCCGAGCGCCCCGGAGGCGAGCGGGCGAAACAACAGAGCGAG
The DNA here is from genome assembly GCF_055575795.1 of Kitasatospora sp. NPDC034023. NCBI lineage: Bacteria > Bacillati > Actinomycetota > Actinomycetes > Kitasatosporales > Streptomycetaceae > Kitasatospora > Kitasatospora sp. NPDC034023. Next base: position 128,873 of record NZ_JBVIRY010000004.1, read on the forward strand.
CCCCTGCCGGAGGTCCGGCAGGGGCTCTTCTACTGCTGTACTCCGCCCGGTCACAGGGCCGGCTGAGCACCACGGAGGTCGTGGTCCGGCGACGCTGCCGGGCGGAGGGCCTCCGACTCATACCCCGGTGCTCCCACACCGGGGTCTCAGTCGCTTACTTGCTCGCGAGTTCCTTGTCGGCGGCCGGCTTGGCGGCCTCGACGGGCTTGGTGGGCGGGGTGACCTCCTGGATCGGAAGCTGCGGCTTCTCCATCTGGGAGAGGCCGACCATCTCGCGCTTCAGGAACATCGCGAGCGTCCAGTCGGTGAAGACGCGGACCTTGCGGTTGAAGGTCGGGACCATCGCACCGTGGTACAGGCGGTGGAACCACCAGGCCGGACGGCCCTTCAGCTTGTACTTGCCGAAGAGGATCGCCACGCCCTTGTGCAGGCCGAGACCGGCGACCGCGCCCAGGTTCTTGTGCTTGTACTCCTTCTGCGGGAAGCCCCGCATGCCGGAGATCACGTTGTCGCCGAGGACGACGGCCTGGCGGCAGGCGTGCTGCGCGTTCGGCGGGCACCAGGCGCCCTCGCCGGAGGCGAGGTCCGGGACCTGGGCGTTGTCGCCGGCGGCCCAGACGTAGTCGAAGCCCTGGACCTGGAGAGTCGGCGCGGTGTCGACGTGGCCGCGCGGGCCCAGCGGCAGGCCGAACTCGGACAGCACCGGGTTCGGCTTCACGCCGGCCGTCCACACGATGGTGGAGGCGTCCATCTCCATGCCGTTCTTCAGCATGACGTGGCCGTCGACGCAGGAGTCCATCGAGGTCTCGATGTAGACCTCGATGTTGCGCTCCTCGAGCTTCTCCTTGGTCCACAGACCGAGGTCCGGGCCCATCTCGGGGAGGATGCGGTTGGCGGCCTCGACCACGACGAAGCGCATGTCGTCGCGGCTGACGGTCCGGTACAGCTTGGACGCGTCGCGCGCCATGTCCTCGATCTCGGCGATCGTCTCGATGCCGGCGAAGCCGCCGCCGATGACGACGAAGGTCAGGGCCTTGCGGCGGACCTCCGCGTCCGAGGTGGACTCGGCCTTGTCGAGCTGGGCCATGACGTGGTTGCGGAGGCCGATGGCCTCCTCGACCGTCTTCATGCCGATGCCGTTCTCCGCCAGACCCGGGATCGGGAAGGTGCGGGAGACCGAGCCGGTCGCGACGACCAGGTACTCGAAGGGCAGCTCGTAGCTGTCGCCGGCCGCGGGCTGGATCGTGGCGACCTTGCGGGCGTGGTCGATGCCGGTGACGGACCCGGTCAGCACCTCCGCCTGCTTGAGGGCGCTGCGCAGCGGCGCGACGAGGTTGCGGGGCGCGACGTTGCCGCCGGCCGCCTCGGGGAGGAAAGGCAGGTACGTCATGTACGACCGCGGGTCCACGACCGTGACGGTCGCTTCGCCGTAGCGCATCTTCTTGAGGATGCGCATCGCGGCATACAGGCCGACGTAACCACCGCCGACAATGAGGATGCGAGGACGCTCCGTGGTGCTCATATCCGAAAGTATCCAGCACCGTCCGGAGCAGCCTTCGTGAGCCCGGTCACAAGCTCATGGACCCCCCGTGCTACACTGCGCGGCCACAAATCCCGCCCAAGCGTGTGTGCTCACACCCCTTCGGGCCCCCTCGCGAACGTGCGCCGGAGCACCACCCTGCTGAGCAGCAACGATCCGTACAGCGCCCGGGTTCCCGCGCATGATTTCGATTTTCAAACCGTGAACGAGCCCTGGCCTGCGATCCAGCGGGCCTCACGCCCGGTAGGCCTTCGGTCCCACAATTCGGACGTAGCGGGCGAGGCGGTGCGCCGAATGACCCGATCGCCATGTGAAGAAATTCACGAACTTTTCCGCACGGGCCCGGGCGCGCCCCGGCCCCGGCTCCCCGCAAGGGGCGCCGGGGCCGGTCGGGTAAGCCCCGCAGCAGGTCAGCGGGCGATACCCCAGGCGATCCCGTCCAGGATGTCGTGCTCGCTCACGACCACCTCGGCGGCACCGGTCCGCTCCATGATCTCCAGCAGCTCCAGCGCCCCGGCCGCGATCACGTCCACCCGGCCCGGGTGCATCGACGGGATGGCCGCGCGCTCGGCGTGGGTCGCGGCCAGCAGCTCGCGGGCGATCCCGGCGACCCGCTCCCGGCTGACCCGCGAATGGTGGATCACCTCCGAGTCGTAGTCCGACAGACCCTGGGCGATCGCGGACACCGTGGTGACCGTCCCGGCCAGGCCCACCAGGGTGGCCGCACCGGTCAGCGGGACGACCTCCTCGGCCTTGTCCAACTCGGCCCGCACGTGCGCCCGGGCCTCCGCGATCTGCTCCGCGGAGGGCAGCTCGGCGCCGCCGAAGTGCCGCTCGGTGAGCCGCACGCAGCCGATGTCCACCGAGCGCGCCGCCTGCACGTCGTCCGTCCCGAGCACGAACTCGGTCGAGCCGCCGCCGAGGTCGAACACCAGGTACGGGGCCGGGAACTGGTCGCCGGTCAGCTCCTTGGTGGCGCCCAGGAAGGAGAGTCGCGCCTCCTCCTCGCCGCTCACCACCTCGGGCTCGACGCCCAGGATGTCGCGCACGCCCTTGACGTACTCGTCGCTGTTCTCGGCGTCCCGGGAGGCGCTGGTGGCGACGAAGCGGACCCGCTCCGGGCCGACGCCGAAGCCCGAGATGATCTCCTGGTACTCCCGGCAGGCCGCGAAGGTGCGGGCCAGCGCGTCCGGGTGCAACCGGCCCGTCTGGTCCACGCCCTGGCCCAGCCGGTTGACCATCATCCGGCGGTCGAGGTCGGTGATCTCACCGGTCTCCGGGTCCAGGTCGGCGACCAGCAGCCGGATCGAGTTGGTGCCGCAGTCGATCGCGGCCACGCGGGTCATGGTCACTGCGACTCCTGCTGCCCCTCGGCGTCCGGCGCGACGTCATCCGCGGCACGCTTCTTGGCGGCGCGCTCGGCGGTCTTCTGCTGCTTGGCGGCGATCACGGCCTCGTGGTCCTGCTCCTTGGCGCGGTTGCGGGCGACCCGCTCACCGGCGGCCTGGACCTCGGCCGGGGAGACGCACGGGCCCTTGGCCCACCAGTCCTCCAGCATGCCGATCGCCTCGTCGCCGAGCGGGTTGACGCCCTCGCCGGCCGCCAGCGAGTGGCCGACCAGCACGTGCAGGCACTTCACCCGGTCCGGCATGCCGCCGGCGCTCGGGAAGCCCTCCAGCACCTCGATCGCGTCCCGCCGGGCGATGTAGTCCTCGTGCGCCTTCTGGTAGGCGGCGGCCAGCTCCGGGTCCTCGGCGAGCCGGGCGCTCTGGTCCTTCATCACGCCGTCCGCCTCCAGGGTGCCGATCAGCGAGGCGGCCTTGGGGCAGGTCAGGTAGTACAGCGTCGGGAACGGCGTGCCGTCCGGCAGGCGGGGGGCCGTCTCCACGACGTCCGGGTTGCCGCAGGGGCAGCGGTGCGCCACGCCGCGCAGGCCGCGCGGCACCCGGCCGAGCTGGGCGGCGATGGCCGCGACGTCGGCGTCGGAGACGGTGGGGTGGTTCTCAGTGGTCATGGGGGGAGGTGTCTCCAACGGAGGACGGTGGGAGCGGAAGGGGGGTGGCGGGGGCGGGTGCGGCGGCGTCGGCGGCGTCGACCGAGTCCCAGATGCTGGTGTACCAGGGCTTGGCGGCCATCGCCTGACCGGCCGCCACACCGGTGGCGGGGGCGCCGGCGGCGGACGAGGAGGGCTTGGCCGAGGCCTGGCCCGCCGGGTCCACCGCGATGTACGGGGTCTCCCCCGGCACCGCGTAGTGCAGCCGGGCGCGCGCCTGCGCCTTGACGAACTCCGGGTCCTGCCAGCGGGCCTTGTCCCGGCGCAGCTGCTCGACCTGCTGGCGCGCGTGGTCGGCCTTCGCCCGCTGGGCGGAGATCTCGGCGCGCTGGGAGATGAACTGCCGCGTCGGGTAGGCGAGGATCGCCACCAGCGAGCAGAGCACCAGGACGAGGACGGTCGCCCGGCTCGTGAACCGAGGCCGGGCCGCCAAGCCCGGGATCCTCCAGCCTGCCATCTCCCGTATCCCCTCCTGGTCGCGACGGTGCCCCGCCGTCCACCCTACGGGGTGAAAGGCGGGGCACCGGTCAGGCTGGCGCTCAGCAGCCCTCGTGCTCACTGGTGTGCGGAGCGACTGCGCTCGTCACTCCGCGGAGCGACTGTGTTTGTTACTCCGCGGAGCGGAAGCGCGGGAAGGCGCCGCGGCCGGCGTACTCGGCGGCGTCGTCGAGGATCTCCTCGATGCGCAGCAGCTGGTTGTACTTGGCGACGCGCTCGGAGCGGGCCGGGGCACCGGTCTTGATCTGACCGCAGTTGGTGGCGACGGCCAGGTCGGCGATGGTGACGTCCTCGGTCTCGCCGGAGCGGTGCGACATCATGCAGCGGTAGCCGTTGCGCTGGGCCAGCTCGACGGCGTCCAGGGTCTCGGTCAGCGAGCCGATCTGGTTCACCTTCACCAGCAGCGCGTTGGCGGTGCCGGTCTCGATGCCCCTGGCCAGGCGGGCCGGGTTGGTGACGAACAGGTCGTCGCCGACCAGCTGGACCTTGTCGCCCAGCTTGACGGTCATGGCCTTCCAGCCGTCCCAGTCCGACTCGTCCAGCGGGTCCTCGATGGAGACCAGCGGGTACGACGCGACCAGGTCGGCGTAGTACTCGATGAGCTCGGTGGAGGTGAGCGCCTTGCCCTCGAACTGGTAGGCGCCGTCCTCGTAGAACTCGGAGGCGGCGACGTCCAGGGCCAGCGCGACGTCACGGCCGGGCACGTAGCCGGCCTTCTGGATGGCCTCGGTGATCAGGTCCAGGGCCTCGCGGTTGCTGTCCAGGTTCGGCGCGAAGCCGCCCTCGTCGCCGAGGCCGGTGGACAGGCCACGCTCCTTCAGCACGCCCTTGAGGGTGTGGTAGACCTCGACGCCCCAGCGGACGGCCTCGGAGAAGGACTCCGCGCCGATCGGAGCGATCATGAACTCCTGGATGTCGACGTTGGAGTCCGCGTGCGAGCCGCCGTTGAGGATGTTCATCATCGGGACCGGCAGGACGTGCGCGTTCGGGCCGCCCAGGTAGCGGAACAGCGGCAGGTCGCTGGCCTCGGAGGCGGCGTGGGCGACGGCCAGCGAGACGCCCAGGATGGCGTTGGCGCCGAGCGAGGACTTGTCCGGGGTGGCGTCCAGGTCCAGCATGGCCTGGTCGATCAGGCGCTGCTCGGTGGCGTCGTAGCCGACCAGCTCCGGGCCGATCTGCTCGATGACGGCCAGGACGGCCTTCTCCACGCCCTTGCCGAAGTAGCGGTTCTTGTCACCGTCGCGCAGCTCCAGCGCCTCGAAGGCGCCGGTGGAGGCACCCGACGGGACAGCGGCACGACCCGTGCTGCCGTCGTCGAGGCCGACCTCGACCTCGACCGTGGGGTTGCCGCGCGAGTCGAGGATCTCACGGGCTACGACGACATCGATGGACGGCACGAGGCATCTCCTTGCGGAAGCAGGTCCGGCTGACGGTGGTGCTGTCAGCAGGACGATTGCGGAGTCGTTACGGACCAGAGCCTAGCCGCCCAGGCTCCCGGGGCCACGTCCGCCTCGGTCTCGTCTCAGCGTGTGGCCCCGCTACCCACCAGTAGTTCACCTGCTTGTCCCAGCTTGTCCCACTGAAGCGGGCGAATGCGGACGAAGGGGGCCGGCGGGCCCAACCCCCTTCGCGCGTCGGCCTTCACGCGTCGGCTCAGCCGAGGTGCAGCACCTGGCCGGGCAGGATCAGGTTCGGGTCGCCGCCGACGGTCCCGTGGTTCTGCTCGTACAGCGCGTGCCAGCCGCCGGACACGCCCTGCGCGGCGGCGATGGTCGACAGGGTGTCACCGTCGCGGACGGTGTAGTCGTGGCCGGACGCCGGAGCGGCCTGCGGCGCGTACTGCTGCTGCGCGGCCTGCGGGGCGTACTGCTGCGCGGCGGCGTGGCCCGCGTACTGCTGCGCGGCGGCGTGGCCCGCGTACTGCTGGTAGACGCTCTGGTGGCTGGTCCAGTACCAGGCGCCGTTGTTCTGGTACCAGTACACCTTCGCGTCCGCGTCCCAACCGCCCTGGCCGGAGAGGCCGTGGGCCTGCGGCTGCGCCTGCTGCTGCGGGGCGGCCTGCTGCACCGGCTTCTGGGCAGGCTTCTGCGCGGCGGGCTTCTGGGCGGCCGGGTTCTGAGCCGGCTTGGCGGCGGGCTTCTGGGCCTGCTGCGCGGGGGCGGACTGCGGCTTGGCGTCCGAGGAGGTGTCGACCGCGGCCGGGGCACCGCCCTTGCTCAGGCCCGCCTTCTTCGAGCAGACCGGCCAGGCGCCCGGGCCCTGCGAGGCGAGCACCTTCTCGGCGACCGAGATCTGCTGCGCCCGGCTGGCCTGGTTGGCCTGCGGCGCGTACGCGGTGCCGCCGTACGCCTTCCAGGTGCCGGAGGTGAACTGCAGGCCGCCGTAGAAGCCGTTGCCGGTGTTGATGCTCCAGTTGCCGCCGCTCTCGCACTGGGCGACGGAGTCCCAGGCGGAGGCCGGTGCGGCGGAGGCGCCGGTGGCGGTGAGGAGCGGCATCGCGAGTCCGACGCCGGCCACACCGGCGACGGCGATGGCCTTCTCGGTCTGGGTACGACGGCGGTGACGACCGGTTCCAACGAACAGCATGAAGAGGTCCCTCTCCGCACGCCTGCGAGGTGAGCTGTCGGGTTCGGACCGGGAGGTGGCCCGGCCGCTGTACGCGGAAACGATTCCGCTCAGGCGGCTTCACCCCAAGCCGTGGGAAACGGCAACAAACCTGGTTCCCCCGCCCCTGCCCAGGGTTCTGGTCGGTTTCCCGTGACGCGGCGGGCAGGATTCGGCGTTCCGCGCACGAGGTCCGCAGCTGCGAACTCCAGGGAGAGTAGACAGATCCTCAGACCAATCACAAGCTCATATCACCGATATCACACAGAAATTACGGCGCGTGCCCGATCGCCTACCAACGGCGCCGCTATGTCCGGATTGATGGGCGTTCACACCTGAACCGGAAGACCCCGGGCGACGTTCCGTCAGCGTGTCGCCCGGCGTTTCGTCATCTTGTGTCAGTTTGTCAGGGGCGCATAAGGGGTGTCGGGGGCGTATGCGGAGGCGTATGCAGGGGCGTATGCGGGGAGCGACTCTCCGGACTGAATTCGACCGGAAGTTCCCGCAGTCCACGCATGATCAGACCGCCGCGCCAGCGCAGATTCTCCGGGCTTTCCGCGAGCCGCAGATCGGGCAGCCGGGAAAGCAGTGTGGCCAGGGCGGCACGCCCTTCCAGGCGGGCCAGCGGGGCGCCGATGCAGTAGTGGATGCCGTGCCCGAACCCCAGGTGGGGATTGTCAGTCCGGGCCAGGTCCAGGGTGTTCTCGTCCGCGAACCGGGCCGGATCGCGGTCCGCGGCGGCCAGCACCACCAGCACCGGGTCACCGACCGGGATGTCCACCCCGCCGATGGTCAGCGGCCGCGTCGCGAACCGCCAGGTCGCCATCTCCACCGGCCCGTCGTAGCGCAGGAGTTCCTCGATCCCCGTCTCCAGCAGCGCGTGCTCCCCGCGCGCCACCGACTCCTGCAGCGACCGGCGCTGCCCCGGATTGCGCAGCAGCGCGTACATCCCGTTGCCGATGAGGTTCACGGTCGTCTCGAAACCGGCGAAGAGGAGGATGAAGGCCATTGCCGCGGCCTCGTTCTCGGTCAGGTGCTCGCCGTGGTCGCTCGCCCGGATCAGACCCGAGATCAGGTCGTCCCCGAGGTCCGCCCGCTTGCGGTGGATCAGCTCCAGCAGGTACGCCCGCATCCGCTTCACCGCTCGCCCCACGCCGCCGCGTTGGCCGCCGCCGTGGCGGATCATCATGCCGGCCCAGTCGCGGAAGTCGTCCTGGTCCTCGGCCGGCACGCCCAGCAGGTCGCAGATCGCGTAGATGGGGAGCGGGAAGGCGAACTCGTGGATGAGGTCCGCCGAACCGCGCTGCGCGAAGCCGTCGATCAGCCGGTCCGTGAGCTGCTGCACCCGCGGCTCGAACTCGGCCACCCGGCGCGGGGTGAACGCCTTCGACACCAGTCGGCGCAGCCGCGTGTGGTCCGGCGGGTCGATGTTCAGCAGGTGCGTCATCAGGTCCGCCTGCCGCTCCCCCGGGATGCCCACCCGGCCGGTGCGGTGCGCCTGCTCGCTGTGGTGCGCCGGGTTCTTCGACAGCCGGCTGTCCGCGAGCGCCTGCCGGGCGTCCGCATACCTGGTCACCAGCCAGGCCTCGACACCGCTCGGCAGCTTGGTGCGGTGCACCGGGGCGTGCTCGCGCAGCCAGGCGTAGGCGGGGTACGGATCGGTGGCGAACTCCCAGGTGAACAGCTGCGGAGCGGCGGCGTCGGGCTGCTCGGGATCGTCGGACGGCGCGGCGGCCGGCTGCGCGGCGGCGGGCTGGGCGGGGTCGTCGGACGGCGCGGCGGCGGGCCGGGCGGAGTCGGGCTGAGCTGGCATGGGTCGACCGTATCCGGTGGGTGCGCGCCCCCCTTCCTCAACGGCTCGCGACCCCCGCGTCAACGGCGTGCGACGGGCGCGCCAACGCTCCGTGGACGACCCGTGGACGGTCCGTGGACAGCTCTTGGAAAGCTCTTGGCCGGACGCCGGGCGTGAGCCTGGTCACCTGAGGGGTAATCCCTGTTGCGGAGGGTCAGGACCTGCCTACGATCCTCCGCAGTACGCGTGGGCGCCGGTGCGGTGTCGCCCACAGGGAGGAGCAGACCATGCGGGTCAGCGGGTCAGTCGTCGTCATCGCGGTACTCGACGGCGGGTCGGGCGCCGGCCTCGCCCGCCGGTTCGCCGCGGCCGGCGCCGCCGGAATGCTGATCGCCGACCAGCACGTCGGCATCGCCGAGGACCTCGCCGCCGAACTCGACCGGCCGGGCTGCCCCGTCGTCGGCGTCTCCGGCGACATCCGCCGCCCCAGCGACGTCGCCGCCCTCGTCGACACCGCGGAGAAGCACCTCGGACCGATCGACCTCTTCGCCGTCGCCGGCCCCGACGGCGAGCGGATCGTCTCCCTCGCCGACCTGCCCGACCACCTCGACCTGGAACGCCTCGCCGAACTCGTCGTCCTCGTCGGCGAGGCCATCGGGGAACTCGTCCCGCCGCAGCGGCGCCCGATGGAGAGCACCGCCACGGCGGCCTGAGCGCCTACTCCCCGTCCGGCTCCCGGTCGGGCTCTCCACCAGGCTCTCCGCCCGGTTCTCCGGCCGGTTCTCCGATGGGTTCTCCACCAGGCTTGAGGCCCTCGGCCGCGCGTACCGCGTCCCGGTAACCGCGCGCGGCCGAGCGCAGCGCCGCGTCCACGTCCACCCCGGCGTCGTGCGCCCGCTGCGCCACCGCGAGCAGCAGTCGGCCCGCCGACTCCGCGGTCAGCTCGGCCGGCAGCTCGTACGGCTCGTCCGGCACGGTGCGGACGCCCGCCCGGCGCACCCGGGACACCAGCTTCGCCGCGTACGCCAGCGCGGGCAGCCCGGCCGGCACACCGTCCAGCACCGACTCGCGGTCCGCCTTCTCCGCGGCCTTCAGCTGCTCCCAGTTCGCCTCCACCTCGGCGGCGCCCTCGGCCTCGACATCCCCGAACACGTGCGGATGCCGGTACATCAGCTTCTCGACGATGTCGCCCGCCACGTCGTCGACGGTGAACGGATCGGTCGGGTGCTCCTCGGCGATCCGGGAATGGAAGAACACCTGGAGCAGCACGTCACCCAGCTCCTCGCGCAGCGTCCCCCGGTCCCCCTCCTCGATCGCCTCGACCAGCTCGTACGCTTCCTCGACCAGGTACTTCACCAGACTCTCGTGCGTCTGCTCGGCGTCCCACGGGCAACCGCCCGGCGAGCGGAGCCGGTCCATCACCGTCACCAGGTCCAGCAGCCGCGCCCCCGGCAGGTCGTACGAGCCCGGCAGCACCTCGATCTCCGGCACCTCACCGGCCCGCTCCACCGCCAGCCGCGCCAGCGCGTCCGTCAGCCCCGGATCCCCGTCCGGGCTGCCCAGCCACACCGTCGCCCCGGCCCCGGCGGGCTGCCCGGTCAGCAGCCGCGCCAGCGCGGGCGCCGACCCGGCCGCCACCACCTCCACCGCCACCCCGGCCTGCCGCACCGCCGCCACCTGCGGATGCCCCTCGTCCGCCACCAGCACCCGCCCCGCCGACCGCAACGCCTCCCACGCCGGCCACGCCAGCAACCCGGGAGCCACCCGGTGGGTCGTGGTCAGCAGAATCAACTTGGCGCCGGGAACATTCGTCGTCACACCTCGAACCTACCCGCCCACCCCCACCCCCGGCGGCCCTCACCCCACCCGCCGCACCACACCCTGCCCCACCACATCCCGGACATCGATGTCCTGCTCCCGAGACCGCCGATCATCCCCCGCACAGGAAGTCGGACCCGCCGACTTCCCACTCCCCCAGCCGGCACCTGGTCAGGGGGTGGCTGGGGGCCAGGGGGCGGGGTGCTGGGGGTGGAGGGTGGAGAGGGACTGGCGGAGGCGGCGGACGGTGGGGTGGTGGGGGCCGTCGCGACGTTCGCGGTCGAGGAGGAGGGGGAGCAGCCACTGCCGGGCGTTCTGGGGGTCGCCGGTGGCGGCGAGGTGGAGGCCGATGCGTTCGCGGAGGTCGTAGGCGCGCTCCAGGTCGCCGTCGAGGCCGGATTCGAGGCGGGCGGTGTGGGCGGTGAGAAGAGCCTGGTACTCGGCGAGGGCGTCGGCGCCGTGGCCGAGGTGTTCGAGGCAGATGGCGGCGCGGTAGCGGTGGTCGAGGCCTTGGGGGCCGTGCGGGCCGCCGTCGGCGGTGGCGGCGAGGCGGCGGTACTCGGGGAGGGCCTGCTGGGGGTGGCCCTCGTGGAGGAGGGTGCGGGCGTAGATGGTGCGGATGGTGCGCACCAGGGGTGCGGCGCCGCCGAGTTCGGCCTCGGCACGGGGCAGCAGGCCGGCCGCGAGGCCGAGGACCTCGGTGTGGCGGCCGGCGTCCACGAGGTCGGAGAGGCGGGCGCACTGGGCACCCAGGTCGGGGAACGACGGCGGCGGAGTGGCGGGGGCGGGCGGCACGACGGATGCGGGCGGGACGGCCGGGACGGGCGTCCGCAGGAAGGGGCGGGGCTCCGAGCGGACCGGTGGCGCGGCCGGGGCAGCGGCGGCGGCCGCGAACATCGCCCCCGGCGAGAACGCTCTCGGCTTCGTCACCTTCGAGGTGCCGAAGGACGCCAAGCTCGACAAGGCCCAGTTCGGCCTCGACAGCGGCTTCGCCCCGCAGACCGGCCAGTGGAAGCTCGGCTGACAGCCCTGTTCACAGCCGTCGCCGCCGAGGCCCGCACACAGAACGGCGGCCCCGGGCCGAGACCCGAGACCGCCGTGAACCATCGCCCGGCAGGCGCTACTTCTTCGCGCCCGCCAGGTCGTCGAACATGGCCGACAGGAACTCGCTGCACCAGCTGAGCAGTTCCCGGCCGACCAGCGGCTTGCCGCCGATCCGCCCGGTGCTCGGTCGCGGCACCAGCAGCTGCTGGGCCGCCGCCTTGACCTGGCTGCGCGGGTAGAGCCGGTTCAGCCGCAGCTGCTGGGACTCCCGCAGCTCCACCGGCCCGAAGCGGACATTGGAGCCCTGCAGGGTGATGTCCGAGATGCCGCACCGGCGGGCGTACAGCCGCAGCGCCGCGACCATCAGCAGGTTCTCCACCGCCTCGGGCAACTTGCCGTAGCGGTCCACCAGTTCGTCCCGGACGTGCGTGATGTCGTCCTCCGAGTTGACCGCCGCGATCGAGCGGTACGCCTGCAGCCGCAGCCGCTCGCCGGGCGCGTAGTCGTGCGGCACGTGCGCGTCGACCGGCAGCTCGATCTTCACCTCCAGCGGCTCCTCCTCCGGTTCCCCGCCGCCCGCCAGCGACTCGCGGAACTCGGCCACCGCCTCGCCGACCATCCGCATGTAGAGGTCGAAGCCGACGCCCGCGATGTGCCCGGACTGCTCGCCGCCGAGCAGGTTGCCGGCGCCGCGGATCTCCAGGTCCTTCATCGCGACGTACATGCCGGCACCCATCTCGGTGTGCTGGGCGATGGTGGCCAGGCGCTCGTGCGCGGTCTCGGTGAGCGGCTTCTCCGGCGGGTACAGCATGTACGCGTAGCCGCGCTCGCGACCGCGTCCGACCCGGCCGCGCAGCTGGTGCAGCTGGGAGAGGCCGAAGGTGTCGCCACGCTCGACGATCAGGGTGTTGGCGTTGGAGATGTCGATGCCGGACTCCACGATCGTGGTCGACACCAGGACGTCGAACTCCTTCTCCCAGAAGTCGACGACGACCTTCTCCAGCTGGGTCTCCCCCATCTGCCCGTGCGCGGTGGCGACCCGCGCCTCGGGCACGAGGTCCTTCAGCCGGGCGGCGGCCTTGTCGATCGACTCCACCCGGTTGTGGATGTAGAACACCTGGCCCTCGCGCAGGAGTTCACGCCGGATCGCGGCCGAGATCTGCTTCTCGTCGTACGGTCCGACGAAGGTCAGCACCGGGTGCCGCTCCTCCGGCGGGGTGGTGATGGTGGACATCTCGCGGATGCCGGTGACCGCCATCTCCAGGGTGCGCGGGATCGGGGTCGCGGACATGGTGAGCACGTCCACGTTGGCCCGCAGCTTCTTCAGCTGTTCCTTGTGCTCGACGCCGAACCGCTGCTCCTCGTCGACGATGACCAGGCCGAGGTCCTTGAACCTGGTCTCGGAGGAGAACAGCCGGTGGGTGCCGATGACGACGTCCACCGAGCCCTCGAACAGCCCTTCCAGGACGGCCTTGGCCTCGCTGTCGGTCTGGAAGCGGGACAGCGCCTTCACCGTCACCGGGAAGTTGGCGTACCGCTCGGCGAAGGTCGAGAAGTGCTGCTGCACCAGCAGCGTGGTCGGCACCAGCACTGCCACCTGCTTGCCGTCCTGCACCGCCTTGAACGCGGCCCGCACCGCGATCTCGGTCTTGCCGTACCCGACGTCGCCGCAGATCAGCCGGTCCATCGGGACGGACTTCTCCATGTCGGACTTGACCTCGGCGATGGTGGTCAGCTGGTCCGGCGTCTCCGCGTACGGGAAGGCGTCCTCCAGCTCGCGCTGCCACGGGGTGTCCGGCCCGAAGGTGTGGCCGGGGGCGGCCATCCGGGCCGAGTACAGCTTGATCAGGTCGGCGGCGATCTCCTTGACCGCCTTCTTGGCCCGCTGCTTGGTCTTCGCCCAGTCCGCGCCGCCGAGCCGGTGCAGTGTCGGGGCCTCGCCGCCGACGTACTTGGTGACCTGGTCGAGCTGGTCGGTCGGCACGAACAGCCGGTCGCCGGGGTGGCCGCGCTTGGCGGGGGCGTACTCCAGCACCAGGTACTCGCGGGTGGCGCCCTGGACGGTGCGCTGCACCATCTCGACGTACTTGCCGACGCCGTGCGCCTCGTGGACGACGTAGTCGCCGGCGGCGAGCGCCAGCGGGTCGATCGCGTTGCGGCGGCGCGAGGGCATCCGGCGCATGTCCTTGGTGGAGGACCGCTGGCCGGACAGGTCGGTCTCGGTGATGACCGTGAGCTTCAGCGCCTCGTCCACGAAGCCGTGCTCGATCGAGCCGCAGGAGACGTGGACGACGTCCCGGGTGGGCGCCTCGGCGAGGTCGGCGACCAGGCGGGCCGGGATGCCCTCGTTGCCCAGCACCTCGGCGAGCCGCGAGGCCGGCCCGTGCCCCTCGGTCACCATGACGACCCGCCAGTCGGCGGCCAGCCGCTCCTTGGCGTCGGCGATCGCCCGGGCCGTGTCACCCCGGTAGGCCTCGACGGCGTGCATTCCGAGGGTCAGGGTGTTGGCGTCGAACTCCAGCACCTCGTTCACCGAGGACTCGCTGGTCGCGAACGGACTGACGGACCACCAGGGCAGCCCGATCTCGGCGGCGTGCTCGCGCACCTCGGCCAGCGAGCGCAGCGAGGCGGCGGAGACGTCGATCGTCTCCAGGTCGATCGGACGGTCCCCGCCCGACGCGGCCGCGACCCAGGAGGCGTGCAGGAACTCCTGACTGGTCGCCACCAGGTCGGCGGCCCGGGTGCGGACCCGCTCGGGGTCGCAGACCACCGCGACCGAGCCGAGCGGCAGCACGTCGACCAGCAGCTCCATGTCGTCCACCAGCACCGGCGCCAGCGACTCCATGCCCTCGACCGCGATGCCCTCGGCGATCTTGTCCAGGATCTCGGCCAGCCCGGGGTGCTGCGCGGACAGCTCGGCGGCCCGCGCCCGCACCTCGTCGGTGAGCAGCAGCTCGCGACAGGGCGGCGCCCACAGGCCGTGCTCGGCGATCTCCAGAGAGCGCTGGTCGGCGACCTTGAAGTACCGGATCTCCTCGACCTCGTCGCCCCAGAACTCCACCCGCAGGGGGTGCTCCTCGGTCGGCGGGAAGACGTCCAGGATGCCGCCGCGGACGGCGAACTCGCCGCGCTTCTCGACCAGTTCGACGCGCGCGTAGGCGGCCGCGGCGAGCCGGCGGGCCACCTCCTCCAAGTCGTGCGACTCTCCGCGCCGGACAGCCACCGGCTCCAGCTCGGCCAGCCCCTTGACCTGCGGCTGCAGCACCGAGCGGACCGGGGCGACGACCACCTGCACCGGCCCGGCCGCCGGATCGTCCGCCCGCGGGTGCAGGATCCGGCGCAGCACGGCCAGCCGTCGGCCGACGGTGTCCGAACGGGGCGACAGCCGCTCGTGCGGCAGCGTCTCCCAGGCCGGGAACTCGGCGACGGCGTCGGGGGGCAGCAGCGAGCGCAGCGAGGCCGCCAGGTCCTCGGCCTCCCGGCCGGTCGCGGTGACGGCGAGCACCGGACGGCCCCGCTCCCCGGCGGCCTGCCCGGCGAGCGCCCGGGCCAGCGCGGCAATGGCGAACGGCCGGGCGGCGGGCGGTCCGACCAGGTCCAGGTGGCGGCGGCCGCCGGCCGCGGCTCCGATGGCGGTGGCCGCCTCGATCGCCTCGGCGAGCGCCGCGTCCCGCGCGACGACATCGAGCAGTCCGGTCAGGCTCATCTGGGGTCTCTTCTTCGTGCCGTGGCTGGAGCTGCCCCCGGGCGGCAAGGCCCCGCCAGGGCAACGCGAACGGCCCGGCGCGCCGAGCGGCCGGGGGTCTCCAGCCTACGCCGCGGCACGGACACGCACGCGGCGTACGGCCCCGGCGGGGCCGGGCGGCAGCGAACCGCCGCCCGCACCCCCTCCACCGGCCCGTCCGCGCCCCGCCCGGGCTCGGGGGGACGACCGGGACACGGCCAGGACGCGACCGGGGACGAACCACTGGACGGAACACCGGGCCGGCCCGTGGACGAACCGACCGGAGGCCGTGCCGAACCGGGCACGGCTATCCGCCACGAACTGGACATACTCCTGTCACTGCCCGTCCATGGAGATCGCGCACCATGGTGAACGTGCCCGCCGCACCCAACCGTGGGGGATGGCTGCGGTGGCACTGTCGCACCACCGATGGGGGTCGGAGGTGCGAGGCCGGGCGACCCTGGGTGGGGGCGCCCGCCCAAGCGCCGGGAACCGTGGCGCCCTTTCCTGGAGGGCGCCACGGGTCTCGGCCTACTCCGTTTCCCGCCCGTCCGCCCGACGCGGCCGTCAACGGCGTCGGTAGCTCACGGTGTTGGGGGTCGCGTAGCCGGCGCCGTCGTCCACGATGATGATCTTCGGGATGATCCGGGTCTCGTCCTCCGGCTCCCGCTCGGCACCGGCACCGGCCTCCGCGGCCCTCCCGCCCGTGCCACCGTCCCGGTCGGCCGCCGCCTCGGGCGGCGAGGCGGGCGGCGAGGCGGGCTTCGGCGGGACCACCACCGGCGTGACCGGGCCGGTCACCACGGCCTCGGCGGACACCTTGGCGGCACCCCCACCGACCACCGGCGGCCGCAGCACCGCCGTCGCCTTCTCCTTCTCCTTCTCCTCCAGCGGAGCCGGAGCCTGCGTCGGAGCCGGAGCCGCCGCCCGCGCCGGGGCGGTGACCTTCGCCGAGGCCTTCCGCAGGTTCGTCACCGGGATCTCCCCGGTGTCCGCCTCCGAGTCCACCGGCGCCGCGTCGGCGACCGCGTCCGTCGGGGCCGGAACCGGGTCCGCCGGAGCCGCAGCCTCAGCCGGGGCCGCGTCCGCAGGACCCGCCTCCGCAGCCGCAGCCGCGCCGGCCGCGACCGCCGCGGACTCGATCTGGCCGACCGCCGACCCGGTGAGCGAGGCCAGCGTGGCCTTGATGTGGTCCAGGTGCTGCTGCACCGTCTCCAGCCGGGTGTCGAACTCGCGCTGCTCGCGCTCGCTCGCCGCGTTGGTCTTCTCGGCCTCCCGACGGGCCTGCTCGATCAGCTGGTCGGCCTTGGCCTGGGCGTCCGTCTCCAGCTGCTTGATCTGGTTCAGCACGGTCTCCCGGTGCTGCTCGGCCTCCTTGACCCGGCGCTCGGCGGTGGCGGAGACCTCGGCCTCCTCGGCGTCGGCCTTGGCCTGGGCCATGGCGAAGGTCTCGTCGGCCTTGCGGCGCCGGGTGGCCAGCTCGGCCTCGGCCTGCTCGCTGGCCTCGGCGGCGGCGACCCGCACCTTGGCGGCGTAGGCGGTGGCGGCGTCCTGGGCGGCCCGGCTCTCCCGGTCGGCGTCGGCCCGGAGGCTCTCGGCCTCGGCGCGGGTGCGCTCGTCGGTGCGGCGGGCGGCCGCGTCGGCCTCGGCACGGGTGGTGGTGGCGTACTCCTTGGCCTCCCGTTCGAGCCTCTGCCCGGCCTCGTAGGCCTCGTCCCGCAGGTCCTCGGCGAAGCGCTCGGCCTTGTCGCGGACGGCGCGCGCCTCGTTGCCGGCCATCACGGCCAAGCCGGCGGCCTGCTCGCTGAGCACCTGGTAGTCGGGTTCCGGGGCGTCCTCGGCGGCCCGGCGGACCTCTTCCAGCCGGGCCTCCATCTGCCGGATCCCGGCTCCCAGGACACTGAGTCGTTCCCAGGCCTCGTCGCGTTGGGCCGTGAGCGCGGCGAGCGTTCGCTCGACCTGCTCGGGCGCGTAGCCGCGCCGGGCCTGGGTGAAGCCGTACTGGGGGACGGCGTCGCTCATGGGCTCTTCCCCTCGTTCGCGGGCTGCGGAGCCCATGATCGGACGGAACGGCCGGATCCGGAACCGGTTCGAAGCCCGGGGCCGGATTCGGTCGTCGTGCGGACCGTAATACGTCGAGGACGGCCGTATAGACCCATCCTCTTGACCTATTTTGCGCAGATCTGGGCGAAACCCCAACGAGGCACAGCCATGACGGCACGCCGGAGGGGCCGTCCCGGACCCCGGAACGACCCCTCCCCACCTGCGAGGATCCGCGACGGTCCGCTACAGCAGACCGTCCCAGAACTGCTCCAGCAGCACGGCCCACCAGGTGTCCGCGTTCTGCAGGGCCGCCGGGTCGATCGCGGCGAGCTGAGCCTGGAAGTCGGTCGTCCAGCGACCGGCCTGGTCCGGTGTCAGCCCGTACCGCAGCCGCCACATCCGGCCCAGCAGGGCCAGCGCGCGGACGAACTCCGGTACACCGGTGTTGACGAACCGGGGCGGCTGGCCGGTTCCATCGACGTCCACCGCGACCACGTTCGCGGTGCCGTACTGGACGCAGAGCTGGCGGCCGTAGTCGTTGCCGAGCACCAGGTAGCCGCCGAAGTCCGGGCCGCTGGACAGGCCGCGCTCGGCGGCCAGCTCTGCGAGCGTCGGGATCGGGCGGCCCTCCTGTGCCTGCGCCCAGAAGAACGGCCCGAAGTCGCGCGGCAGCCCGGCCCACATCAGGGTCTGGGACACCGGCTCGGGCACGCCCTGGCGGGAGACGGCGCGCTGCTCGTAGCGGAACAGGTTCTGCCCGAAGGCCGCGCCGACCTCCTGGGCCAGCTGCTGCGGCGGGAGCGGCGGCAGCGCCTGGACCGTGCCGGGCGCGGGCGGCGGCACCCGGAACGGGCGGACCCGCTGGGCGCCGGAGGCCAGCTGGTGCAGCTCGTCCAGGTGGTCGAGCAGCTCGGCCATCCCGGCCTGCCGGGAGGCGTGGTCGCGGCCGTACGGGGCGGTGTGGGTGAGCCGGACGTTCGGCCAGGACGAGGCGATCATGCGGTTGCAGTAGCCGCCCGGCAGGTCGCAGGACTCCAGCTCGGTGTAGAGCTCCAGCACCTGCTCCGGCGGCACGTTGAGCCGCCGCAGGTCCTGAAGGATCTTCCACTCCGGGTGCGGGGTGCCGGGCTCGCTGCGGTGCAGCAGCTTCTGCTCCGAGCCGTCCGGGCCCCGGTAGCTGAGCGCGGCGAAGTAGCCGGGGCCGACCGCGGGCACCCCGGGAGGCACCGGCGCGGCCTGCGGCGCGCCGGTCACCGGCGCCGGGGGGACGACCCCGGCGGCGCCGCCCGCGTTCGGGTAGCCGTAGCCGGCCGCGGGCGCGGCGGCCGGGGTCGGCGCGCCCGGCGGCGGGACGGCGGGACCGCCGGACGGCGGGGTGCCCGGGTCCGCCGGGGCGCCGCCCAGCAGCGCCGGGTCGATCGCGCTCGCCAGCTGGGTCGCCTCGTACGCCACCCCGGCCGAGGGCGTGCCGCCGGCCGGGGTGCCCTGCGGCGCCGGGGCGCCGCCGCGCAGGCCCGCCGGCGGCGGAGGCGGCGGGGTCGAAGCGGCCGCCCGGCCGCCCGGGGCGCCGCCAGGCGTGCCGGAGCCCGAGGTGTGCTTCAGCCCGGCGGGCGGGGGCGGCGGCGGGGTCGAGGCGCCACCGCGGCCCAGCCCGCCGGGGGCGGCGCCCGCACCGGGCGACCCGGCGGGGCCGCCGCGCAGCGCGGCCGGCGGGGGCGGCGGCGGGGCCGAGGCCGGGGCACGGCCGAGCCCGCCCTGCGGCGCGCCGCCGGTGGGCGTGCCGGCGGCCGGGGTGCCGGGGGCGCCGGGCAGGCCGGACAGCCCGCCGGGCGAGGCCAGCATGGTCGGTGCCTGCTCCACCGGCGCACCGGGCGGCACCGGCGCACCGGGCGGTGTCGCCGGGGCGCCGGGCAGACCGCCGAGGCCGGGCACTCCGCCGGGCGGGGCGAGCATCGTCGGCGCGTGCTCCACCGGTGCACCGGGCGGTGTCGCCGGGGCACCGGGCAGGCCCATCAGCCCGGGCATGGCGTCCGGCGGCGCGAGCAGCGTGGGCGCCGGCTCGGCCGCCGGGGCGGGTGCGGGTGCCTGGGCCGGGGGCTGGGCCGTCGGCGGCTGCGCGGCGGGCGGCGGGACCGGCGGCATGCCGTAGCCACCGCTCGCCGGCGGCATCAGCATGGTCGCGGCCTCGGCGCCGGCCGGCGCCGGCGTGTCGGGCAGGTCCGAGCCGGTGGTCCGCAGGCCGTCGGGCATCAGGACGGTCGCCGCCTCGGCGCCGACCGGCGGCGCGGGCGGCCCGGCGGGCGGCCCGACAGGGGCGGCGGTCGGCGCGACGGCCTGCGGCTGCGGCGCGACGGGCGGCTCGCGGAAGTCCGGCGGCGGGGCGAGCATGGTCGGCGCGTCCCCGGCGGGCCGGTCGGAGACCGGCGGCTCGGTCAGTACGGCGGCCACCGGCGGCGCCGTCGGAGCAGGCCACTCCTCGGGGGGCAGGGCGGCCGGAACCGGGGCCCCGGCAGGAACGGGCGCGGGAGCCGGGGAGGGCGCGGGGGCAGGCTGAGCAGTCGGCGCGGGCGCGGGAGCCGAACCGGCCCCCAGCCGCTCCGCCTCCGCCGCGATCGCCGCGGCCCCCGCCTCCTGCAGCCACTGCGGCGGGCTGAGCAGGAAGGACGTCGCCTCCACCGGTCCGGGCGCGGGCTTCGCCGCTCCGGCCGGGTTGGCCGCGATCGGCCGCCCGTAGACCTCCTCGTACTGCCGGACCACCTCGTTGACGGGCAGCGCGGGCCAGAGCGTGCTGGCGCCGGAGTCCCGGGCGATCACCAGCCGCGCCTCACCCGAGCCCGAGCCGCCGGCACCGCTCGCACCGGTGCCGGTGCCGGTGCCGGAGCCGTCCGGGCCCGCGGTCCCGTCCCCGTCGCCGGGCGGCATCGCCCAGCAGACGAAGCCCAGGTCGAACTCCCGGACCCGCACCTCGCGCTGCTGCGAGTGCGGCACCCCGCCGTTGATCCACTCCTCGGCGAGCTCCTGCGCCTGCGCGTACGTCACCACGCCCGGTTCACCCCTGTCCGCATCCTCGTCGTCCCCCGTTCCACCAGCACCGCCGCAACCACCGCGACCACCTCGCCCACCGCGACCCCGTGCATCAGCCCACCGGGACGG
This sequence comes from Kitasatospora sp. NPDC034023, assembly GCF_055575795.1. Taxonomy (NCBI): domain Bacteria; kingdom Bacillati; phylum Actinomycetota; class Actinomycetes; order Kitasatosporales; family Streptomycetaceae; genus Kitasatospora; species Kitasatospora sp. NPDC034023. Next base: position 149,142 of record NZ_JBVIRY010000004.1, read on the forward strand.
CCCGGGCGAACCCGCCGTCCACCATCAGCTCCGCGACGGTCTCCAGCTCCGGCGGGCTGCCCGCCAACCGCAGCAGGAAGGCGTCGAAGTCCTCGCCGCAGGGCAGCAGCAGCCGGGCGCAGCGGTCCTCCGGGGCCTCCGGGCCACCGGAGTCGCGGGCGTCGTCGTACAGCTGGAACCAGACCGAACCGGTCCGCTCGCCGCGCACCTTGAGCGCGAGGAGGCCGCCCTGCGCGTAGGCGATGCCCAGGTAGTCCTTGGTGAGGTGGTCGCGCAGGCACTTGTTGGCGTACACGACGTCCTCGGTGCCGTACTCCTCGGTGAGCGTCAGGAACGGCTGGTCGAGCAGCAGGCCGAGGTCGGTGTCCAGCGCCACCCCGACCGGGGCGCGGCCGCCGCCCAGCTTGAGGAAGGTGCGGTAGGCGCCGGGCAGCCGGTAGCCGAGGCGTTCCTCGGCGCGCTGCACCAGGTCCTCGTGGACGCCGATCGGGTCGCCGCCGTCCTTGGCCAGCGAGAAGTGGACGGGCCGGCGCTCCTGCAGCGGGCGGGTGCCGCGGCGGGTGTGGTCGGCGGCGGAGGTGGCGAGGCCGCCGTGGTGCCGCATCAGGGCCTTGACCTCGACCGGGACGAGCTCCATCCGGCGCCAGCCGGGGGCGGCGCGGCCGACCGCGTGGTGCCAGGTCCAGCCGGGCGGGGTGGCCACGGCGGTCTCCAGGTCGGCCCAGAGCGGGTGGCCCTGGGTGTAGAGCGCGGCGTTGGCCGAGACGTAGTCGGTCAGCCGCAGTTCGTCCACGCCGAAGCCCTCCGGCGGGTCGGCGACCTCGGCCGCGGCGGCGGCGTACGGGCCGAAGTCCGGGTAGCCGTACTCGTCCACGCTGACCCCGGCGGGGTGCCGCTCGGCACGGACCGGATCCGGGAACTGCACCACCTGACCTGCGTACGCCGCGTTCGGTGCGGCGGCGACGCCGGGCCGACCTGTCGTCATCTGGGAGCCCCCACTGGCTGCAAATTCGGTGCTTGCTGGGCACCAGCCTAGGGGGTCCCCTCAAGGCCCGGCCCCCCGCCTTTGGAGAACCCCCGTCATCGTGGACCGGCTCGGCGCCGCCCGGTCGGCGCCCGCGTCGGCACCCGCGCCACCCGCTCCTGCCGCGCCTCGGTGAGGTGCGGGTGCGGCGGCAGGCCGAGCAGTTCGCGGGCGGCCCGTTCGGCGACCGGGAACGATCCGGCCCGGTGGCCGAGGTGACGGAACGCGGGCTGCGGGTGGACCGGCACGGGGTGGTGCACCCCGGCGCCGTGCAGGCCTCAACGTCCGGCGCGGGCAGCGGAGTCGGCCCCGCCGGCGGCCGCCCGGGCGGCCGGCCGCATCCCCCCGGCCGGCTGCCGGAACGGTACCGGGCGCCGCCCCGGCCCGGGGATGTTTTCGGTAAATCAGCGGACATGTCGTGACGACGGGGTGCGCGTGCGGCCAGCATCGGGTGACCGTCCGTCCGGTCCGCCCCGGTATCCGGCACCGCCGCACCCCGGTTGTACGGATGTCGGTGTCGTTTGACAGGCTTGCCCAGGACCGGCCGGGCCACTCCGGCGGACGCCGGGCAACGAGGAGGAGGACGACGGATGACCACCGGTGAGCCGGCGGACCCGCCCGTGCTGCGCCACCACCGCGACAGCCTGCTGCCCGCCGTCGCCGCCGCGCTGTCGCTGAAGGCCGGCGAGGTGCACACCCTGGCGGGCGGCAAGGACGACCGCCGCCCGGTCCTGCACCACCTGGTCACCGGCTTCCTGGACACCCTGCCGCTGGAGGCCCGCGAGCGGTTCACCGGCCGCTGCCCGGAGGCCGTCCTGCTCTCCCGGTACCTGACCGCGGTCGACGGCCGGCGCTCCAAGCGCGCGGCCCGCAAGCCGATGAGCCTGCCCGAGGCCCGCAAGGCGCTCAAGGGCGCCCGGATGACGACCGTCCGGATCCGCGAGGAAGGCGATCCGGCGCACGGCACCCACGCCCCGCCGTGCCGCTCCTGCGCCCCCATGCTGGAGCACTTCACCGTGCAGAGCGTCGCCGTCGGGCCGCCCGCGCACTGACCGGCCGAGCGCCGCCCCGGTCCGTCCCCTGTCCCTGTCCCCGAACCCCGGAGTCCGCCCTGAACCCGCCCAGCCCGCCCCCGCCCCCGCCCCCGCCGGCCACCCTGTCCACCCCCGGCGGCGCCGCCACCGGCACCATCGGGCGCACCCGCCCGCGCTTTCCCGCCGATGTCGCCGCCGAGCTCAAGGCGGTCGGCTGGCACCCCGGCCGCTGGCAGATCCAGCAGGCCGAGGAGTGGGCCGACGCCCTGGTCGGGTTCGGCGCGCCGACCGGCGCGGGGCACTCGGTGTTCCCGGCGGCGGTGGAGGCCTGGGCCGAGTTCGGCGGCCTCGCCTTCGACCTGTCCGGCCCGGGCCGCCAGCTGGCCCGCACCCCGTTCCTGATCGACCCGCTGTGCGGCCTGCACCAGCCGCGCACCCTGCTCGACCTCGGCCGGGCGCTGGGCACCCAGGTCGCGCCGCTCGGCGAGGAGGCGTACGGGCAGGCGCTGCTGGCCGTCGACGAGGAGGGCCGGGTCTACAGCCTGGACCACACCGGCGAGTGGTTCCTCGGCCACGGCATCGACCAGGCGATCACCGCCCTGGTGCTGGGCACCTCCCCGGAACGGCTGCGCACCGCGGACGAGTGAGCCCCGCACCCGCGAACGGCAGGCAGCTGACGGCGGAGAGCTGACGGCCGGCGGCTACCCCAGCCGCTCGGCCCGCACCGCCAGCCGGGACGGCAGCACCGCCTCGACCCGGAACCCGCCGTCCGCCTCCGGCCCGGACGAGAAGGTGCCGCCCAGCGCGATCACCCGCTCCCGCATCCCGACCAGCCCGTTGCCGCCGCTGGGCAGCTGGGCCGCGGCCCGCTCGCCGCCCGGGCAGGCGTTCACCACGCTCACCCGTACCCCGTTCGGCGCGTACGCCAGCAGGACGGACACCTGCGCGCCGCCCGCGTGCTTGTGCGCGTTGGTCAGCCCCTCCTGGACGACCCGGTAGGCGGTCTGCTCGGCCTCGGCGGTGAACTCCTGCCGGCTGCCGCTGACCGTCAGGGTCACCGCCATCCCGGCCGCCCGGGACTGGTCCACCAGCCGCGGCAACCCGACCAGCGTGTCCGACTCCGGCGGCCGCTCGTCGTCCATCCGCAGCACGCCGAGGATCTCGCGCAGCTCGTTCAGGGCCTGCCGGCCCACCTCGCCCATCAGTTTGGCGCTCTGCGCGGCCTTCTCCGGGTCCTTGGCGGCGATGCGTTCCAGTGCCCCGGCGTGCACCACCATCAGCGACACCCGGTGCGCCACCACGTCGTGCATCTCCCGGGCGATCCGGGTGCGCTCCTCCAGCCGGGCCCGGCGGGCGCGCTCCTGCGCCTGCTCGGCCAGCAGGTCCAGCTCGGTCTCCAGGCCGTGCGCGCGGTCCTTGAGCGACTCGATCAGCCGCCGCCGGGCGCCCACGTACAGGCCGGTCACCACCGGGGGGACGGTCAGTCCGACCGCCACCAGCACCGCTATCAGGACCTGGCCCCACAGCGGCGGCTGCTCCACCGTCGGGTCGTCGGGGGTCAGCATCGACACCATCATCACGGCGACCGCCTCGGCGAAGGCCAGCCCGGACAGCGCCACCACCCGCCAGCGCCGCGAGGGCCACTCCCAGGTCTCCGCCAGCGTGTACAGCGCCACCACCAGCAGCAGCACGCCGAGCATTCCGGGCATCGCGACCAGGGTGACCAGCACCGGGACGGCCGGCCAGCGCCGGCGCAGCACCAGCGAGCCGCCGGCCAGCGTGCCGAGCAGCGCGATCCCCACCGTGGCCGTGGTGGTCAGGTGCACCCGGGCGGACACGAAGCCGATCGTGCTGACCGCGCACTCCAGCGCGGCGAGCAGGGCCAGGCCGATGTCCAGGAAGGCGCTGCGCGGCCGCTTCCACCACCAGAACGACCGGTCCTGCGCGCGCTCCCCAGGCGACTTGCTCATGCCCGACAGACTATGCGGCAACCCCCACCCCTCCCCACCGGGATTGTCCGGCACACCTCCCGGCTCCGCCAAGTGGTCCAGACCACAGGTCCTTTTCGGCAGCACTGTCCGCCATCCGGCCACCTCGCGGACACCACACGCCCCGACACCTATGCTGGTCGCGTCGGACAGCGCGGTCCGCACGCGTCACAACCGCCACACGCGTGTGGACCTGTGACGATGAGCCGTTGCCGAACCCCACCACCACAGGGAGCCAGCCGTGACCGCTCCGGTCCCCAACCCGGCGGACAGCCCCACCCCCGGCGTCGCAGCCGGCGCGATCGCCGATAACTCAGCCCTGCGGGCGGACATCCGCCGCCTCGGCGACCTGCTCGGCGAGACGCTGGTCCGCCAGGAGGGTCCCCAGCTGCTGGGCCTGGTCGAACAGGTCCGCCTGCTCAGCCGCACCGACGGCGAGGCCACCGCCGAACTCCTCTCCGACATCGACCTGGACACCGCCGCCAAGCTGGTCCGGGCGTTCTCCACCTACTTCCACCTCGCCAACGTCACCGAGCAGGTGCACCGCGGCCGCGAGTTCGCCACCCGCCGCGCCCGGGAGGGCTCGCTGCTCGCGCAGACCGCCGACCAGCTCGCCGAGGCCGACCCCAAGCACCTCGAGGACACCCTGGCCCACCTCGCGGTCCGCCCGGTCTTCACCGCGCACCCCACCGAGGCCGCCCGCCGCAGCGTCCTCAACAAGCTGCGCCGGATCGGCGAACTCCTCGACCGCATCCACCGCGAGGAGGTCGCCTCCGGCCTCGTCGCCGCCGGCCCGGCCCGCACCAGCAGCGCCAAGCGCTCCGCCGACCGCCGCCTCGCCGAGGTCATCGACCTGCTCTGGCAGACCGACGAGCTGCGCATCGCCCGTCCCGAGCCCACCGACGAGGCCCGCAACGCCGTCTACTACCTGGACGAGCTCTACCGCGAGGCCGTCCCCGAGGTCCTCGAGGAGCTTCAGGAGGAGCTCGCCCGGGTCGGCCTCAACCTGCCCGACGGCGTCCGCCCGCTCACCTTCGGCACCTGGATCGGCGGCGACCGCGACGGCAACCCCAACGTCACCCCGCAGGTCACCTGGGACGTCCTCAACCTCCAGCACGAGTACGGCATCAAGGACGCCCTGGCCGCCATCGACGAGCTGCGCAACACGCTCTCCACCTCCGAGCGGCTGGCCGGCGCCTCGGTCGAACTGCTCGCCTCGCTCAACACCGACCTGCACCTGCTCCCCGAACTCAGCCCGCGCTACAAGCGGATGAACGCCGAGGAGCCCTACCGCCTCAAGGCCACCTGCATCCGGCTCAAGCTGGAGAACACCCGCGAGCGCCTGGCCGGGGGCACCCCGCACATCGCGGGCCGCGACTACCTCGGCACCCGCGAACTCGTCGCCGACCTGCGGCTGATCCAGAGCTCGCTGCGCGCCCACCGCGGCGAGCTCATCGCCGACGGCCGCCTCGCCCGCGCCATCCGCACCATCGAGGCCTTCGGCCTCCAACTCGCCACCATGGACGTGCGCGAGCACGCCGAGGCCCACCACCACGCCCTCGGCCAGCTCTTCGACCGCCTCGGCGAGGAGGCCTGGCGCTACGCCGACATGCCCCGCGAGTACCGGCAGAAGCTGCTCGCCAAGGAGCTCCGCTCGCGCCGCCCGCTCGCCCCCACCCCGGCCCCGCTGGACGAGGCCGGCACCAAGACCCTCGGCGTCTTCAACACCATCCGCGAGGGCTTCGAGCGCTTCGGCGACGAGATCGTCGAGAGCTACATCATCTCGATGTGCCAGGGCGCCGACGACGTCTTCGCCGCCACCGTGCTGGCCCGCGAGGCCGGCCTGATCGACCTGCACTCCGGCATCGCCAAGATCGGCATCGTGCCGCTGCTGGAGACCACCGACGAACTCCAGCAGGCCGACCGCATCCTCGACGAGATGCTCTCCGACCCCTCCTACCGGCTGCTCGTCTCGCTGCGCGGCGACATCCAGGAGGTCATGCTCGGCTACTCGGACTCCTCCAAGTTCGGCGGCATCACCACCTCCCAGTGGGAGATCCACCGCGCCCAGCGCCGCCTGCGCGACGTCGCCCACCGCTACGGCATCCGGCTGCGCCTCTTCCACGGCCGCGGCGGCACCGTCGGCCGCGGCGGCGGCCCCTCGCACGAGGCCATCCTGGCCCAGCCCTGGGGCACCCTGGAAGGCGAGATCAAGGTCACCGAGCAGGGCGAGGTCATCTCCGACAAGTACCTGCTCCCCTCCCTCGCCCGGGAGAACCTGGAGCTGACCATCTCCGCCACCCTCTCCGCCTCCGCGCTGCACACCGCACCGCGCCAGGCCCCCGAGGAGCTGGCCCGCTGGGACGCCGCGATGGACCGGGTCTCCGAGGCCGCCCACACCGCCTACCGCGCCCTGGTCGAGCAGGAGGACCTGCCGAAGTACTTCTTCGCCTCCACCCCGGTCGACCAGCTCGCCTCGCTGCACCTGGGCTCCCGCCCGTCCCGCCGCCCCGACTCCGGCGCGGGCCTGGACGGCCTGCGGGCCATCCCGTGGGTCTTCGGCTGGACCCAGTCCCGCCAGATCGTCCCCGGCTGGTACGGCGTCGGCTCCGGCCTCGCGGCCGCCCGCGCGGCCGGCCTGGGCCACGTGCTGGACGAGATGAACAGCGAGTGGCACTTCTTCCGCAACTTCCTGTCCAACGTCGCGATGACGCTGGCCAAGACCGACCTGCGGATCGCCCGCCACTACGTCGAGCAGCTGGTGCCCGGCGAACTGCGCCACGTCTTCGACCAGATCAAGGCCGAGCACGCCCTCACCCTGCGCGAGGTGCTCCGGCTCACCGGCGAGAGCGAACTGCTGGAGCACAACCCGGTGCTGAAGCAGACCTTCGCCGTCCGCGACGCCTACCTCGACCCGATCTCCTACCTCCAGGTCGCGCTGCTGCGCCGCCAGCGCGAGGAGACCGACGCCGGACGCCACGACGACCCGCTGCGCGCCCGCGCGCTGCTGCTGACCGTCAACGGCATCGCCGCCGGCCTGCGCAACACCGGCTGAGCCGGGAACGGCGAGGGGCCGGTGCCTCCCCTGGAGGCACCGGCCCCTGAGGGCTCGTGACTACTCCGCGGGCTCGCCCGCGCGCCTGCGCTTCAACCACAGCGCCGCTCCGCCGGCCGCCACCACCAGGCCGCCGCCGACGGCCAGCAGCCCCGCGTCGGGGCCCATCGACTCGCCGAGGACCGGCTGCGCCGCCGCCGGCTCCGGGGCGATCAGCGGATCCGGCTCCGCCACCGGGTCCGCGTGCGCCACCGCGCCGCTGGACAACAGCACTCCGGCCGCCCCCAGCGCACCGGCCGTACCGACCCGTCGTCCGAACTGCTTCAGCCGGACCACCCGGATCCGCCGCAGTGGGCGGACCGGACCCAATCCCCGCATCGAGAACTCCCCAGGACTCGTTCGCGTACCGGGCCGACGGTATCCGATCCCGCACAGGCTTCTCACATGGATTCAGGTTTGGCCGGTCAAGCGTTGTACGACTGTTGCGTACCCACCGCCCTGTTGACGGAGGTTCAGGAGTTGTACGTCCCCTGTGCCCGCTCCAGCCCCTCGGACAGCAGCGCCTCCACCGCGTCCGCCGAGCGGTCCACGAACCAGTCCAGCTCCTTGCGCTCGGTCGAGGAGAAGTCCTTCAGCACGAAGTCCGCGACCTCCATCCGGCCCGGCGGGCGGCCGATCCCACAGCGCACCCGGTGGTACTCGGGGCCCAGCGACTTGGTGATCGACTTCAGCCCGTTGTGGCCGTTGTCCCCGCCGCCCAGCTTCAGCCGCAGCGCCGCGTAGTCGATGTCCAGCTCGTCGTGGACCGCGATCAGCGCGGCGGCCGGCACCTTGTAGAAGTCGCGCAGCGCCGTCACCGGCCCGCCGGACAGGTTCATGAAGGACATCGGCTTGGCCAGCACCACCCGCTTGCCCGCCAGCCGGCCCTCGGCCACCTGCGCCCGACTCTTGTGCGCCTTGAACTTGGCGCCCATCCGCTGCGCCAGCAGGTCCACCACCATGAACCCGATGTTGTGCCGGTTCCGGGCGTACTGCTCGCCCGGGTTGCCCAGCCCGACCACCAGCCAGGGGCCCTCGTACTCGTCCGCCATCGTGCCCTCACTCCTCACCTTCACGCTCGACGCCATCATCCCCGGAGACGCCGCATCCCGGACACACCGCTGCCCCGGTCGCTCCAGCGGGAGCGACCGGGGCAGCGGTCTCAACTGGCTACTGCGGCGAGGCTCAGGCCTCGGCGCCCTCGGCCTCGACGGCCTCGTCCTCGGCCGGGGCGGCCTGGGCGCCGATGACCTGCAGCACGACGGCGTCGGCCTCGACGGCCAGGGTGACGCCGGCCGGCAGGGTGATGTCCTTGGCGTGGATGGAGGCACCGGCCTCCAGGCCCTCGACCGAGACGGTCACGGACTCGGGCAGGTGGGTGGCCTCGGCCTCGATCGGCAGGGCGTTCAGCACGTGCTCGAGCAGGTTGCCGCCGGGGGCCAGCTCGCCCTCGGTGAGGACCGGGATCTCGACGGTGACCTTCTCGCCGCGCTTGACCAGCAGCAGGTCGACGTGCTCGATGGTGCGCTTGATGGCCTCACGCTGGACGGCCTTCGGCAGCACGTACTCGTCCTTGCCCTCGATCGGCACGACCAGCAGGGCGTTCGGGGTCTTCAGGGCCATCATCAGGTCGTGGCCGGGCAGGTTCAGGTGAACCGGGGCGTGGCCGTGGCCGTAGACGACACCCGGGACGAAGCCGGCGCGGCGGGCGCGACGGGCGGCACCCTTGCCGAACTCGGTACGGGTCTCAGCAGCAATACGGATCTCGGACACGACTGCACTCCTCGTGAAGACTTGGCGCGGGGGTGCAGGCAACGCGAAAAACCGCCGGGACCACACCCTCAGTACGTTCGGGGGTCACTCGGCGGCAACGGCCTGCCGGCGGGATCGGAATCCGGCACCGGCAGCGCGTCGATCACGGATCGGGCGCCCGTCGAGCAGGCGCACGGCATCCCTCGCCGAGCAGTTTCACGAGTCTAACCGCATCTACGGCTTCCCGCGAAATCGGCGGCGGCCCCGGCCCACTGGGGGACCGGGGCCGCCTGCGCGGGCTTCGTCAGTGCACGCCCTCGAAGAGGCTCGTGACCGAACCCTCCTCGAACACCTCGCGGATCGCGGCCGCGATCGACGGGGCGATGGACAGCGTGGTGATCTTGTCCAGCTGGAGCTGCGCCGGGGTGGGCAGCGTGTTGGTGAACACGAACTCGCTGACCCGCGAGTTCTTCAGCCGGTCCGCGGCCGGGCCGGAGAGCACACCGTGGGTGGCCGCCACCAGGACGTCCGCGGCGCCGTTGTCGAACAGCGCGTCGGCCGCGGCGCAGATCGTGCCGGCGGTGTCGATCATGTCGTCGACCAGGACGCAGACCCGGTCCTTGACGTCACCGACGACGTCGGCCGACAGGATGGTGTTGGCCCGGGTGATGTCGCGGCGCTTGTGGATGATCGCCAGCGGGGCGTCCAGGCGGTCGCACCACTGGTCGGCCACCTTCACCCGGCCGGCGTCCGGCGAGACGACGGTCAGCTTGGAGCGGTCCACCTTCCCGCCGATGTAGTCGGCCAGCAGCGGCAGCGCGAAGAGGTGGTCCACCGGGCCCTCGAAGAAGCCCTGGATCTGCGCGGTGTGCAGGTCCACGGCCATCAGGCGGTCGGCACCGGCCTGGCGCAGCAGGTCGGCGACCAGCCGGGCCGAGATGGGCTCGCGGCCGAGGTGCTTCTTGTCCTGGCGGGCGTAGCCGTAGAACGGCAGGATCGCGGTGATGCTCTTGGCGGAGGCCCGCTTCAGAGCATCGATCATGATCAGCTGCTCCATGATCCACTGGTTGATGGGAGCCGTGTGGCTCTGCATCACGAAGCAGTCCGCGCCGCGGGCGGACTCCAGGAAGCGGACGTAGATCTCGCCGTTGGCGAAGTCCAGGGCCTTGGTGGGGACCAGCTCGGTCCCCAGCGCCGCGGCCACCTCACTCGCCAGTTCCGGGTGGGCACGGCCGGAGAAGAGCTTGAGCTTCTTCTCACCCGACGTCGTGATCCCGCTCACTGCACCGTCTCCTCGCGTTGCGGACGCTGATCCCTCGACCCGATGCGGGCAGGCGAGGCCCACGCGCGGTACGGGGTCGGGGAAATGTCGGTACGCCTGGACACGGGCGGAAAGCCCAGTGGCGCACGTATGTCCCCCAGGTTACGCGCCCGCACAGAAACCGTCCGCCTCGGGACCGCCCCTCGGACTTCCGCCCGGACTTCCGCCCGTCGCGTCAGGCCTCCGCGGCCCCGTCCGTCGCGGCCTTCGCCGCCTGCGCCGACGTGGTTCCGGGGCGCTTGCGCTCGACCCAGCCCTCGATGTTGCGCTGGTGGGCGCGGTTCACGCCGAGCGCGCCCGGCGGGACGTCGGTGGTGATCACCGAGCCGGCGCCGGTGTAAGCGCCGTCACCGACGGTGACCGGGGCGATGAACATGTTGTCCGAACCGGTGCGGCAGTGCGCGCCGATGACCGTGCGGTGCTTGTTCACGCCGTCGTAGTTCACGGTGACCGAGGCCGCGCCGACGTTGGTGCCCTCGCCGATCGTGGCGTCGCCGATGTACGACAGGTGCGGCACCTTGGCGCCCTCGCCCAGCTCGGAGTTCTTGATCTCGACGTAGGTGCCGACCTTCGCCTTGCGGGCCAGCTTCGCTCCCGGCCGCAGGTAGGCGTACGGCCCCGCGGTGGCCAGCTCGCCCACCTCGGCGCGGTCGGCCGTGGTGTTGCTCACGCGGGCGCCGGCGCCGACCAGGGTGTCCTTCAGGGTGGAGTTCGGACCGACCTCGCAGCCCTCGGCCAGGTGGGTGGCGCCCTGCAGCTGGGTGTTGGGCAGCACCAGGGCGTCCGGCTCGTAGGTCACCTGCACGTCGAACCAGGTGGTCGCCGGGTCCACCACGGTGACGCCCGCGCGCATCGCCCGCTCCAGCAGGCGGTCGTTCAGCAGCCGGCGGGCCTGCGCCAGCTGGACCCGGTCGTTGATGCCCAGGATGTCCCGGTGGTCCTCGGCGACCACGGCGCCCACCCGGTGGCCGGCCTTGCGCAGGATCTCCAGGGTGTCGGTCAGGTACTCCTCGCCCTGCGAGTTGTCCGTGGTGAGCTCGGCCAGCGCTTCGACCAGCAGTTTGGCGTCGAAGGCGAAGACACCCGAGTTGATCTCGGCGATCGCGCGCTGGGTGTCGCTGGCGTCCCGCTCCTCGACGATCGAGGCGACGGTGCCGTCCTCGTCGCGCAGGATCCGGCCGTAGCCGAAGGGCTCCGGGACGACGGCGGTCAGCACGGTGACGCCGTTCTGCTGGGCCGTGTGCGCGTCCGCCAGTCGGCGCAGGGTCGCCCCGGTCAGCAGCGGCGAGTCGCCGGCGGTGACGATCACGGTGCCGTCCAGCACCACACCGTCGGCGGCCAGCACCTCCAGCGCCGTCCGCACCGCGTGCCCGGTGCCGTTCTGCTCCTCCTGGACCGCGGTCCGCACCGCCGGGTAGTGCTCCGCCAGGTGCGCCTGGACCTGCTCGCGCTGGTGCCCGACGACCACCACGAGCTGCGCGGGCGTCAGTTCCCGAGCCGCCGCCACCGAGTGGCCCACCAGGGACCGCCCGCACACCTCGTGCAGCACCTTGGGCAGCTTGTTCGACTTCATCCGGGTCCCGCCACCGGCGGCGAGCACGACAACGGCGGCAAGCGAATTGGCACCCATGCGGGGAGGCTCCTCGGTAGGTTCACAGAGAGGGCAGAGCAGACCCGGCCGGGACCCAGGCCGGTCGCCATACGCACAGTCCGCCGAGCAGCACCGACAATACCGGCGCGGTGGAAGACGCCCGAACCGGAGGCGTGCAGAGGCTCCGCCGCTAGGATTCGAACCCAGACAAAGGCCTCCAAAGGGCCCTGTGCTGCCATTACACCACGGCGGACAGTCGTGTCAGACCCTACCCGAGTGGACCCCACCCTGGGTATCGACTTGCACCGATCCGTATGGCTCCGATGCGCGGTTCCCGACCGGACGCCCCCGGCCCCGGGTTCATCCATCCAGTCGGGTGAATTCACTCAAGCGCCGCGCGGCTGCGTGTTCCCCTGGGCGCGAAGCGCAACCTACGATGCCGTAAGTTACGCCAACGTAGGATCCGCTTCTCTCCCGTTCCGGGACGCCGCAAGGGGACGCCCATGACCATCCAGGCAGGCCAGGCGCGCGCAGGGACCGCCGCGTCCCGCACTCCGTTTCCCGATCCCGACACCGACACCGACACCGATCCCGGCACCGCAGCCACGCAGGTGTCCGCCACCCGTGGCGGGGAGAAGCAGGGCCTGGCCGAGCGGGCCGCACTAGGCCTGTTCATCCTCGTGCCGTTCGCCGCGCTGCTGGCCGCCGTACCGGTGGTCTGGGGCTGGGGGCTGGGGTGGACGGACGTCGCGATCACCGTCTCCATGTACTTCCTCACCTGCCACGGCATCACCGTCGGCTACCACCGCTACTTCACCCACAGCGCGTTCAAGGCCAACCGCCCGATGCGCCTCGCCCTGGCGATCGTCGGGAGCCTCGCGGTCGAGGGCCCGCTGGTGCGCTGGGTCGCGGACCACCGCAAGCACCACCGGTTCAGCGACAAGGAGGGCGACCCGCACTCGCCCTGGCGCTACGGGGAGAGCATCCCGGCGCTGATGAAGGGCCTGTGGTGGGCCCACATGGGCTGGATGTTCGACGAGGAGCAGACCTCCCAGCTCAAGTACGCCCCCGACCTGGTCCGCGACCCGGCCATAAGGCGGATCTCCCGACTGTTCTGGCTCTGGACCACGATCTCGCTGGCGCTGCCCGCGCTGATCGGCGGCCTGGTGACGCTCTCCTGGACCGGCGCGCTGTCCGCCTTCTTCTGGGGTTCGCTGGTCCGGGTGGGGCTGCTGCACCACGTCACCTGGTCGATCAACTCGATCTGCCACGCCGTCGGCCGGCGCCCGTTCCGCTCCCGGGACCGCTCCGGCAACGTCTGGTGGCTCGCGGTGCTCTCCTGCGGCGAGTCCTGGCACAACCTGCACCACGCCGACCCGACCGCGGCCCGGCACGGGGTGCTGCGCGGGCAGATCGACTCCTCGGCCCGGCTGATCCGCTGGTTCGAGCTGGCCGGCTGGGTGCGGGACGTCCGCTGGCCGGACGCGCAGCGGATCGCCGCCCGCCGCGCCGCATGAGGCGGCGCTTCCAGCATGATGTAGGGGTGAACGGGAGCAGCGCAGACAGCACAGGCGGTCACCACAGCACGCGGACGGACGCGGCGCCCGCTACGGCGCCGGCCCGTCCGCGGGCCGCTGCACCGACGGGCGGGACCGCCGACGGGGCCGGCGGCCCGGCCGCCCCCGCCCCGCGCCGCCGGGTCCGGATGACCGGCAAGCAGCGGCGCGAACAGCTGCTGGAGATCGGCCGGACGGTCTTCGCGGAGCGCGGCTACGACGGCACCTCGGTGGAGGAGATCGCCGAACGCGCCGGGGTCTCGAAGCCCGTCGTGTACGAGCACTTCGGCGGCAAGGAGGGCCTGTACGCGGTGGTGGTGGACCGCGAGATGCAGCTGCTGCTGGACATGGTGACCGGGGCGCTGACCGGCGGACACTCCCGCGAGCTGCTGGAGCAGGCCGCCTTCGCGCTGATGGACTACATCGACACCTCGACGGACGGCTTCCGGATCCTGGTCCGGGACTCGCCGGTGGCCCAGTCGACCGGCACCTTCGCCTCGCTGATCAGCGACATCGCGACACAGGTGGAGGACATCCTGGGCCTGGAGTTCAAGTCGCGCGGCTTCGACGCACGACTGGCCCCGATGTACTCGCAGATGCTGGTCGGGATGGTCGCGCTGACCGGCCAGTGGTGGCTGGAGGTCCGCAAGCCGGACAAGGCGACGGTGGCGGCGCACCTGGTGAACCTCGCCTGGCACGGCCTGGAGGGCCTGGAGCGGCACCCGAGGCTGGTCGGCGACCGCACGGGCTGAGCAGCCCTCTGCCTGACCTCTCCCGCTTGACCTCTCCTGCCGGACCTACCCCGTTTGACCTCTCCTACCTGGCCTCTCCCGCTTGCCCCTACCGCTTGACGCCCACCGCGAAGATCCGCCGGAACGGGAAGACCGTCCCGGACGGCCCGGCCGGGTAGGCCTCGCGCAGCAGCCGCCCGTAGTCGGCGAGGAAGGCGGTCCGGTCGGCCGGATCGTCGAGCCGGGTCAGCACGGGTCGCAGCGCGGTGCCCTTGACCCACTCCAGGACCGGGTCCGGCCCCGGGAGCGCGGTCAGGTAGGTGGTCTCCCAGACGTCCGGGTGGCAGCCGGCGGCGGCGAGGGCGTCGAGGTAGCGCTCGGGCGGGTGGACGCCGGGTCGGACGGCGTCCTCGCCGAGCAGGGCGCGCCAGCGGGGGCTGCGGCGCAGGTCGGCGAGCAGAGTGTGGCTGGGAGCGTCGAAGTTGCCGGGGACCTGGAAGGCGACGGCTGCGCCGGGGCGCAGGGCGCCGGCCCAGCGCGGGACGAGGTCGAGGTGGCCGTCGACCCACTGCAGGGTGGCGTTGGAGACGACGAGGTCGGGCTCGGCCGGGGCCGGGTCGTAGTCGCGGGCGTCGGCGAGCAGGTACTCGGCGGTGGGTTCGCCCTCGGTACGGGCGGTGGCGAGCATCGGGGCGGAGTTGTCGACGCCGGTGATGCGGGCGTGCGGCCAGCGTTCGCGCAGGGCGGCGGTGGAGTTGCCGGGGCCGCAGCCGATGTCGAGGATCGTCTCCTCACCAGGGTGCGGAAGGGCGGGGACGCGGGCGAGCAGGTCGCGCAGCGGGCGGGTGCGTTCGTCGGCGAAGCGCAGGTACTGCGCCGGGTCCCAGACGGGGGTGGTCATGGTTCACCTCGAAGTATCTCGACATCAAGATATCTCGATGTAGCCTCGCTGGCACATTTCTCGATGTCAAGAGACTTCACATCGACACATCCACCGATACACTGATCGTCATGGAGGACGAGGTCGACAGGCTGGTCGCAGCGTGGCGCCGGGAGCGCCCCGACCTCGACGTGGAACCGCTCGAGGTGCTCAGCCGGGTCAGCCGGCTCGCCCGGCACCTGGACCGCGCCCGCCGCACCGCCTTCGCCGAGCACGGCCTGGAGCCCTGGGAGTTCGACGTCCTGACCGCCCTGCGGCGGGCCGGCTCCCCGTACCAGCTCTCCCCCGGGCAACTGCTCACCCAGACCCTGGTCACCTCCGGCACCATGACCAACCGGATCGACCGGCTCACCGGCAAGGGCCTGGTCAAGCGACTGCCCGACCCGGACGACCGGCGCGGCGTGCTGGTCCGGCTCACCGACGACGGCCGCGACCGCGCCGACCAGGCACTCGCCGGACTGCTCGCGCACGAGCGCGAACTGCTCGCCCAGCTCACCTCCGGCCAGCAGACCGAACTCGCCACGCTGCTGCGGCTGCTGATCTCCCCGTTCGACAACATCCCGGGCTGAACCGCGACCGGGCGGGCGTCACGACCAGGCGACATGGCCAGGCGTCACGACCAGGCGTCCTGGCCTGGCGTCACGGCCTGGCGTCACGGCCGCTCGACGGTGGCCGCCACGGACGGCGGCGGCGGCGCGACCGGCTCGGCGGGGCTGACCCCGGCCCGGCGGGCGACCGCGACGGCGGCCAGCGTGGAGTGCACCCCGAGCTTGCCGAGCACGTTCTGCATGTGCGTCCGGACGGTGTGCGGCGACAGGTAGAGCCGCTCCGCGACCGCCTGCCGACCCAGGCCCGCGACCATGCAGCGCAGGATCTGCTTCTCCCGCGGGGTGAGGGTGTCCACCAGCCGCTCGCTCTCGGTGCGGTCCCGTCGGGCGGTGGTCAGTTCGCGGATCACCCCGGTGAGCAGCGCGGGCGGCAGATGCGTCTCGTCCCGCAGCACGCCCCGCACCACCGCGAGCAGCCGGGCCAGTGAACTCTCCTTGGCCACCCAGCCGGTGGCGCCCGCGTGCAGGGCCCGGGCGGCGCGGTGCGGATCGTCGGCGGTGGCCAGCACGACGGCGCGCAACCCGGGGTGGGCGCGGCGGAGGCGGGCGAGCAGGGTGATGCCGTCGGGCGGCGGGGCGGGGGGTCTGAGCTGGTCGGCCCGGAGCTGATCTGCCCGGAGGCGGTCGGCGCGGAGCGGGTCGGCCGACTGGCGGGCGCCGGCCGGTGGCGCGCCCGGCACCGCGGATGACAACGGGGACACCAGCGGGGAGAGCACCCCTGGCGGTATGGGCGGCCGTCGTGGCGGCGGCACGGGCGGGACCGCCCGGCGCCGGGCCTCCTCGCCGGGCTCCGCGCCGGGCCGTCGGCGGGCCGTCGGCGGGGCCGCCCCGGGCGGCCCGACCGCTCCGCCCCCGCCGGCCCCGAGGTCGGCGTCGATCAGCGCCACGTCGTAGACCCGGCCCTCGGCGGCGGCACGCTCCAGCGCCCGCTCGGCGGCGGCCGCACTGCCGGCCGCACCCACCTCCACGTCGGGCTCGGCGGCGAGCGCCGCGGCCAGTGCTTCGGCGAAGATCCGGTGGTCGTCGACCACCAGGACGCGAATCCGACCCATCGTCCCTCCCCCTGCTCAGACCGCCCGAGCCGGGAAGCGGGGACCGGCCCGGCGTCCGCGTTCGGACCCGCCGCTCCGCCCGCCCACCGGTGGCCGGTGAGATCGAAAGGGCGCCGGCCCCCACCGGTACCGCGTTCAGCGTACGGGGTCGGGAAACGCCCTCGTGGCGATTTGGTGAAGTTTCGTCAGAAGGTGCGTACGTGACTGGACTTGCGCTCCGGCCGGTGCTCCGCCACTCCGGGCGCCGCTCCCGCACGGTCCGGGTGCGGCGCCCGCGGCGGGCGGCTACTGCTGGTGTCCGGCGGGCTGCCGGGCCTCGCGGGAGGCCGATGGGCCGGCAGGCCTACCGGCCGTTCTTCTCCAGGGTGAACTTCCAGGCGTCAGCGACGATGTCGTCCAGGTTCGGGCGGCGCGGGGTCCAGCCCAGCGCCTCGTGGGCGCGGGCGGCCGAGGCCACCAGCACCGCCGGGTCGCCGGCGCGACGGTCGGCGACCTGCACCGGGATCTCCCGGCCGGTGACACGCTTGACCGACTCGATCACCTCGCGCACCGAGAAGCCGCTGCCGTTGCCCAGGTTGCAGATCAGGTGCTCGCCCGGCTTGGCGGCGTCCAGCGCCAGCAGGTGGGCGTCGGCCAGGTCCGCGACGTGGATGTAGTCGCGGATGCAGGTGCCGTCCGGGGTCGGGTAGTCGTCGCCGTACACCGCGATGTGCGGGCGCTGCCCGAGCGCGGCCTGGAAGACCAGCGGGATCAGGTGCGACTCGGGGTCGTGCCGCTCACCGTACGCACCGTACGCACCGGCCACGTTGAAGTAGCGCAGCGAGACGGCGGCCAGGCCGTGCGCGACGGCCTCACTGGTGATCAGGTGGTCCACGGCGAGCTTGGTGGCGCCGTAGGTGTTGGTCGGCGCGGTACGGGCGGTCTCGGCGATCGGCACGGCCTCCGGCTCGCCGTAGGTGGCGGCGGTGGAGGAGAAGACGAGCTTGCGCACGCCCGCCGCGCGCATCGCGCTGATCAGCTCCAGCGAGCCGGCCACGTTGTTGCGCCAGTACTTCTCCGGGTCCACGACCGACTCGCCGACCTGCGAGGAGGCGGCGAAGTGCAGCACGCCGTCGAAGGAGCCGTCCAGCACCTTGCCGGCCTCCTGGATCCGGCCCTCGACGAACTCGGCACCGGCCGGAACGCCCTCGCGGAAGCCGGTCGAGAGGTCGTCCAGGACGGTCACCTGGTGCCCCGCCTCCAGCAGGTGGGCGGCCACCACGCTGCCGACGTAGCCGGCGCCACCCGTGACCAGGTACTTACTCATGTTGAGACCTCCAGCGGGCGATGGTCCGCGCGGTCGGCGGGGCCATCGAAGGAATGCGTAGGACTGAGGCCATTCTCCCAATCCGCCGGGGTGCTCCCGACCACGCGGGTGGCCGCTCGCAGGCTCTTCACCAACTCCTCAGCCGCCGGACATCCCGGCCGCGCCCAGTCGCTGCCAAGGCGGCTTGCGCTCCGGCTTCCTCGGGGCTTGCCCTCTGGCTTTCCCGACGTCTTCGCCTCCGGCTTCCCGGAGGGCTTGCGCCTCCGCCTCCCCCCGCTGCCTTCCCGCGCCCCCTCAGCCGCCGGACATCCGCTCCAGCAGGCCGGTACGCGCCGCCACCGCGGCCGCCTCCAGGCGGGTCCGCGCGCCGAGCTTCATCAGCACCCGCTGGACGTGCGTCCGGGCGGTGCTGGCGGCGATCCGCATCCCGGCGGCGATCGCGGCGGTGTCCTCACCGTCCGCGATCCGGGACAGCACCTGCACCTCACGCCGGGTCAGCAGCCGCAGCAACCGGACGGCCTCGTCGTCCGGTTCGGGCGCCGGACGCAGCAGTTGGTCGAAGGCCCCGCGCAGGATGTCCACCCCGACCGCGGCCTCGCCCGCCCGGGCCCGTCCGATGGCCCGCTCGACCACCTCGATCCGCTCGTCGCTGGGTACGTACCCCGCCGCGCCGGCCGCGAACGCCCCGGCCACGCCCCGCAGTTCACCCACCGGTCCGAGCACGATCACGGCCACCTCGGGACGCTCCCGGCGAATCCGGCGCAGCCCGTCGAAGGCGCCCGGCTCCCCAGGCGCGGCCACCCCCAGCAGACACACCTCGGGCCGCCGTCCGGCCACCAGGTCGGCGGCGACACCCGCCGGGGAGCCCACCGCGAGCACCCGGTGACCGCGCAGCTGCAGCGCGGTCGCCAACGCCTCGGCCAGCAGCCGATGGTCGTCCACCACCACGAGTCGAACGCCCATGACGCCCTCCCGGTCGGGGTCCGGCTCACGCCCGTACCCGTCGGGCGGGCGGCCGATGACGCACCATCACAGCGCATTCCGTGCCCGACTCGCCAGCCCGTCGTGCATCGACTGTCAGCGGAAACGCGAAAGACCCCCGCCAGAGGCGAGGGTCTTCCAGTTGAGCCCCCATGCGGAATCGAACCGCAGACCTTCTCCTTACCATGGAGACGCTCTACCGACTGAGCTATAGGGGCTTGCCGGGTTTTCACCGGGCCGGTCGAACAAGGAAGACATTACACGGCCGCCGGCCCGGAAGGGAAATCGGCCCCGGCCGGCCCCCGACCGGCGGCACCCGGGCCCCTCTCCACCTCCTCCGCGCCCCTCCCGCGACCTCAGCCGTCGGCGTGGGCCGCGTCGAACTCCTCGCGGGCCGCCATCATCTGCCCGGTGCGGTGCTCCGTCCACCGGCCGAGCGGCGTGACCAGCTCGGCCAGTTCGCGGCCGAGCGGCAGCAGGTCGTAGACCACCCGCGGCGGCGTCTCCGGGAAGACCGTGCGGAGCAGCAGGCCGCTGCGCTCCAGGTTGCGCAGCGACTGGGTGAGCATCTTGCGACTGACCCCGCCGACCCCGCGCTGGAGCTCGGAGAAGCGCTGCGGCCCGCAGGCGGCGAGGCTCATCAGGATCAGCAGTGACCACTTGTCGGCCAGCTCGGCGAACACCTCGCGGCTGGGGCAGAGCCGGCCGAAGACGTCGTACTCCTCCTCCGCCGACCCGTCCTGCCCCGCCGGCTCGTGCCGCGCCCGCTGCTCCTCGTGCTGCCCCGCCCGGGCCCGGGTCGCTTCCTCGGTCGTCATGCCATCCAGGGTAGCCCTGCGGTCTCCAATCCACCCTTGGTAACCAATAGAGACCTGGTCTATATTGGAGACCGCAGACGGCCCGGGGCCGCCTCACCTCGACCTGCCCCACGTCCGTCCGCACGCCTGTCCCCACTTCTGTCCCCACGCCTTCGGGCCGGCTCCCGCCGGCCCACGCCCGACCCCTCCCTGGAGTGCCCGCATGACCGCCATCCGTCCGACCATCGCCCTCGCCTACCACTCCGGCTACGGCCACACCGCCGTGATCGCCGAGGCCGTCGCCCGCGGCGCCGCCGACGCAGGTGCCGAGGTCGTCTCGATCGCCGTCGACACCATCACCGAGGAGCAGTGGGCCCAGCTGGACGCCGCCGACGCGATCGTCTTCGGCTCCCCCACCTACATGGGCACCGCCTCCGGCGCCTTCCACGTCTTCGCCGAGGCCACCAGCAAGCGCTGGTTCACCGACGCCTGGAAGGACAAGGTCGCGGCCGGCTTCACCAACTCCGCCTCCAAGAGCGGCGACAAGGCGGGCACCCTCGGCTTCTTCCAGACCCTCGCCGCCCAGCACGGCATGAGCTGGGTCAACCTCGGCCTCAAGCCCGGCTGGAACGCCACCACCGCCTCCGAGAACGACCTCAACCGCCTCGGCTTCTTCAGCGGCGCCGCCGCCTCCTCCCCGTCCGACGCCGGCCCGGAGGCCGTCCACAAGGCCGACATCGCGACCGCCGAGCACCTGGGCGCCCGCGTCACCGAGCACACCGCCGTGGTCCTGGCCGGCCGGGCCGCCCTGGCCGGCTGACCCTTCCGCCGCGCCCACGCCACACCTGCACCGCGCCAACACCAACGCCACGGCCTACGCCGCCGGATCCGCCCCCCACCGGGGCGCCCGGCGGCGTCCGCCGTCCACCGCCCCGAGCTCGGCCCCGGTCGTCTCCGGCAGCAGCCGCAAACACCCCAGGGCCAGCGCGCCCAGCCCCGCCAGGTACCAGCCCACCGGCTCCGCCGTCCCGTACACCCCGGTCAACCGCGTCGCCACCAGCGGCGTCGCCGCACCGCCGATCACGCCACCCAGGTTGTACGTCAACGCGGCGCCCGTGTACCGCACCCGGGTCGGAAACAACTCCGGCAGGAACGCCGCCACCGGCCCGAACATGCAGCCCAACACCACCATCGCACCCGCCAGCCCGACGAACATCAGCGACCGGCTCACCGTCTCCAACAGCGGGAACAGCACCAGCGACCAGCCCACCGCAAGGCCCGTCGCCCACCCCAACGTCCGCCGCCGCCCCCACCGGTCACTGCGCGAGGCACTCAGCCACACCATCCCCGCCATGCCCACCGCACCGACCAGCAGCATCGTCAGCACCACCGTGCTCGCCACCCCGAGCCCCGAGGTCGCGTACGCCAGCGAATACGTCGTGGTCAGGTAGAACAGCGCGTACCCCATCGTGATCGCCCCGCCGCCCGCCAACACCGGACGCCAGTGCTCACGCACCACCTCCAGCACCGGCGGCCGCTCCCCGCGCCCAGCCGACCGGAACAGCGGCGACTCCTCGATCCGCAGCCGCACGAACAACCCCACCACGACCAGCGCGAACGAGGCCAAGAACGGCACCCGCCAGCCCCACGCGCGGAACGCCCGCTCATCCAGCCCGAGTTGAAGCGCCAGGAACAC
This sequence comes from Kitasatospora sp. NPDC034023, assembly GCF_055575795.1. NCBI lineage: Bacteria > Bacillati > Actinomycetota > Actinomycetes > Kitasatosporales > Streptomycetaceae > Kitasatospora > Kitasatospora sp. NPDC034023. The sequence goes on from NZ_JBVIRY010000004.1 coordinate 170,613, forward strand.
CCCGTTCGCCAACACGAACCCGCACGTCGGCCCCAACTGCAGGAACCCCCCGTAACGCCCCCGCCGCTCCGCTGGCGCATTCTCCGCGATCAGCAACGCCGCCCCACCCCACTCCCCACCCAACCCGACGCCCTGGCACACCCGCAGCACCACCAACACCACCGGCGCCCACCACCCCCAGGCCGCGAACCCCGGCAACACCCCCACCGCCGCCGTCGCCAACCCCATCAACAACAGCGACACCACCAACGTCGTTTTCCGCCCCACCCGGTCCCCGAAGTGCCCGAACACCACCGCCCCCAACGGCCGGGCCAAGAACGCCACCGCGTACACCGAGAAAGCCGCCAACAGCGCCCCCACCGCGCCCAACCCGGGAAAGAACACCGGCCCGAACACCAACGCGGCAGCCGTCCCGTAAATGAAGAAGTCGTAGAACTCGATCGCCGTCCCGATCAACGCCGCAGCCGCCGCCCGCCGCAACTGCCCTACCCGCCAAGCACCCTCCGCGTCCATACCACCACCCTCACCACCCCGCCCCCACCCCCACCAGCCCCCACCCGAGTGACCCCGGCGCACACCCACCAACCCCACGCCCGAGCCGCACTCCCCCACCACCCCCAGCCGGACGCGCGATCCCACCCGAAACGACGCCGCCCGGCCGCCGACACCACCAGCGACCGGGCGAAGACAAGCCGGTTCCCGGCCTACCGCGCGTACGGGTTGTCCCCCGGAGGCACCTGAACCCCGGGCTCCCCCGCTGACCTCCGCCGCCGCACCACCACGAACACCACCCCGGCCAGCAGCACCAACCCGGCCACCACACCAGCCACAATCGGAAGCGCGCCGCCCAACCCGGACGACCCATCAGCCTTCGGCTGCGCCGACGGAGCGCCAACCGCCACATCCGTCGGGCTCGGGGCCGGGCTCGGCACCGACGACACAAGAGCGGACACACTCGCCGAAGCCGATGGCGCGGCCGAAGGCACGGTCGTCGCAACGGGAATCGGCGACACATCCGCCGGACCGGGATCGCCCGGATCCGTCAACGCAATGCGCGGCCGCACCGCGCCGTATCCCGCACTGTCGGTACGATCCGCGCCGTTGGCCGGCTTACCGGCTGTGTTGATTAGGACCCGCAGGACCTGGTTCGCCGTCCAGGTCGGGTGCACCGACCACACCAGCGCCGCCGAGGCGGAGACCAGGGCTGTCGAGTCCGACGTGCCGTGGCTTTTACAGTACCCAGTGGGGCCTGTGCAGGCCTCGATCATGTCCATACCGGGGGCCACAAGTGCAACCTGCGGTCCGCGTTCGGACTCGGAAGTCACCGTGCCGTTCCGGTCAGAGGCCCCCACTCCAACCACATTGGGAAGGACACCCGGGTATTCGACGATATTCCCCTGCTCGGCAGAGTTTCCGACGCTGGCGACCACCAGCGATCCCTTCGCCCGAGCTCCCGCCAGGATTTTGTTGAGCTTCTCCACATCCGCCGAGGAAGTCGTGACGGCAGCGGTCCCTTGCGAAATGTTGATGACCTTGGCGCCCTGCTCGACCGCATACGTCACGGCCTGCCCGATCTGGTCCAGGAAGTCAGCCGAAATGACCGACCGCTCGGATCCGTTGGCGATCTTCAGAGGAAGGATCTTGGCGCCAGGGGCAAGGCCGTAGGCCCCTTTGCCACCATCCGATTTCCCGGTGCCCGCAATGAGGCTGGCCATCTGCGTGCCGTGGCCCTCGGCATAGGATCCGACACCACCCTGGCTTCCGCTGAAGTCCTTCCCCGGAAGGAACTGTCCGGCCAGATCCGGGTGGTCCAGCTTGAATCCGCTGTCGATCACCGCAACGGTGACGTTTTCCCCTTTTGAGACCTTCCACATCTCCGGGGCGTGCATGGCATCCAGATGCCATTGATCGGCTCGGATCGAGCCATCCGCGACGGCTGGCACCGCCGCAACCCCCGCCACGCAGAAGCTCGCAATCCCAGCGGCCACAAGCCGCCGCACCCACATCCAGCGGCTCTCCACCCGGTCCCCCCACCACACAAGACGGCCTGAACTACTTCGCGTACGGGTTGTCCCCCGGAGGCACCGGCGGCTGATACGACGGCGGAACCGGCGGCATCGGCTGCTGCGCCGGCACCGTCGGCACCTGAACCCCGGGCTCCCCAGCCGACTTCCGCCGCCGCACCACCACGAACACCACCCCGGCCACCAACACCAACCCAGCCACCACAGCAGCCACGACCGGAAGCGCGCTGCCCGACCCGGACGACGCATCAGCCTTTGACTGCGCCGACGGCGCGCCGACCGCTCCGCCGACCGGGCTCGGCACCGACGACGGGCGGGCAGGCGAACTTGCGGCAGGGGACGGGACGGCAGACGGCGATACCGCATCGGCCGGAAGCGGCGACTGGTCTGCAGGGCCAGGGTCACCGGGAGACGTCAAGGCGATTCGCGGCCGAACCGCGCCGTATCCTCCGTCATTAGTGCGGTCGGACCCGTCCTTCGGCTTACTAGCCGTATTGAGGAGAACCCGCAGAATCTGATTCGCCGTCCAATCCTTGTGCATCGCCCAAATCAGCGCCGCCGAAGCGGAAGCTAGAGCGGTCGCATCGGAGGTGCCGTGTCCTTTGCAATATCCGGACGGGGCCGTGCAGGCCGCGATCGTGTCGGCACCAGGGGCAACAAGGGCGACCTGCGGCCCGACCTCGGACTCATCCGTCACGGTTCCGTTTCGGTCAATGGCCCCAACGCCGACGACGTTAGGAAGGGCTCCGGGATAGTCGACAGGATTTCCCGACTTTGCTTCATTCCCCACGGCAGCGAAAACCAATACGCCCTTCGCCCTCGCAGCCGCCAGGATTCGGTTCAACCGATCCACATCCTCCGGGAATGTGGTAACCGAATTCACTCCCTGGGAAATGCTGATGACGTTGACCCCTTGATCGACAGCATACGTGACAGCCTGTCCGATCTGGTCGAGGAAGTCCTTCGAGGCCAATGTCCCCACGGAGCCATTATTGATCTTCAGCGGCAAGACCTTTACTCCCGGCGCCAGCCCGTAGGCTCCGTTTCCCCCATTGGCCTTTCCTGTCCCTGCAATAAGCCCAGTCATCTGCGTGCCATGCGGATCGCTATAGGAACCGACCCCGCCTGGGCTCCCACTGAAGTCCTTCCCCGGAAGGAACTGTCCGGCCAGATCCGGGTGGTCCAGCTTGAATCCGCTGTCGATCACCGCAACGGTGACGTTTTCCCCTTTTGAGACCTTCCACATCTCCGGGGCGTGCATGGCATCCAGATGCCATTGATCGGCTCGGATCGAGCCATCCGCGACGGCCGGCACCGCCGCAACCCCCGCCACGCAGAGGCTCGCAATCCCAGCGGCCACAAGCCGCCGCACCCACATCCAGCGGCTCTCCACCCGGTCCCCCCACCACACAAAACGGCCTGAACTACTTCGCGTACGGGTTGTCCCCCGGAGGCACCGGCGGCTGATACGACGGCGGAACCGGCGGCATCGGCTGCTGCACCGGCACCGTCGGCACCTGAACCCCGGGCTCCCCAGCCGACTTCCGCCGCCGCACCACCACGAACACCACCCCAGCCACCAACACCAACCCGGCCACCACCCCAGCCACAACCGGAAGCACGCCGCCCGACCCGGACGACCCATCAGCCTTCGGCTGCACCGACGGCGCACCAACCGCTACATCCGTCGGACTCGCAGCCGGGCTCGGCGCCGACGACGCAGGCGCGGACGCACTCGCCGAAGCCGACGGCGCGGCCGAAGGCGAAGCCGCGTCAGCCGGGAGCGGCGACACATCCGCCGGACCAGGATCACCGGGGTCAGTCAGCGCGATACGCGGCCGGACCGCGCCCCACCCTGCATCATCCGTGCGACTGTTCCCGCCATTCGGCCTGCCTGCGGTGTTGATGAGCACCCGCAGAATCTGGTCCGCCGTCCAGTCCTTGTGGACGGCCCAAACCAGCGCCGCCGAAGCGGAAACCAAGGCCGCCGCATCCGACGTCCCATGGCTCTTGCAATATTCGGTTTCCGAGGTGCAAGCTGCGAGAATTTCATCACCCGGCGCGACCAGGGCGACGTGAGGACCGGTTTCCGATTCAGCCGTAACGGTCCCTTGACGATCAATGGCTCCTACACCCACGACGTTGGGCAGCCCACCCGGGTACGACACCAGGTTTCCGGATTGCGCCTTATTCCCGACACTGGACACGACCAGAACACCCTTGGATCGCGCCGTAGCGAGAATATTGTTCAGCTTGGACACGTCACTGGGGGAAGTCGTCACCGCAGCCATCCCCTGCGAGATGTTGACGATCTTTGCGCCCTGGTCGACCGCATAGTTGACGGCCTGTCCGATCTGATCCAGGAAGTCGCTGGAGATAACGGTACCGACAGATCCATTATTGATCTTGAGCGGGAGAATCTTCACCCCCGGAGCCAGCCCGTAAGCGCCCGTTCCCCCGACACCCTTTCCGGTGCCCGCAATCAGGCTGGAGATCTCCGTACCGTGTCCATCACTGAATGCTCCAACGCCACCAGGGCTGCCGCTGAAATCCTTGCCCGATAGGAACTGCCCGATCAGATCAGGGTGGTTCAGCCTGAACCCTCCGTCGATCACCGCGACAGTAATCCCCTGCCCCGTGGAATCCTTCCACATTTCCGGAGCGTGCATGGCATCCAGGTGCCATTGCCGCGCGCGGACCGATTCGTCCGCAACCGCCGGTGCTGCGACCGGGCCGACCACGACTCCCGCCGCCAGAAGCGCCGCAGCTGCCGCGCGCCAACGCATGCGCGTGTTCGTCCGCCCCATCACAACTCCTCGTCACTTTCTCGACCGACCGGGAAGCGTGCCCCGAACAAGCCTGCCCGGCCACTGGGAGAGCCCAGTGGCCGGGCAGTCGTTGCCGTCCTACTCAACCACGTCCGGGTTGCTGTGCGGCGTACCGCTCGTCCAGGTCTCCTCGTCCTCGTGAAGGTAGTCCGCGCGGTTGCGGCGGTCCCGTTCCTTCCGGCTACCGTGGCCCGCCGCACCTGGGGCCATCATGCCGTTCTGCCCGGGCCGGGCACCGCCCTCGGCGGCTCCCGCTGCGGCGGCGCGGTTGCGCAGGCCCGTGCCGCCCGGGGTGAACTCTCCACCGGCTGTCGGTCCCTTGCGGCCGCCGACCGCGCCACCGGTGGTCGAGGCCAGGCCCCGGCCACGCGAGCTGCCGCCCGCACCGACGGCGCCGCCGTGGCCGCCTCCCATGCCGGGGTGCGTGCCCATGCCGTTCGCACTGTTCTGTCCGCCGACCCGGCCGCCGCCCGGCCCCGCTTCGCGAGGGCCGAAGACCGTCCCGGAGGGAAGCCCCGGAGTCCCGCTCTTGCCCGGAGTCTGGCCGGCCAACGGCGTGCGAGGGCTGACGCTGCCACCCTTGCCAGGGAGGTAGCCGGGGCCACCGCCCTTGGCCTGAACCGAACCGCCACCAGGCCCGACCGGGAAGCCGGGCATCGGACCCCCACCGGGGCCGTTGGGCCCGCCACCGGGGCCGTTGGGGCCGCTCGGGTAGGTCGGGGTGGTGGTCGGCCCGCCAGTCGGCAGGGGGCCACCGCCGGGGCCGGACGGGCCGGTCTGAGTCGGCGCGGTCGGCAGGCTGTCCAGGCCGGTGCCCGGACGGTTGACCGGGTCCGACGGGTGGGACGGCGGGATCGAGGAGCCCGGGTCCTGCGGCGGGGGCGGAACCTGGCCTCCGCTGTACGGAGGGGTCGGGGTGGTGTGGCCCGGGCCGGACGGACCAGTGGACCCCGATCCCGGGTTGTACGGGGTGACCGAGCCGCCGCCGTAGCTGCCGCCGGACGGGTTGTGGCCACCTCCAACGCTTCCGCCGCCCGAATACGAGCTGCGGTGGGAACCGCCGTAACTGCCACCGCCTCCACCAGCACCACCACTCGATGCCGAGGAGGAACTGCTCTGGTTGGTCTCAGGCGTCCCCGGCAGCGTCACATCGTCGGGGATCCCGTTCAGGGTCGCCGTCGCTGCGCTGTAAGCCTGAGCCAGGTTCTCCACCTGATGCGCGGCTTCCTGCCGCTCCTTCTCGACCGTCGCCTTGGCCTGTGTGTACTCGGCCGAGCTCACCCAGTCCTGACTGCCCGGAAGGCCCTTCATGTAGCTGTCGACCGTCTGGCCGACGGCGAGCTTGGCCTCCACACCTGCGGGAACGGTCTGCCCCTCATACTTGGCGACCACCTTCATCGCATCTGCCGGAAGCTGGGGCATCGCGACCTTGGCCGTGCTGAGTGCTTCACCGGCCTGGGTCATCGCGCCACCGGCGGTCGTCGAGTGCTGACCAATGATGTCTGCGGACTTGTAGAGGTTTCCCACCCAGGTCTTGAAGTTCTCTGCCGCCGGCCCTTCCCAGTGGACCTGGCCGAGGTGTGACTGGAGAGCGGTGCTGAGTTCCCCCAGTACGCGACCAGCGTCCTGAAGCTGAGCAGCCCGCCTCAGCACCACATCGGGCATTGTCTTGTCGACCATCGCCCTGAGGGCGGGATGCTTCATGTCGTTGTATTTGGATTCGCCTGCCATGGCCTCTTCCCCGTCTCCCCGTTTGTGGCCCATCGTCCCGCCGTCAGAGGCCTGCGTTGGACCTCGGAGCCGACCCGTTCGATCCCGCCGTCGGCGAGGTCCCGCCCGTATTCTTCGCGACCGCGTTCTGGTCGGCGGTCGTGTTGTCCTCGTTGGTCGAGTAGTTGCCGTGCGTCGTCGCGACGGCTTCCTGCATCGCCTGGACCTGCTTGACGAAGTCCTTGTGGAACTTGACGAGCTGAGTGTGGACCTTGCCGTAGGCGGTCGTCAGGGCCGTCGCCTCGTCGAACTTCGCGCTGGCAAAGTGCGCGGTTTCCACCTTCTGCTCTTCGAGCTTGTACGGCGCAGCCGCCGATCCCTCCATCGCGGCGAGCAGCGCCTCGACCTTGGCGGCGAAGGCGGAGAGCGTCTGCAGCTCCACCTTGACGTCCTGCTTGCCGAAGGCCGACACCAGGTCGTTGGCGCTGAAGTTCGTCTGCACGGTGCTGACGACCCGGTTGAACCCGAACCCGAATGGTCCGAACGGGTCGCTCAGCATGAACGGCGTGTCGTCCGGCGGCGCCGGGCTGTTCGGGTCGGTAGCCGAGGGGTCTGCCGAAGTACTCGGAGCCGGGCTGGGCGAAGGGCTTGCCGAAGGACTCGGTGCAGGACTCGCCGAAGGACTCGGTGCAGGACTCGGAGACGGGCTGGGCGAAGGACTCGGTGAAGGAGTCGCCGATGGACTCGGAGTCGGACTGGCCGAAGGGCTCGCCGAAGGGGTTGGCGTCCCCGAACTAGATGCACTCTTGTCTGCCACAGCAGTTCACCTCTCCCCCGTACGGCTGGCTGCCCGGGGCGTCCCGGGTGGTCCGTGCCGCAACACACCGTCAACTTCTGGGTCGTGCCGTCGTCGTACCGTTCTGGTCGGCGAACCGACCGCCCTGTGGGCGGTTTTCGCCTCCGTCATCGTAGCCACCACCCCTGTCGGACTGGCAGGGACCTTGGCCGGCCCGTACGCGATCGGTACGAACTTGACACGTACAGCCTGCCGTCCCGGCCGCTGGGTAGACTGACCCGGTACGCCCCATCTGCCGCGCAATGTCGCACAGCAGCGACTCAAGGCCGCAGGACGGACGTGTTCGCATGGGTTCTCCGAAGGCCGTTCCCTGGTGGGCTCGTGCCGCGCGGCCGGTGTGGTCGCCGTTGCCGTGGGTGTTGATGTCCCGGGCGGCGGTGGGTGTGGCGGTGCCGTTGGTGGTGGGCTTGTCGGTGCATCGGCTGGATCTGGGGGTGTTCGCGGCGCTCGGTGCGATGCACGCGACGATGAACGATCGGGTTGAGCCGTCGTGGCTGCGGGCGGGGCGGATCGGGGTCGCGGTGTCGGCTTCCGCGCTGGGCATGCTGGTCGGTACGGGTCTTCAGCGGGCCGATGCGGACGGCCTCGTTCTGGGGGCCGCGCTGACGTTGACCGGTTTCGTTTCCGGGGTTGTGAGTGCGACGGGTCCGCGTGGGTCGGCGGCGGGGTTGTTGCTGTTGGTGTCGGCCGCGTTGGGGAGCGGGATGCCGCTGCCGGGGCCGTGGTGGGCGGCGGCGCCGATGGTGTTGGTCGGTGCGGGGTTGGTGGTGTTGCTGGGGTTGCCGGTGGGGGTGCCGGGCCGGCCGGGGGCTGATCCGCGCAGTCGGGCGCTGGCTGCCGTGTACGAGGCGCTGGGCCGCACCTTGGCCGACGTGGGCACGTCGCGGGCGGCTGCCTCGCGCCAGGCGTTGACGGCCTGTCTGAACCAGCTGCAGGATCTCCTCCCTGGCGGGAGCCCTTCTGTCGCTCGCGGGTACGAGGCCGCTCTGGCGGTCACCGAGGCGGCGACTGGCCTGTTGTGGGCGCGGCGCCCGGTGCCGCCGGAGGTCGCCGCGGTGCCGGGTCGTCTGGCGGCTGCCGTGCGGCGGGGTGGCGGTGAGGTCGTGGTTCCCGGGTGGCGGCCGGATACGCCGGCCCGGCAGGCCTTGGACGTGGCTCTGCGGGCCGCTGCCGATTGGGTGGCCGGCCGTGACGCGCGGCTCGATGTCGCGCCCGCGCCCGTGCGCCGACAACTGCAGGTGCTGCGGGTGCGGCTGTTGTCGGGGGCGTCGGTCCGGTACGGGCTGCGTGTCGCGCTGTGTATCGCGGTCGGCTCGGCGGTGACGGCCAACTATCCGCTCAGCAAGGGCTACTGGGTGCCGATGACGATCGCTTTCGTCCTGAAGCCGGATCTCGGTTCGGTGTTTCTGCGGGCGGTGAGCCGTTCGGTGGGCACGGTGCTGGGGGTGGCGGTGGCGGCGGCGCTGCTGGTGTTGACCACCGAGGAGTGGGCGCTGACCGCTGTGGCCGTGCTGTGCGTGGCCCTGTTGCCGTATGCCACGGCGGCGCACTACGGGCTGAACACCGTGGTGATGACGCCGATGGCGCTGGTCCTGCTGCAGCTCGGCGGCGGGAGCGGTGCGGCGGAGTTCTGGCCTCGCGTCCTGGACTCGGTCGTGGCCAGTGCGATCGTCCTGCTCTTCGGGTACCTGTTGTGGCCGGAGCGCCCGCGCCATCGGATCGAGCCCCGGCTGGTGGAGGCGACGACGGCGTTGCGGGCCTATCTCGACGCGGTGGCTGCCGGTCGTGCCGATCGGGCCCAGGTGTGGCTGCGCCGGACGGCTTACCGGGCGTTGGCGGATGCCCGGCAGGAGGTGCGGCAGGGGCTGGTCGAGCCGCCGCCCTTGGGCCGGCCGGCCGAGCGGTGGCTGCCGGCGACGGCGGCGCTGGAGCGGCTGGGTGGTGCGGTGGCGGCGTTCGCGGCGCAGATCCGGTTCGGCGGCCGGGTGCCGGATCCGGCTGAGGTCGATCGGGTCCGCCGGGCGCTGGACGAATTGACCGCCGCTGCCCGCGCGCACCGTCCGCCGGCCGCACCGTCGGACGACCCGACCGCGCCGAGCGGGCCAACCGCACCGACGGATCGCCCGACCACGCCGCACGACCCCACGCTCAGCGCGCTGGGCCGTGCGGCGGACGAACTCGAAACGCTTCTGGCGAGCGACTAGCCGAACCCCGACCGGCACCGAACCCCGACCGGCGCCGAACCGCGACCGGCACCGAACCCCGACCGGCGCCGAACCGCGACCGGCGCCGAACCGCGAGGTCAGACGTGCTCGGCCAGCTCCAGCCAGCTCAGCTCCAGCTCCTCCTTCTCCTCCCGGACCGCGCGCAGCTGCGTGTCCAGTTCGGCGACCTTGGAGAAGTCGGCGGCGTGCTCGGCGAGTTGGGCGTGCAGCTTGGATTCCTTCTGGTCCAGCTTGGCGATCTGCCGCTCCAGCTTCTGCATCTCCTTCTTGGCGGCGCGCAGGTCGCCGCCGGACAGCCCGGAAGCGGCGTCGGCCCCGGCGGCCGACGAGGCCGCGGCAGGAGCGGCCTGGGCGGCGACGGCGGCGGCCTGGGCGGCCATCCGTGCCCGCCGCTCCAAGTACTCGTCCACACCGTTCGGCAGCATCCGCATCTTCTTGTCGCCGAGCAGCGCGTGGACGACGTCCGTGGTGCGCTCGATGAAGAAGCGGTCGTGGCTGATGACGATCATCGAGCCGGGCCAGCCGTCGAGCAGGTCTTCGAGCTGGTTGAGCGTCTCGATGTCCAGGTCGTTGGTCGGCTCGTCCAGGAACAGCACGTTGGGCTCGTCCATCAGGAGCCGCAGCAGCTGGAGGCGGCGGCGCTCGCCGCCGGACAGGTCGCCCACCGGCGTCCACTGCTTGTCCTTGCCGAAGCCGAACTGTTCGCACAGCTGGCCGGCGCTCATCTCCCGGCCCTTGCCGAGGTCGACGCGCGAGCGGACCTGTTCGACGGCCTGCAGCACCCGGGTCGTCGGGTCGAGCTCGACGACTTCCTGGGACAGGTAGGCGAGCCGCACGGTCTTGCCGACCTTGATGAGGCCGGACGCGGGCTGCACGTCGCCCTCGCTCGCGTACGCGTCGCGCATGGCGCGCAGCAGCGAGGTCTTGCCGGCGCCGTTGACGCCGAGCAGGCCGATCCGGTCGCCGGGGCCGAGCTGCCAGGTGAGGTTCTCCAGCAGGAGCTTCGGGCCGGCCTTGACGGTGACGTCTTCCAGCTCGAAGACGGTCTTGCCGAGGCGCGCGTTGGCGAACTTCATCAGCTCGGACTTGTCACGCGGGTCCGGCACGTCGGCGATCAGCGCGTTGGCCGCCTCGATGCGGTAGCGCGGCTTGGAGGTGCGGGCGGGGGCGCCGCGGCGCAGCCAGGCGAGTTCCTTGCGGGCCAGGTTCTGGCGCTTCTGCTCTTCGACGGCCTCGATCCGGGAGCGTTCGGCGCGGGCGAAGACGTAGTCGGAGTAGCCGCCTTCGTACTCGTGCACCTCGCCCTGCTGGACGTCCCACATACGGGTGCTGACCTGGTCGAGGAACCAGCGGTCGTGGGTGACGCAGACCAGCGCGGAGCGGCGCTTCTGCAGGTGTTCGGCGAGCCAGTTGATGCCCTCGACGTCGAGGTGGTTGGTGGGCTCGTCCAGGATGATCAGCTCGGGTGAGCCGAGCAGCAGCTTGGCGAGGGCGATCCGGCGGCGTTCGCCACCGGAGAGCGGGCCGATGACGGTGTCGAGGCCGTCGGCGAAGCCGGGCAGGTCGAGGCCGCCGAAGAGGCCTTCGATGATGTCGCGGATCCGGGCGTCGCCGAGCCACTCGTGGTCGGCCCGGTCGGCGATCACCTCGTGCCGGATGGTGGCCTTCGGGTCGAGCGAGTCGTGCTGGGTGAGGACGGCCGGCTCGAGGCCGCCGTTCCAGGTGATGCGGCCGCTGTCGGGTTCCTCCAGCTTGGCGAGCATCCGGATGAGGGTGGTCTTGCCGTCGCCGTTGCGGCCGACGACGCCGATCCGGTCGCCCTCGCTGACGCCGAGGCTGACCGCGTCCAGCAGGGTGCGGGTGCCGTAGACCTTCGTGACGGACTCGATGGTGGCGAGGTTGACGGCCACGTGTGCTGCGCTCCAGGGTTCGGCGGTCGCGGGGGCGGCCCGCCGCCCCTGTCTCGGGGACACCCCGATCTCCCCAGCCTAATGCGCCAGCGGCGACACCCTCACCGCACTGCTCCCGCGGCACCGTCCCACGGCGCAGCACCGCACTGCTCCCGCGGCGCCGCGCCACGGCGCAGCACCGCGCCGGGCGACGCGGCACGGCGCCACCACAAGGGCAGCGCCTTACATTTGGACCGCGGCCCCCGGCACCGGCCCGTACGTCGCGTGCGCCGTCCGGCAGGTGCCGGAGGCCCGCAGGGCCTGGGCGACGGCGGCGGCCGCGTCGGCGTCCTTGGTGAGGAAGGCGCAGGTCGGCCCGGAGCCGGAGACCAGCGCGCCGAGGGCGCCCGCCTCGGTGCCGGCCCGCAGGGTGTCCGCGAGTGCGGGGCGCAGCGAGAGCGCGGCGGGCTGGAGGTCGTTGGCGAGCGCGTCGGCCAGGGCGACGGCGTCGCCTTCGGCGAGTGCGGCGAGCAGGGCCTGGTCGGCGTCGGGGGTGGGGACGTCGGTGTCGCTGGAGCCGGTGCCGGCCTCGTCGCGCAGCCGGTCGCACTCGCGGAAGACGGCGGGGGTGGACAGGCCGCCGTCGGCGACCGCGAAGACCCAGTGGAAGGTGCCTTCGACGGCCAGCGGTTCGAGGATCTCGCCCCGGCCGCGGCCGAGCGCGACGCCGCCGAGCAGGGCGAACGGCACGTCCGATCCCAGCTCGGCGGCCAGCTCCAGCAGGGTGCCGAGCGGGGTGTCCAGCTGCCACAGCGCGTCGCAGGCGACCAGTGCCGCGGCGCCGTCGGCGCTGCCGCCGGCCATGCCGCCGGCGACCGGGATGGCCTTGGCGATGTGCAGGTGTACGCCCGGGTCGGCGATGCCGTGGTGGGCGGCGAGGAGGCGGGCGGCGCGGGCGGCGAGGTTGGTGTCGTCGAGCGGGACGGCGGCGGCGTCCGGTCCGGAGCAGGTCAGGGTGACGCCCTGCCCCGGGGTGGCGGTGACCTCGTCGCCGAGGGCGACGGCGAAGAAGACGTTGGCCAGGTCGTGGAAGCCGTCGGCGCGCAGCCCGCCGACCCCCAGCTGGACGTTGACCTTGGCCGGCACCCGTACGGTGATCACTCGTCGCCTGCCTTCGGCTTGTCCTCGCCCGCCTTCGGCTTGTGCTCGGCGATCGCGGCGAACTGCTCGACCGTCAGCATCTCGCCGCGCAGCTTGTGGTCGATCCCGGCGGCGGCGAGCGCCTGCTCGGCCCCGGCGGCGGAGCCGGCCCAGCCGGCCAGGGCGGCGCGCAGGGTCTTGCGCCGCTGGGCGAACGCGGCGTCGACGACCGCGAACACCTCGGTGCGGCTGGCGGTGGTCTTCGGCGGCTCGTGGCGGACCAGGGAGACGAGCCCGGAGTCGACGTTGGGGGCGGGCCAGAACACGTTCCGTCCGATGGCGCCGGCCCGCTTCACGTCGGCGTACCAGTTGGCCTTGACCGACGGGACGCCGTACACCTTGTTGCCCGGCTTGGCGGCGAGCCGGTCGGCGACCTCGCTCTGCACCATCACCAGGGTCCGCTCGATGCTGGGGAAGGTCGCCAGCATGTGCAGCAGGACGGGCACGGCCACGTTGTACGGGAGGTTGGCGACCAGCGCGGTGGGCGCCGGCCCGGGCAGCTCGGTGACCTCCATGGCGTCGCTGAAGACCAGGTCGAAGGCGTCGGCCTTGCCCGGCATCCGGGCCGCGACGGTGTCCGGCAGGTGCTGCGCCAGCACCGGGTCGATCTCGACCGCCGTCACGTGCCGCGCCACCTCGAGCAGCGCGAGCGTCAGCGAGCCGAGCCCCGGCCCGACCTCCACCACCGCGTCCTGCTCCGTCACCCCGGCGGCCCGGACGATCCGCCGCACGGTGTTGCCGTCGATGACGAAGTTCTGCCCGCGCTGCTTGGTCGGCTTCACGCCGAACGCGGCCGCCAGCTCCCGGATGTCGGCGGCGCCCAGCAGGTGGCTGTCAGGGGTGGGGTCGGTGGTGCTCACGCGCCAAGGATACGGGCGCGCGGGCGCCCGCCCCGACGCGCCGGACCCGACCGGGCGGACCCACCGGACCGACCGGGCGCTCCGACCGGCCCGCCGACCGCCCCGCCGACCGCCCCGCCGACCGGCGACTCCGACCGGCGACTCCGACCGGCGACTCCGACCGAACGCTCAGTACCCGAAGGCCCGCGCCGTGTTCTCCGCGATGGCCGCCGACAGCTCGTCCTCGTGCAGCCCCAGGGTGGCGGCCATCGAGCGCACCGTGACCGGGATCAGGTACGGGGCGTTGGGCCGGCCGCGGTAGGGGTGCGGGGTGAGGAAGGGGGCGTCGGTCTCGACCAGGATCCGGTCGAGCGGGGTGGCGAGCAGCGCGTCCCGCAGCGGCTGGTTGGCCTTGAAGGTGACCGGGCCGGCGAAGGAGAGGTACCAGCCGTGCCGGGCGCAGGTCTTGGCCATGTCGGCGTCGCCGGAGTAGCAGTGGAAGACGGTCCGTTCCGGGGCGCCTTCCGCCAGCAGGACGGCGATGACGTCCTCGTGGGCGTCGCGGTCGTGGATGACCAGGGCCTTGCCGTGCCGCTTGGCCATCTCGATGTGGCGGCGGAACGACTCCTTCTGGATCTCGACGCCTTCCGGCCCGGTGCGGAAGTAGTCCAGCCCGGTCTCGCCGACCGCCCGTACCTGCGGCAGGGCGGCGAGCCGGTCGATCTCGGCGAGTGCCTCGTCCAGGGCGGCGGCGCCGCCGGCCTTGCGCTGCTGACCGGACCAGCCGTCCGCGTCGCCGAGGAAGATCCGCGGCGCCTCGTTCGGGTGCAGGGCGACGGCCGCGTGCACCTGCTCGTACTGGGCCGCCAGCTCGGCGGCCCAGCGCGAACCGGGCACGTCGCAGCCCACCTGGACCACCGTGGCGACACCGACGGAGGCGGCTCGGGCCAGGCCTTCGGCCGGGGTGCCGGACTGCATGTCGAGGTGGGTGTGCGAGTCGGCCACCGCCACTGCCAGGGGTTGCGGCAGCGGCGGCGGGGTCGACCGGTCGTCGTCCTTGGCGGCCATGTCAGGCGGCCGGCTTCTCTTCGAGGCGCGGGAAGAGGATCTCGCCCTTGGTGACGGTGGCACCGGCGGGCAGCCGGCCCCAGTCGGCCACGGTGGCGATGGTCTGCGCGGGCAGCGCGCCCAGCCCGGCGGCTTCGGCGCCCAGCGAGTCCCACAGCTTCTCGGCGGTGGTCGGCATCACCGGGTTGAGGAGGACGGCGGTGGCGCGCAGCGACTCGGCGGCGGTGTAGAGGATGGTCGCGAGGCGCGCCCGGCCCTCCGCCGATTCGTCCTTGGCGACCTTCCAGGGCTCCTGCTCGGTGATGTAGCCGTTGACCTGCTTGACGAACTCGAAGATCGCCGCGAGGCCGCCGGCGAAGTCCAGCTCCTCGCCGATCTTCCGGTCGGCCGTCGCGACGGCCTTGGTCAGCCCGTCGGCGACGGCCTGCTCGGCGTCGCCGGGCGCGGTGGCCGCGGGCAGCACCCCGTCGAAGTACTTGCCGACCATCGCGGCGACCCGGGAGGCCAGGTTGCCGAAGTCGTTGGCGAGTTCGGAGGTGTAGCGGGCGGTGAAGTCCTCCCAGGAGAACGAGCCGTCCGTGCCGAACGGGATCGCCCGCAGGAAGTAGTAGCGGTACGCGTCCACGCCGAAGTGCGAGGTCAGGTCGGTGGGCGCGATGCCGGTCAGGTTGGACTTGGACATCTTCTCGCCGCCGACCATCAGCCAGCCGTTGGCCACGACCCGCTTGGGCAGCGGCAGGCCGGCGGCCATCAGCATGGCGGGCCAGATGACCGCGTGGAAGCGGAGGATGTCCTTGCCGACCAGGTGGACGGAGGCCGGCCACAGCTCGGCGAAGCGCTCCGGGTCGCTGCCGTAGCCGGCTGCGGTGATGTAGTTCTGCAGCGCGTCGACCCACACGTAGAGGACGTGCTTCTCGTCCCAGGGAAGCGGCACGCCCCAGTTGAAGGTGGAGCGGGAGATCGAGAGGTCCTGCAGGCCCTGCTCGACGAAGCGCAGCACCTCGTTGCGGGCGGTTTCGGGGGCGATGAAGCCGGGGTTCTCGGCGTAGAACTCCAGCAGCTTCTCGCCGTAGGCCGACAGGCGGAAGAAGTAGTTCTCCTCCTCCAGCCACTCCACCGGCTTCTTGTGGATCGGGCAGAGCTTCTCGTCCTCGCTCGCGCCGTCGAGCAGCTCGTTGGGGAGCTTGTACTCCTCACAGCCGACGCAGTACGGGCCGGAGTAGCCGCCCTTGTAGATCTCGCCCTTGTCGTACAGGTCCTGGACGAACTCCTGCACGCGGTCGGTGTGCCGCTGCTGGGTGGTGCGGATGAAGTCGTCGTTGGCGATCTCCAGGTGCTCCCAGAGCGGCTTCCAGGCTTCCTCGACCAGCTTGTCGCACCACTCCTGCGGGCTGACGCCGTTCGCCTCGGCGGTCCGCAGGATCTTCTGACCGTGTTCGTCGGTGCCGGTCAGGTACCACACCTTCTCACCGCGCTGGCGGTGCCAGCGGGTGAGGACGTCGCCCGCCACGGTGGTGTACGCGTGGCCCAGGTGGGGGCGATCGTTGACGTAGTAGATCGGGGTGGAAACGTAGTACGCCGGGGCGTTCGTCCCGGTGGTGCTGTGGTCTGCAGTGGCCGCCATGGTCGGAAAGCTTAGTCGGGGACGCGGGCCGTCCTCGACCGAGTTGTGTCCCGGCCGGGGGCGGCCCTTCCCGCGTCCTCCGGTGTCAGCCCCGCGCCCTCCGGTATCAGCGCGGCAGCCTCCGGGGTCGGCCCGCCGGCCTCCGGGGTCAGCCCAGCAGCCGCGACCAGAACCGGGCCCAGCGTCCGCGCGGCTTGGCGGGCGCGGGCACCGGGGGCGGCCCGGCCGGCTCGGCGTGCGCCGGGTAGCCGGGGGCGTGGTGCGAGGGCCGGTCGGCGGAGGCCACCCGGCCCTCGCGCATGATCCGGACGGTGTGGCCACCGCACCCGGGGCAGGTCGGCTTGAGCAGCGGGGACGGCACCCGGACACCGTTGGCGTGGTACTCGAACACGACGTGCCCGTCCTTGGACACGTGGTGCTCGATGTCGTACGCCTGCTCCCAGCCGTACCCGCAGCGCAGGCACGCGAAGGAGTAGGCCTCCCGGACGGTCTCGACGGGAGTGTGCGCCCGCCCGGCCAGTCCGGCCGTGCTCAGCGCGTTGCCACCGCGGGGGTTACCGACAATGTCGCTCATAGCCGTCTCCCAGCGCCCGCCGGGCGCTCGCCCGGCTGGGTCTTTCCATTCCAGGAAATGCCCGGACCGCCCCGGCCGATGCCCCACTTGTGAAGACTTGGATGCGGATTGGGAAGCCCTATACGAAGGGCCTCCCCCGGACCGAAAACCGCGACCGAAACTTCAGCTCAGCGGGTGTTTACCGGGGCCTTCCCTCCAAGGTACGACTCCCCGTGCGCAACGCAACCCCCGGGAATTCACCCCTTTTTCAGGCCCTCGGCCGAGCCTTCCCTCTTGGCCGCCACGACCGCGTCGAAGACCTCCCGCTTGGGCAGCGAGAGCTCCGCCGCGACCGCCGCGATGGCCTCCTTGCGCCGCTCCCCCGCCTCCTCGCGCACGGCCACCAGCCGGGCCAGCTCGGCCGGGGTCAGTTCCTGCGGCGCGGCCGGCGGGGCGCCTGCGACGACGACGGTGATCTCGCCCCTGACGCCCTCCGCGGCCCAGGCCGCCAGCTCGCCGATCGGCCCGCGCTTGACCTCCTCGTAGGTCTTGGTCAGCTCGCGGCAGACGGCGGCGGGGCGCTCCGGCCCGAACGCCTCGGCCATCGCGGTCAGCGCCTCGGCGATCCGGTGCGGCGCCTCGAAGAAGACCATGGTGCGCGGCTCGGCGGCGATCGAGGCGAGCTGTCGGGCCCGGTCGCCGGTCTTGCGCGGCAGGAAGCCCTCGAAGGTGAAGCGGTCGACCGGCAGGCCGGACAGCGCGAGCGCGGTGAGCACCGCGGACGGCCCGGGCACCGCGGTGACCTTGAGGTCCGCCGCGACGGCCGCGGCGACCAGCCGGTAGCCGGGGTCGGAGACCGAGGGCATGCCGGCGTCGGTGACCAGCAGCACCCGGGCGCCGCCGAGCAGCGCCTCGACCAGTTCGGGGGTGCGGCCGACCTCGTTGCCCTCGAAGTACGAGACGACCCGGCCCGCCGGGGTCACCCCGAGTGCCTGGGTGAGCCGGCGCAGCCGCCGGGTGTCCTCGGCGGCGATGACGTCCGCCGTCGCCAGTTCGTGGACCAGTCGGGGCGGGGCGTCCGAGACGTCGCCGATGGGGGTGCCTGCGAGAACGAGTACTCCTGTCACGGGCCCCATCCTTCCAGCTGCGGCCGCCGGGGGCTTTTGGTGACGATTCGGGCAGCTTCCGAGGGAGCGGACACGCGTACGAAGGGCGCCCCTACGATGTGGCGGATGAACGGCGACACGGCGGCGCAGACGCCCACTGGTACGGACCACTCCGCGCGGGGCGGCGTCGTTCTGCCGTCTCCCCGCTCACCCCGGACCGCACCCCCGGCCTGGCGCGAGCGCCTGGCCGCGCACGGCTACCGCGCCCGCCCGACCGCGCCGCTGGCCGAGCGCCTGGTGCCGCCGATGCCGGACGGCCCCCGGGTGACCCCGCGCGACGTGCCGCAGTCGCCGCTGCTGCTGCGCCTGGGCGTCTCGCTGCCGCAGGGCCTGTGGTACTTCCTGTGCCGCTGGTCCGGCTGGCTGGGCCCGGTCGCGGTCGCGGTGTTCGCCGGGATCCTGCGGTTCACCAACCTCGGCCAGCCGCACGCGATCATCTTCGACGAGACGTACTACGCCAAGGACGCCTACGCGCTCTGGCACGGCGGCTACGAGATCAGCTGGCCGGAGGAGGCCAACGCGACGATCATGACGCCCGGCGCGGCCGTCCCGTACCGGTCGGCCGCCTCGTACGTGGTCCATCCGCCGGTGGGCAAGTGGATCATCGGTGCGGGCGAGCAGCTGTTCGGCATGAACCCCTTCGGCTGGCGCTTCGCGGTGGCCCTGCTCGGCACGCTGTCGGTGCTGATGCTGGCCCGGATCGCCCGCCGGATGTTCCGCTCGACCCTGCTGGGCTGCGTGGCCGGCCTGCTGCTCTCGGTGGACGGCCTGCACCTGGTCCTCAGTCGGGCCGCCCTGCTCGACCTGGTGGTGATGTTCTGGATCGTCGCCGCCTTCGGCTTCCTGTTGCTGGACCGCGACCGCACCCGGGCGCTGCTGGCCGAGAAGCTGGGCGGGGTCGAGAACCCGGAGCTCGCCCAGCGGCTGGGCCTGGGCTGGCGCCCGTACCGGATCGCGGCCGGCGTCTGCATCGGCCTGACCTGCGCCACCAAGTGGAGCGGCCTGTACGTGATGGCGGCGTTCGGCCTGATGACCGCGCTCTGGGACGTCGGCGCCCGCCGCCTGGCCGGCGCCCCGCGCCCGTACCGCGCGGTGCTGGCCCGGGACGTGGCGCCGGCCTTCGTGTCGGTCGTCGTGGTCCCGCTGGCGGTCTACGTCGCGTCCTGGTGGGGCTGGTTCGCCAGCAGCAACGCCCCGGGGAAGGGCGGCTGGGGCCGGGACTGGGCGGTCGGCCGTTCCACCGACTACCCGTGGATACCCGAGGGCCTGCGCGCCCTGTGGCACTACCACTCGACGGTCTACGAGTTCCACACCCACCTGAGCGACCCGCACACCTACCAGTCGAACCCGTGGTCCTGGCTGGTGCTGGGCCGACCGGTCTCCTTCTACTACGAGTCCCCCAAGCTGGGACAGGCCGGCTGCACCGCCGCCGACTGCGCCCGCGAGGTGCTGGGCATCGGCACCCCGCTGCTGTGGTGGACGGCCGTGGTGGCCCTGGTCTACTGCCTGTGGCGCTGGGCGTTCCGGCGGGACTGGCGGGCCGGCGCGCTGCTGTGCGGCCTGGCCGCGGGCTACCTGCCGTGGTTCGCCTACCAGCAGCGGACGATCTTCCTCTTCTACGCGGTGGTCTTCGTCCCGTTCCTGGTGCTCGCGGTGACGATGCTGGTCGGCGCCCTGATCGGCCCGCCCGGCGCCTCCCGGGACCGCCGGATCATCGGCTCCGCGGCGGCCGGCCTGCTGGTGCTGCTGATCGTCTGGAACTTCCTGTTCTTCTTCCCGCTCTTCACCGGCCAGACCATCCCGCTGGAGGACTGGCGCCGCCGGATGTGGTTCAACAGCTGGATCTGACGGCGGGGCCCGACAGCCGGGCCCGACGGCCGGTCCACCCGGCCCGCGGTCCGGCACACACCGTGTCCCCCCGAATCATCCGTATGCGGTGCACGACACGTACCAGATCCGTCACAAGTCCCGGGCGTTTCGTCGGCGCACCGATTCCGCCTGCCTAGGGTGGGGGCGTACCGCGTTTCCGGCCCCGGCCGGTTGCGCCCGGCCGCGAGACCCCTGGGGGACCTGCACCATGCGCAGTGGCGCGAAGATCGGCATCATCACCGGCGTGTCCATCGCCGTCCTCGCGGGCGGCGGCTACGGCGCGTACAGCCTGATGGGCTCGGACTCCGACTCCGGGGGCAAGAAGGCCCGTACGGTGGTCGCCGAACCGCCGTCGGCCGACCAGGCGGCGTCGGGCGCGAAGGACTTCCTGGCGGCCTGGGCGGCCGGCGACATCGCCAAGGCGGCCTCGCTGACCGACGACCCGGCCGCGGCCACCACCGCGCTGACCGCCTTCCGGGACCAGGTGAAGCCGAGCGCGCTGACGCTCGCCCCGACCGGTCCGACCACCCAGCAGGTCTTCGCCGCCGCCACCGGCACCCCCGCTCCGGCCAAGCCTTCCGCCGGGGCCTCCGCGACGCCGTCCGCGGCCGGCACCCCGGGCGCCGGCGACTCGCCGTCCGCCTCGGCCACGCCCGGGCCCACCGGCACGCTGATGAGCTTCAAGGCCCGTGCCGAGTTCGAGGGCACCAACCGGGCCTGGGACTACCAGGGCTTCCTGGGCGTCGTGAAGATGAGCGACAACACCCCGGCCGTGCACTGGGCGCCGTCGGTGATCCACCCCCACCTGTCCGGCAACGAGACCATCGCCGTCCAGCAGGTCTTCGCCCCGCCGTCCACCGTGGTGGACCGCAACGGCAAGCCGCTGCAGGGCGCCTCGCTCACCCCGGCGCTGATGAACAGCATCCAGGAGAACGCCCAGAAGCTGCTCCCGCCGGACCCGGCCAAGGACCAGGACTCGGGCAAGGCCGTGGTGATCAGCGACCCGGCCGGCAAGGGCGCCACCGACAAGCTGTTCACCATCGTCGAGCCGAAGCCCGGCAAGCCGTTCAAGGTGACCCTCGACAACACCGTCCAGGCCGCCGCCGAGAAGGCGATGACCGACCTGGGCGGCAAGCCCGCCTCCATCGTGGCGATCGAGCCGAGCACCGGTCAGGTGCTGGCCTTCGCCAACTCGCCCGCCAACGGCCAGAACCGGGCCTTCGCCGGGCTGCTCGCGCCGGGCTCGACGATGAAGATCGTCACCTCGGCGGCGTTGCTGGAGGCCGGGGTCAACCCGGACACCGTGGTGCCCTGCCCGGAGAAGAGCAGCAACTCGGTGGCGATCCCGAACGACTTCCCCGGCGCCTTCCCGAACAACACGCTCCAGCAGGACTTCATGGTGTCCTGCAACACGGCCTTCATCAACCAGGGCCTGACCAGCCTCAAGCCGGAGACGCTGTCCTCCACCGCCAAGGACGTGTTCGGCATCGGCCTGGAGTGGAAGACCGGCCTGCCGAACACCGACGGCAAGGTGCCGGCGACGCCGGGCAGCAAGGACGAGCAGGCCATGAACTACATCGGCCAGGGCAAGGTCCAGATGAACCCGCTGGCGATCGCCTCGATCACCGCGACCGTCCAGAGCGGGGCGTTCAAGCAGCCCATCCTGGTCGCCGGCCTGCCGCAGCAGGCGGCGGCCCGCCAGATCTCGCCTGACGTCGCCGCCAAGCTGCGCGCGATGATGAACGCCACCGCCATCGGCGGCACGGCCAAGGACGTGATGGCCGGGATCACCGACAACGCGGGCGCCAAGACCGGCTCCGCCGAGGTCCAGGGCGCGTCCACCACCAACAGCTGGTTCACCGCCTTCCGCGGCAACATCGCGGTGGCCGCCGAGGTCCAGGGCGGCGGCCACGGCGTCGACGCGGCGGGCCCGGCGGTGGCCTCCCTCCTGAAGGCCGCCGCCGGCCACTGACCCACGGCTGGTCCCCCGTACGGAGCCCGCTCTCAGCCTCGCGGCAGGGCGGGCTCCGGCACGTCCGGCACCCGGCCGGGTGGCGCCGGGCGCCGGCTGCTCCAGCGCCGGGCCGCCAGCCGGGGCCAGATCACCAGCACCACCGGCAGCGCCAGGTACCCGAACCGCCCGGCCGGGGCGAGCATGAAGGCGATCGCGAGCCCGGCGGCCAGCAGGTCGGCGGCGGCGATCGCGGAGACCGGCGGCCGGGCCAGCAGCCAGATCGCCACCGCGATCAGGGCCACGGTCATCAGGGCCAGCGAGATGGCGTGCCCGGTCGGCCCGAAGCCGGCCAGCACCTTGCCGGGCAGCGGGCTGCCCGCCGGGGTGCGGATCGCGGTCATCCCGAGCGGGAAGCGCACCACCTGCTCGCGCAGCGCGTCCGACTGGGTCAGGACGGACGGCAGGATCACGGCCACGCTCACCCCGACCCCGATCAGCGCGGTCCGGGCGGCGGGCCGGCGCCCGTACAGCCGCCAGAGCAGCAGGACGGCGACCGGCAGGGCGGGCCAGGCCGTCCACTTCAGGGTGCAGGCGAGGGCGAGCACCAGTCCGGCGCCGACGGTGCGGTCCCGCTCGGCGAGCGCCATGGCCAGGCAGCAGACGCCGATCAGCGGCAGGTCCACCCCGCCGACCGCCAGGGCGAGCGCTATCAGCGGCGAGGCGGTGAGGACGGCCAGCGGCAGCAGGGGCGCGCGCGGGGCGCCGCCGACGGGGCGGGCGGGCCGCAGCAGCCGCCAGGCGGCCAGCAGGCAGACGAAGAAGGTCAGCGCGAACCAGATCCGGGCGTCCCCGACGACCTTGGCGAAGGCGGTGGAGTCGCCGAGCAACTGGCGCGGAAGCCCGAACAGGGCCATCGCCGGCAGGTACGGGTTGTAGTCGGTGACCACCACCGGGTGGGGCAGGTAGGCGTCGCCGGTGGTGAGCAGCAGGTGGGCCGAGCGTTCGACCACCATGACCTCGGACTGGTGGCGGCCGTGCAGGGCGAGCAGTCCGAGCGGTACGAGGACGGCGCCGACGAGGGCGACGGCGGCGCCGGCGTGGGCCGCGAAGCGGCGCGGCAGGGTCAGGCAGAGCAGACCGGCCAGGAGGTAGGCGGGGGCCGCGATCAGGCCCCACAGCCGCTGGTTGGCCAGGTCGGAGACGAGCGGGAAGGCTCCGGCCCAGCCGGCCGCGATGAGGCAGCCGAGCAGTTGGACGGTCCGCATCGAGGCGAGCTTGGCGGGATTCAGTCGATCGGGCGTGGGCGGAAAGGTGCTCTCGCCACGCTGTCGGGGGAACGGCCGGACGGAGAAGCCTCTCGGTGGTCGTCCGGGTCTGGACGACGTCTCGGTCGCGATGGACTGGGCCGGCGTTCTGCGGCGGCCGGTGAAGCGGCCGCGCGGGCGGGAGAAGCCGGGCGTGCGGGTGCTCACCATGGTGGAAGGTTATGGGTGCGGGCCCGGCCCTGTCGCCATGGCGTCGGGCACTGGGCGGGTGATGGCACGAAAAGGGCCGCCGGATGTCGTACCGGTCGGCGGCCCTTCACGTCTGGTTCGTCTGCCGGTCAGCCGGCGGTGCGGTCCGCCGGGACGGCCTCCCGCTCTGCCTGCTCCAGCCGCGAGTGCTTGATGCTGTAGCCGAAGTAGACGACCACGGCGACGGCGAGGGCGATCCCCCCGGCCCGGAAGGTGTCGGCGTGCAGACCGGTGATCAGGTAGACGCAGAAGCCGACGCTGACCAGCGGGACGACCGGGTAGCCGGGCACCTTGAAGCCGCGCGGCAGGTCGGGCTGGGTGCGACGCAGCACGATCACGCCGATCGAGACCACCGAGAAGGCGATGAGCGTCCCGAGGCTGGTGATGTCGGCCAGGACGTTCAGCGGGACGAAGGCGGCCAGCGCGCCCACGCCGAGGCCCACCACGAGGGTGTTCCAGACCGGGGTGCCGGTGCGCGGGGAGAGCTCGGCGAAGCGCTTGGGCAGCATGCCGTCGCGGCCCATCGAGTACAGGATGCGGGTCTGGCCGTAGATCACCACGAGGGTGATGCTGAAGATCGAGAGGATCGCACCGACCGCGAAGACCATCGCGGGCCAGCTCTGGCCGGTGATGTCCTGGAGGATCTGGGCGAGGCCGGCCTCCTGGCCGTCGAACTTCTGCCAGGGCTGGGCGCCGATGCCGGCCAGGGCGACCAGGATGTAGAGCAGGGTCACCACCACCAGCGAGATGATGATCGCCATCGGCAGGGTGCGGCGCGGGTTCTTGACCTCCTCGCCGGCGGTGGACACGGCGTCCAGGCCGATGAAGGAGAAGAAGATGCTGGACGCGGCGACCTGCACGCCGCCGATGCCGAGCGGCATGAACGGGCTCAGGTTGCCGGAGTGGAAGCCGGTGAGCGCGATGCCGATGAACAGCAGCAGGATGAGGATCTTGATCCCGACCATGGCCGCGTTGACCTTCACCGACTCGCTGACGCCGCGGATCAGCAGGACGCAGACCATCGCGACCAGCAGCAGCGCGGGCAGGTTGAACCAGTGGGTGCCGTCCGGCGCACCGGACAGCTGCTCCGGGATCTTGAACCCGAAGGCCAGGTCGAGGAACTTGTTCAGGTACTCGGCCCAGCTGACCGCGATCGCGGAGGCCGAGACGCCGTACTCCATCAGCAGGCAGATGCCGACACCGAAGGCCACGCCCTCGCCGAGGGTGGCGTAGGCGTAGGAGTACGAGGAGCCGGAGACCGGGATCGCGGAGGCCATCTCGGCGTAGCAGAGCGCGGTGAGTCCGGCGGTGACCGCGGCGATCACGAAGGACAGGATGACGGCCGGGCCGGCCGAGGGCACCGCGGTGTTCAGCACGAAGAAGATGCCGGTGCCGATGGTGGCGCCGATGCCGATCGCGGACAGCTGCCAGAGGCCGATCGAGCGGCGCAGGTGGATGCCGGAGCGTCCACCCTCCTCGGGCGCGCCGGCCGGAAGGGCGTCGCGCCCTTCGCTCTCCGCGATCAGTGACGAGACGGGCTTGCGTCGCAGCAGACGCGCACCAATGGTGTTGCTGGCCAAAACCGCGGTCCTTCTGGGCAGGGGAGGGTGTCCTGGCGGCCGGCCACCCGGGACACCCGGGGGTGTCATCAGGGACCAACCGAACAAAGATGGGACAGTACCCGGCGAAAGCACCAGTGTCGCAAACGAACAGTCCGGATCAGCGCATTGTACGAAACGGAGCATATCGCTGTACAAACCGGACACTTCGCAAACGGCGCATCTGCCATCGGGCCGCTAAAGCAGCAGCTCAGCGGCACCGAGGGGGGTCAGCCGCCGAGCACCGCCCGCATCACCGAGCGGGCGATCGGCGCGGCCAGGGCGCCACCCGTGACATCCGTGGCGTCACTGTCCGCGACCACCACGGCCACCGCCACCGGCGGCACCGCGTCCGAGCCGGCCGGCTCGGCCCAGGAGATGAACCAGGCGTACGGCGTCTCGCTGTTGTCCACCCCGTGCTGGGCCGTCCCGGTCTTGCCGCCGACCACCGCCCCGCCGATCCGGGCGTTGCCCCCGGTCCCGTTCTCCACCACGTCGGTCATCAGCCTGCGCACCTGCGCGGCCACCGCCGGCGTCATCGCCTGCCGGTACGTCGCGGGCTTCATCAGCTGCACCGCGGTGCCGTCGCTCTTCGTCAGCTTGTCCACAAGCTGTGGACGCATGACCGTCCCGTCGTTGGCGACCCCGGCCGCGACCATCGCCATCACCAGCGGGGTGGCCGCCGTGTCGAACTGGCCGATCGAGGAGAGCGCCAGCTGCGACTCGTCCATCCTGGTGTCGACGTTCGACCGGGCCGCGCGCACCGGGATGTCCAGCTTCGCGTCGTTGAAGCCGAAGTTCCCGGCCATCGCCACCATCCGGTCCAGGCCGGTGCGCACCCCGAGGTAGCCGAGCACGCTGTTGCAGCTGGCGGTCATCGCGGCGTCCAGCGACAGTCCGGGCCGGTCGCAGGCCGGGGTGTCGTTGACCAGCGGCGTGGTCGTCCCGGGCAGCACGTACGGGAAGGGCGCCCCGGTCGGCGCGTCGATGTCGGTGACCACGCCGTTCGCGAGCGCGGCCGCGGCGGTGACCACCTTGAAGGTCGAGCCCGGTGGGTAGGTCTGGCGCAGCGCCCGGTTGAGCATCGGCTGGTCGGTGTCGGCCTGCAGCCGGTTCCAGGCCTCCTGGTCGGCGGCGGCGGAGCCGGCGAAGGCGCCGGGGTCGTAGGAGGGCGTGCTGGCGAGCGCCAGGATCCGCCCGGTCGCGGGCTCGATCGCGGCGACCGCGCCCTTCTGCGCGCCGAGCCCGCGCACCGCAGCTTCCTGGGCCGCCCGGTTCAGCGTGGTGTACACGTCCCCGCCGGGGTTCTGCCTGCGGGCGACGGCGTCCCAGATCGCCCAGCCGGCCAGCCGGCCGTCGGTGCCGGTCAGCAGGTCGTCCTCGGTCCCCTCCAGCTGGGTGTTGCCGTACGCCTGCGAGGCGAAGCCGGTGACGGCCGCGTAGGTCGGGCCGTCGGTGTAGCTGCGCTTGTACGCGTACCGGCCGCCGGTGGGCTCGGAGCCGGTCACCCGCTCCGAGCCGACGAGGATGTCGCCGCGCGGCTGGGCGTACCGCTCGACGGTGAGCCGCTGGTTGGCGCTGTTGTGGTCGAGGTCGTCGGCCTGGAACACCTGCACCCGGGTGGCCTGGACGCACAGCGCCGCGACCAGCAGCAGGCAGAAGGTGCCCGCGCGGCGCCCGGTGACCGAGATGCCGGGCAGTCCCTGCGGTCCGTTGCCCCTCGGCCGTCGGCGCGCCATCAGACCTCCTCATGGGGCGCGGGGCCCTGAGTGGTGTCACTCATGAGGGACCGATGAGCGACATCGCTCATGCGGGACCGCCGAGCGGTGTCACTCATGCGCACCAGCAGCGCGACGATGATCCAGTTGGTGACCACCGAGGAGCCGCCCTGGGCGATGAACGGCATGGTCATCCCGGTCAGCGGGATCAGCGCCAGCACCCCGCCCGCGACCACGAACACCTGCAGCCCGACGATCGAGGCCAGGCCGATCGCCAGCAGCCGCCCGAACGGGTCGCGCAGCGCGATGCCGGTCCGGAAGCCCCGGGAGATCAGCACCGCGTACAGCAGGAACACCGCGATCAGCCCGGTCAGGCCGAGTTCCTCGCCGATGGTGGCGAGGATGAAGTCCGACTTGGCGGCGAAGCCGATCAGCACCGAGTGCCCGTTGCCCAGCCCGGTGCCGAGCTCGCCGCCCCAGGCGAAGGCGAACAGCGACTGGGCGATCTGGTTGGCGCCCCGGCCCGCCGCGATCGAGCCCAGCGGGTCCAGCCAGTCCGCGACCCGGCTGTGCACGTGCGGCGAGAGCCGGCCCACCGTCACCGCCCCGACCGCGGCCAGGCCGAGCCCGATCGCGATCCAGCCGGTGCGCGCGGTGGCCACGTAGAGCATCACCACGAACAGGCCGAAGAACAGCAGTGAGGTCCCGAGGTCGGTCTCCAGCACCAGCACGCCGACGAAGGCCGCCCAGATCAGCAGGACCGGCCCGATCACCCGCCCGCGCGGCAGCTGCCGGCGCCGGACCCGGCGGCCGGTCAGCGCCAGCGCGTCCCGGTGCACGGCCAGGTAGGCGGCGAAGAAGACCGCCAGCAGGATCTTGGCGAACTCCCCCGGCTGGAAGGAGAGCGGCCCGATCACGATCCAGATCCGGGAGCCGTACACCGGCGGGAAGAAGATCGGCAGCACCAGCAGGACCAACGCCCCCAGGGCCCCGATGTACGCGTAGCGCTGCAGCCGCCGGTGGTCGCGCACCAGCAGCACCACCGCGATGAACAGCGCCACCCCCAGGGCGGACCAGAGCAGCTGGGTGGAGGCGGCGGCGCGGCCCGGGGCGGCCCGGTCGAGCCGGTAGATCACCACCAGGCCGATCCCGTTCAGCAGCACCGCGATCGGCAGCAGCAGCGGGTCCGCGTACCGGGCCCGCCACCGGACGACGGCGTGCGCCGCGAGCGCGAGCACGCCGAGCGCGGCGCCGTACTCGGCCGCGTCGGCCGGCGCCGTGCCGTCCAGGTTGACGCCGACCTCGACGTAGCCGAACACGGCGGTCAGGACGGCGACGAGCACCAGGACGAGCTCGGTGGTGCGCCTGGTCGGCACCGGCCGGCTCGGCCGGGCGGCGGATCTCGTCACGGCGGAGGGTGTCGCCACGGACCGTCCTGGGGGTCGCGGGGTGCCCGGTGCCGCCGTCCGGGGGATGCCGATCGGGGCGGCTGTCAGGCGGGGAGGGTCAGCCGGCGGCGGCGTTGCGAGGCGACGGCGCCGGCACCCCTGGTTCGTCACCCTAACGAGCACTATCCGTGTGGATGGACTGTTACCTGCGGTGTGTCCGTTTTTGCCGGACCCGCCGGGGTGCCCACCCCAGCCGCCGCCCGGCCGCCGCCCGGCCGGTTCCGGGCCGCGCCGGCGTGCGGATTCCTCGTCCGCGCGCCGGAGTTCACGCCGGATCGGACCGACGTACGGTCCGGACTCGTTTCGCCATGGCGAACTGATGATCCCTAGGATCGGCCGGGTGACTACCGGACGACGACCACAGACCAGGCTCGGCAGCCTGCTGGCCGCCCTGGCGATAACGGGCGCCTCGCTGCTCCTCGGCCTGCCCGCCCACGCCGACGAACCATCAGCCGGCGCCGCTCCCGCACCGAAGGAGGCCCCCCGGGTCGACCTCGTCCTGGACGTCAGCGGCTCCATGACCGCCACCGACATCCAGGGCAAGAGCCGCATCTCGGTGGCCCAGCAGTCGCTGAACGAGGTGATCGACGCGCTGCCCGCGGAGACCGAGTTCGGCATCCGCACGCTGGGCGCCAACTACCCCGGCAACGACAAGAACCTCGGCTGCCAGGACACCAAGCAGCTGTTCCCGGTCGGCAAGACCGACAAGGTCGAGGCCAAGACCGCGGTCGCCACCCTGCGGCCCACCGGTTTCACCCCGATCGGGCTGGCCCTGCGCGGCGCCGCCCAGGACCTCGGCAAGGGCGAGACCACCCGCCGCGTGGTGCTGATCACCGACGGCGAGGACACCTGCACCCCGCCCGACCCCTGCGACGTCGCCCGTGAACTCGCCTCCCAGGGCATCCACCTGGTGGTCGACACCCTCGGCCTGGCCCACGACGACAAGACCCGCCAGCAGCTACTCTGCATCGCCAACGCGACCGGCGGCTCCTACACCGACGTCCGCACCCCGCAGCAGCTCACCGACAAGGTGAAGCAGCTGGTCGACCGCTCCAACGACACCTACACGGTGGCCCCGGTCAAGACCTCCGGCACCGACAAGTGCGAGAGCGCCCCGGTGCTCGCCCCGGGTGTCTACACCGACCGCGAGAAGTTCTCCGAGCACCGCGTCTACAAGGTCCCGGTCAAGGCCGGCCAGGAGCTGCGCGCCTCCGTCAGCGTCGCACTGGACCGCCCGGTGGCCCGGGACTACGGCGTCCTGCTGCAGGCCACCAGCGCGACCGGCCAGGAACTGGTCCGCGGCACCGACGCCGGCAGCAGCCGCACCGACGTGATCTCCACCGGCCTGCGCTGGTCCACCGACGACTCCAAGGGCTACGTCACCGCGAGCCCGACCTCCTCGTCGAAGGAGTCGAAGGAGAAGCCGGCGACCAGCGTCTGCCTGGTCGTCAGCAACTCGCTGGCCCCGCAGGCCGGCGTACAGGCCGACCCCGGCCTGCCGCTGGAGCTGACCGTCGACCTGGCCTCCTCCTCGCCCGCCCCCGAGGGCGCCGCGATGGGCCTCGGCCGCGGCTGGATCCTGCTGCTCACCCTCACCCTGGCGGGCCTGGTCTTCGGTCTGCTGTTCGGCTGGATCGCACGGTGGCGGATCGCCGTCTGGCGGGAGAACTGACCATGCGTACGACGACTCGCGGCGCCCTCGCCGCCCTCGCCCTGCTGCCCGCCCTCGCCATGGGCGCGCCGGCCGCCACGGCCGCGCCGTCCCCCTCGGCCAGCGCGAGCGGCACCCCGGCCCCGGCCACCAAGGCCGGCACCTCCTTCCTGACCGCGGTCAACCTCTCCCCCGGCCAGGACGCCAACGTCGCCGCCTCCACCGGCGACTACCTGTACTGGGCGTTCGGCGCCTCCGAGGGTCAGACCCCGACGGTCAAGCTGTCCGTCAATCTGGCCCCCGCGACCGACCGGCACGGCCCGCAGACCTGGTCCGTCGAGGTCTTCGACGGCCTGCGCCGCCGCCAGGCCTGCACCGCGGGCACCCAGAACGCCACCGCCGACCAGGCTGCCACCACGGTGGCCCTCGACTGCGCCCTGCGCGAGGTCCGCACCTGGGCCGAGCCGTGGTCCGGCGACCCGCTGCCCGGCACCTACTACGTGCGGCTGTCGGTCACCGACGTCCCGCAGCCGGACCTCGGCCTGGCCGCCTCCGTCCAGCTGCACGTCGCCGCCAAGGGCGACTCCGACAACGCCCAGCCGGAGGGCGGGGAGCTGAAGGCCCCGCTGGTCCCGCCGGTCGGCGGCGGCGCGAGCACCGCCAGGGCCGCCGCCCCGGTGGCGGAGGAGGAGCACTGGTACACCGGCTGGTTCTCCGGTTGGAACAGCCGCTGGTACTGGACGATCGGCGGCGGCTTCCTGGCCGCGCTGGCGGGCGTCCTCGGCTACAACCTGACCCGGCACCCGCACGGCCGGCGGCCCGGCCGCTACGGCGCCGTCCCGCCCCAGGGCTCGCAGCAGAGCGGTTCCTACGCCGACCGCCCCTGACCCGCGCCCCAACACGATCCGAGGGCCGGCCGGAGAGTTCTCCGACCGGCCCTCGGCCGTGTCCGGTGTCAGCCCGGAGGCCGGCCCGGGAAGAGGTCAGCCCCGGAAGAGGTCGTGCCCCACGTCGGACGGGACCATGTCCTGGACCGGCTTGCTGCCCGGGCCGGGCACGTGCTCGCCGGGCACGGGCTCGCCGCTCTCCCGGTGCAGCAGCACCACGCCGTCCTCGGCCCAGAGCTGCCGGTACCCGTGCTCCAGCAGCAGCCGGATCCGCTGGGCCTGCTCGGTGTCCGTGGCGAACGGGAAGGAGCGCTTGTTCGACCGGGTGAGCACGTACTCGCGCCCGCGCGGCGTGCCGTCCACCAGCACCACGTCCGTCCGGGCGGTCAGCCGCGGCGCGATCTGGTTGTCCGCCTCCACCGAGGCCCCGTCCGGGATCAGCGCGGCCGCCCGCACCAGCGCCGCCTCGCTCGGCTTGGCCTCCCAGGATGCCGGTACGGCCAGCTGCAGCAGCCCGATCGGTACGGCGGCCACCAGCGCGATGCCGGCCGTGCCGAGGCCGAGCCGCCGCGCCCGCCGGACGGTCCGCGCGGGCTGCTCGGCGCTGCTCAGCCGGCCGAGCACCTCGACGGCGGCGGTGAGCAGGATCGGCCAGAGCAGCGAGTCGTAGTGCCGGGCGATCGACCAGTGGTTGGGGTTGCTGGACAGGATCCGCTCGGCCAGCAACGGCACCGCGCACAGCACGGTGGCCGAGCGCAGCGGCAGCAGGAGCGTCGTCCCGAACAGCCAGAGCAGCAGCAGCGGCTTGAGCGGCTGGTCGAAGGCCGTCTGCACCAGCAGGAACGGGTTGTGCAGCAGGTGGCGCAGCGCGTCCCCGCCGTCCGCGCCGAGCGCCGTGTAGTTCCAGTAGTAGCCGGGCTCCCCGCCCATCGCCGGGATCAGCCACGTGATCGCGGCGGCCGAGGCGACCGGCCCGCCCAGCAGCAGCCCGAGGCCGGTGAAGCGGCCCGCCCGGTCCCCGGTACGGCGGGTGCGCAGCAGCAGCACCAGCCCGTACGCGCCGACCATCAGGCCGAGGTCCTCCTTGGTGCAGCACAGCAGTACGGCGGCGAGCACCACCGGGCCGTACCGGCGGGCCAGGCCGCGCTCCAGCATCAGCAGGGTCAGCGGCACGGCGAAGGCGACCTCGTGGAACCCGACCCGGGCGGCGACCAGCAGCGACCAGCCGAGCGCGTAGGCCAGGCCGGCCAGGTCGGCGGCCCGCCGGGCGGTGCGCGGCTGGGCGGCGGCGAAGGCGTGCGCGGTGATCCGCCGGATCAGCGGCACCCCGGCGGCGAAGAGCAGCGACTGGCCGATGATCAGCGAGCGCGAGTCGTCCCAGATCCAGTAGAGCGGCGCGAGCAGTGCCAGGACCGGCGAGAAGTGGTCGCCCAGCAGCGAGAAGCCGGGCGGGAACTCGTGGTGGTAGCTCTTCAGCGAGGAGACGGGCAGCCCGAAGTGGGCGTAGCCGCGCACGCCCTGGTCGAAGATGCCGAGGTCGAAGCCGCCGAGCGACACCGACGTCCAGCCCTGCAGGCCGATGGCGCACATCACCGCGAAGCAGAGCGCGGTGAGCAGCGCGGTGCGCCGGGCCGGGCCGAGCAGGAGGGCCGCGGCCGCGTTCCGGGCGGCCGGCGCGGCGGCGGGCGGCGACGGGGGTGCGGTCTGGGTGGTCACGTCAGGTCTGTCCGTCCGGTGTGGGGTCCGTCGGTCCGGTTCGTCGGGTCCGGTCCGTCAGGTCCGGTTCGTCAGCGCGGGATCGCGGTCCGGCTTGGCGGTCAGGAGCGCCCAGGCCCCGGCGCCGGTCCCGTCCACGGCCTGCCGCCGGGCGCGGTACACCCGCACGCCCAGGACGACCAGGACGGCGATCCCGATCGGCGGGTAGATCGCGCCGGGCAGCTGCCAGTACCAGTCGACTCCGCGGCCCCACCGGTGCGGCACCGTCCACATGACGTGGGAGAGGAACACCAGCAGGGTCACGCCGAGCAGGACCTGGCGCGCCCTGGTCCGGGCCTCGACCACCAGCAGGGCGATCAGCGGCACGCACCAGACCCAGTGGTGGGTCCAGCTGATCGGCGAGACCAGCAGCGCGGTGAACGCGGCGCAGACCCCGCCCCAGGCGTCGGCCCGGCGCAGCACCCGCGCCGAGCGCCCGGCCAGCACCGCCACCCCGAGCCCGAAGGCGCCGACCAGCGCGGAGGCGGCCAGTCCGACCAGGCCCGGGTCGTTGACGTCGAGCAGCCGGCAGACGGCGCCGCGCAGCGACTGGTTGTCCACCAGGACGGTCACGCCGACCCGGCTCGGGTCCCACAGGTACCTGGTCCAGAACCCGTACGAGGCGTCGGGCAGCAGGGCCCAGCCGATCAGGCCCGCCGCCAGGAACGTCCCGGCCGAGACCAGCGCGGCCCGGACCCGGCCGGTCAGGAACAGGTAGACCGCGAACAGGCCCGGGGTGATCTTGATGGCGGTGGCCAGGCCGATGCCCACGCCCTTGAACCGGTTGCGGTCCGGGCGGGTCAGGTCCCACAGCACCAGGCAGAGGATGCCGAGGTTGACCTGGCCGTACTGGAAGGTGGTGAAGACCGGCTCCAGCCAGATGCCCAGGCCGGTCGCCAGGATCACCACGGCGGGGCGGTGCTGCTTAGGCCACCCGGCCAGCTTGAGCGACAGGTGTACGGCCACGGCGAGCAGCACGTAGTTGAGGAGCATCACCAGGATGCGCAGGGTGCTCACGTCGAACCAGGTGCTCGGCACGAAGAGCATCGCGGCGAACGGCGGGTAGGTGGCCGGCAGGTCCCAGCCGGGCAGCCGCATCGCGTAGAGGTCCTCGCCGCGGACGACGGCCTGGCCCTCGGCCCGGTAGACCAGCATGTCGACCATGGTGGCCGCGTGGGCGTGCCGGAAGAAGGTGAACACCGCCAGTGACACCGCTGCCACGCAGGTCGCCGCGAGGGTCCAGGAATTCGATCTTCCGGTTGCCGGGGTGCCGCCGGATTCGTCCGGGCCGGACCGTCGCACCCACCGTGTCAGACCGAACTCGCGCACCGCGATGGCACCCCGTTGAGATAGACCAGATCGTTCCGTCGTCAGCGTCTGGGCCCACCCACCATAACCGACCCCCCTGAGGCCCAAACCGCGTCAGAAACCGCCCCCGGAGGGCGTTGTGATCCCGACCACGGCGAGTCTCCGGGTCGGCTCGGACTCGGTTCGGCGCCACAAAACACGAAATCCCGCCGGGAGTTGCCTCCCGGCGGGATTTCGGTGGACCGGCCGGAGCCGATCCGTTGGGTGGAGCTGAGGGGATTCGAACCCCTGACCCCCTCGATGCGAACGAGGTGCGCTACCGGACTGCGCCACAGCCCCAACGAGAAGAAACTCTAGCACCTTTCGGAGGGGGTCCGTGACCACCCCCCGGAGCGGTGCCGATCGGGGGGCGGACCGGTCATTCGTTGGCCGCGCGGGGGCGGGCCTCGGGGGCCTGCGGCTCGGCGTACTGGTCGAAGAGCGGGGTGGTGCGGGATTCGGCGGGACGGCCCGCGGTCCAGGTGCCGGGCGCCGACAGGTCGAGGCCGCGGGAGACCCGGGGGGCGACCGGCGCGGTGACGTACGTCGGCAGCGGGACGGGCACCGGCTCCCAGGAGTCCGGGCCGGCCGCGCCGCGCTCACGCATGCCGTCGACCCACTCCTCGTGCTCGGTCGCCTCGGCCACCGCCGAGGCGGAGGGCACCACGACGGTGGCCTCCTCCGGGTCGGCGGCCAGCCGCAGGTGCGGGCGGCCGGCGGTCCGCGCCCGGGCGCGCGCGGGCGGAGCCGGCTCCGCCTCGGCGGGCGCCTCGGCCGGGGCCGCGTCGGCCGCCTCGGCCGAGGCGCGCTGCTGCTCGCGCTTGCGCAGCCGCTCGGCCGCCTGGGCGGCCCGGACGCGGTCGAGCTTCACCTCGTACCGCTGGCGCTCCAGCTTGCGCAGGTGGCCGATGTACAGGGTGAGGAGGGCCGCCGGGACGGCCGGGACCCAGAGGAAGGCCAGTCCGGCCACCGCCGCGACCACCGCGCCGAGCGCGAAGGAGAGGAAGAGGGCGGTGACCATCCGGCGCCGGCGGGCCAGCAGCCGCGCCCGGCCTTCGACCCCGACCTGCGGCGCCGGGGCGGGCCGTTCGGCCGGGCGCTGCGCCGGGGGTTCGGGCTCCCGCGCCGCGGGGTCGCCGGAGGCGGCCTCGTCCCGTTCGGGAGGGCCGTCGTTGCTGTGCTCGTCGTCACGCGGTTCGTCGCCCAGGGCCCGGGCTGCCCGCCGTTCCAGCGCCGAACGCCCGGCCAGCAGGCGGATGGCGGTGCTGAAGCGTTCCGTCGGGCGCGCCTCGTTGAGTTCGTCCTGCCTGCGGAGCCACATCGGCACCAGATAGGCGGCCCAGGCCCCTACGATGACGGCGTAGATAAGGCCGCTACTGCTCACGATTCACACCGTACGGGCGCCGGGGAAGGCCTGGCAGCAATTTGACGCGGCGTGTCGTGTGATCAAGCTGATTCTCCGACTATTTTGCCGGTATTTGTGACGGTCCGCCACCGGGCCGATGCCATATCGATATTTCTTTCGAACATATATTCAATTACTCGGTTCTCGCCCGGAACTGAGCGCCCGCCAGCGTTCGAGCATCCCCTCCGGAACCTCCTCGTCGGTCAGCGCGTAGACGAGGTGGTCGCGCCAATCGCCGTCGATGTGGAGATAGCGCGGGCGGATTCCCTCCGAGCGGAAGCCGAGCTTTTCCACCACGCGCCGGCTCGGGACGTTCTCCGGGCGGATGCAGACCTCGATCCGGTGCAGTCCGAGCGTGCGGAAGCAGTAGTTCACCGAAAGCGCCACGGCGGTCGGGATGATGCCCCGGCCGGCCACCGCCTCGTCGACCCAGTACCCGATGTTCGCCGAGCACATCGAGCCCCAGGTGATCCCGCCGACCGTCAACTGGCCCACCAGCTGGCCCTTGTAGAGCACGACGAAGGGCAGCATCCGGCCGGCCGAGGCCTCGCCGCGCAGGAAGCGGACCATCTGCCGGTACGTCGGGCGGGGCCCGGCGGCCTGGCCGGGCGGACCGGGCGGCACGGTGGCCTCCCACCGGCGCAGCCAGTCCCGGTTGCGGCGGCTCACTTCCTGCCAGTCGCGCTGGTCGCGGGCCCGGATCGGGCGCAGCGAGACCTCCCCCTCGTGGAGTTCTACCGGCCAGCCGGCGTTCAGTGCCCTCTCCTGGATGCTGGAGCCCCGGGTGCCGGGGCGTCGGACCGGGGGTGGTCCCCGCCGCCGAGCTGGTCGACGGCGTGGGCGAGCAGCGGCCCCAGGACGGCGAGGCCGTCCTTGACGCCGCCGGTCGAGCCCGGCAGGTTGACGATCAGGGTACGTCCGGCGAGGCCGGCGAGCCCGCGGGAGAGCGCCGAGGTGGGCACCTTCTCCCGGCCGTACGCGCGGATGGCCTCGGCGATGCCGGGGACCTGCCGGTCGATCACCCGGGCGGTCATCTCGGGGGTGAGGTCCATCGGGGAGATGCCGGTGCCGCCGGTGGTCAGCACGACGTCGTAGCCGGCCGCGACGGCCTCGCGCAGCACGGCCTCCACCGGCTCGCCGTCCGGGACGACCCGGGGGCCGTCGGCGGTGAAGCCCATCGCGGTCAGGCCGGCCACCAGCAGCGGGCCGCCCTTGTCCTCGTAGACCCCGGCCGAGGCCCGGTTGGACACCGTGACGGCCAGCGCCTTCCCGGCGTGCGCCGTCACGCGTCCACCTCCGGGGCGAACCAGTCGCCGCTCTTGCCGCCGGTCTTGCTGAGCACCCGGACGGACTCGATGGCGGCGCCCTTGTCCACGGCCTTGACCATGTCGATCACGGTCAGCCCGGCCACCGCGACGGCGGTCAGCGCCTCCATCTCGACGCCGGTGCGGTCGGCGGTCCTCACGGTGGCGGTGATCTCCACCGCGTCGTCCGCGACGGCGAGGTCGACCTTGACGCCGGAGACGGCGATCGGGTGGCAGAGCGGGACCAGGTCCGGGGTCTTCTTGGCGCCCATGATCCCGGCGATCCGGGCCACCGCGAGGGCGTCGCCCTTGGGCACGCCCTCGCCGCGCAGCAGCTCGACCACCTTCGCGGAGACCCTCACCCGCCCGGCGGCGACGGCGGTGCGCGCGGTGGTGGCCTTCTCGGAGACGTCGACCATCCGGGCCGCGCCCTGGTCGTCGACGTGGGTGAGGCGGTCGCCGGGGGGAGGTGTCGTCACGGGTAACTCCAGGGGCGCGCAGGTCGAAGTACCGCGCTACCGTACAACTCCGCGGCCCCCCGGGCGTTCAGGAGTCCAGCAACACCACGTCCACCTCGCTGCCGGCGGGCAGTTCGGTGACGTCCTCGGGGACGGTGATCAGGCAGTCGGCCCGGGCCAGCGCGCCGACCAGGTGGGACTCGGCGCCGCCGACCGGCTCGACCGTGCCGTCGGCCGCCGAGTAGCGGCCGCGCAGGAACTGCCGGCGGCCGGCCGGGGAGCGCAGCGCCGCCGGGCAGAGCGCGCGGACCACCGGGCGGTGCACGTCGGGGGCGCCGAGCATGGTGCGGATGACCGGGCGGACGAAGAGCTCGAAGGAGATGTAGGCGCTCACCGGGTTGCCGGGCAGGGCGAGCAGTGGCACTCCGGCCGCGCCGCCGATCCGGCCGAAACCCTGCGGCTTGCCGGGCTGCATCCGCAGCTTGCGGAAGTCGACGCCCCCGTAGGACTCGAAGACCTCCTTGACCACGTCGTACGCGCCGACGCTGACGCCGCCGCTGGTGACGATCAGGTCGGCGCGGCCGAGCTGGTCCTCCAGGACGGCGCGCAGCCGGTCGGCGTCGTCCGGGACGGCGCCGACCCGGTAGGCGATGGCGCCGGCCTCCTGGGCGGCGGCGGTGAGGGTGAAGCTGTTGGAGTCGGAGATCTGGCCGGGCCCGACGGGCTCGCCGGGCTGGACCAGCTCGCTGCCGGTGGAGAGCACCACGACCCGGGGGCGCGGGCGGACCGTGACGGTGGCCCGGCCGATCGCGGCGAGCAGGCCGAGCTGGGTGGGTCCGAGCCGGGTGCCGGCCTCCAGGACCGTGGAGCCGGCCGCGACGTCGCTGCCGCGGCGGCGGATGTGCGCGCCCTCGGCGACCGGGCGCAGGACGCGGACCTCCTCGTCCGGGACCGGCGCGGTCATCGCGGCGGCGGCCACTCCGGTGCCGGTGCCGCCGTCGGTCCACTCGACCGGGGCGACGGCCCGGGCGCCGGGCGGGAGGGGGGCGCCGGTCATGATCCGGGCGGCCTGGCCGGGGCCGACCTTGGGCAGCTCGCCCGCGCCGGCGGCGATGTCGCCGACCACCGAGAGCACCGACGGATAGGTGCCGGTGGCGCCCTCGGTGTCGGCGGTGCGGACCGCGTAGCCGTCCATCGAGCTGTTGTCGAAGGGCGGCAGGTCGCCGTCGGAGGTCACGTCCTCGTCGAGCCGGCAGCCCTGGGCGTCGAGCAGCTGGAGCTCGATCGCGGGCAGCGGGCCGACGGCGGACAGCACGTCGGCGAGGTGCTCGTCCACCGTCCAGAGGCGGGGGGCCGCCGGTGCCGGGTCCGATCCGGCGTCGCAGCAGGCTGCGGGCGTGGTGCTGTGCTCGGTGGACCCGGTCATCGGCGGCTCGCTCTCTGTCGTGTCAGTCCTGCATCTCGGAGCCGACGAACTCCCGCAGCCAGGAGCGGAACTCCGGGCCCAGGTCATCGCGCTCGGCGGCCAGACGGACGATAGCGCGCAGGTAGTCGGCGCGGTCGCCGGTGTCGTAGCGGCGGCCCTTGAAGAGCACGCCGTGCACCTGGCCGCCGGTCTCCGGCTCGCGGGTGGTCAGCTCGCGCAGGGCGTCGGTGAGCTGGATCTCGCCACCGCGGCCGGGCGGGGTCTCGCGCAGGACGTCGAAGACCAGCGGGTCGAGGACGTAGCGGCCGATGACGGCGTAGTTCGAGGGGGCCTCGCCGGGCTCGGGCTTCTCGACCAGGTCGGTGACCTGGAAGACGTCCTCGCCGAAGCCGTTGGCCTTGACGGCGGCGCAGCCGTAGAGATGGATCTGGGAGGGGTCGACCTCCATGAGGGCGACGACCGAGCCGCCGAGCTCCTGCTGCACCTCGATCATGCGGGAGAGCAGCGGGTCGCGGGGGTCGATCAGGTCGTCGCCGAGCAGGACGGCGAAGGGCTGGCCGGCGACGTGCTGCTCGGCGACCGAGACGGCGTGGCCGAGGCCCTTGGGGTCGCCCTGGCGGACGTAGTGCATGTTCGCCAGCTCGACGGACTCGCGGACGCGGGCCAGGCGCTGCTTGTCGCCCTTGCGCGCGAGGAGCTCCTCCAGCTCGTAGGCGCGGTCGAAGTGGTCCTCCAGGGCGCGCTTGTTACGGCCCGTGACCATCAGTATGTCGGACAGGCCCGCGGCGGAGGCCTCCTCGACGACGTACTGGATGGCCGGCTTGTCGACGACCGGAAGCATCTCCTTCGGGGTGGCCTTGGTCGCCGGGAGGAAGCGGGTGCCCAGTCCGGCCGCGGGTACCACGGCCTTGGTTACCGGAACTCGGGAGTTGGTCGTCGTCATGCGTTTACCTTACTCAGGCACGTTTTCGCCCGGCCGAGCGCGCTCGGACGGCTAGGACAGCACGTCTCGGGGCACGGCCACAGCGGCAGGCGTATGGGAAGGGACCGGCTGGGCGAGGGGGTCCCCTCCGGCACAGGGCGACAGACTACCCGGCTTTTCCGAACGGTCACGTTCGGCAGTCGGACCGTACTCCGCACCGGAAGTGACCGGTTCGCGAAGCCCGGTGGCGGGCCGGTCGCGGTGGCGCGGCGAGATCCGCCAGCAGTCGCCGCCGGCCGCCCTCGCCTCGGCGAGCGCCGTGTCGGCGGCGCGCAGCAGGACGGCGGCGTGGGTGCCGTCCTCGGGCAGGACGGCGACGCCGGCGGCGGCGGTGAGGCCGTTGCCGTGCGCCGGGCGGGCTTCGCGCGTCCCGGAGGACCAGTCGAGCAGCAGGTGGCGGCGGACCGACCAGACCAGCCGCTCGGCGACCTGCGCGGCGCCCTCGGCGCCGGTGTCGGGCAGCACCACCAGGAACTCCTCGCCGCTGTAGCGGCCGAGGGTGTCGGCCCGGCGGATCTCCATCGCGAGGCGCTGGGCGAGGTCGCGCAGTATCGCGTCGGCCCGGCCGCGGCCGTGCTCGGCGATGACCGCGTCGAAGCCGGTGATCGCCAGCATCAGCACGGCGAGCGGGCGGGGGCGGTCGGCCTGGTCGGCGTGCTCGGCGCGGCGGGTCCGTTCGATCTCCCGGTCCAGGGTGAGCTGCAGGTGGCGGTAGTTCCACACGCCGGTGAGCGGGTCGCAGGAGGCGGTGCGCTCCAGCTCGGCGCAGCGGTCCTCCAGTTCGGCGATCCGCGCCCGCAGCCGCTCCGCCCGGGCGGCGGCCCCGGCCCGGTCCCGTCGCACCCGCAGTCCGAGGACGGTGGCGCCGGCCAGCGCGGGCGCGCTCAGCAAGGCCAGGGCCTGGACCAGGAGCGG
Organism: Kitasatospora sp. NPDC034023; assembly: GCF_055575795.1. Taxonomy (NCBI): domain Bacteria; kingdom Bacillati; phylum Actinomycetota; class Actinomycetes; order Kitasatosporales; family Streptomycetaceae; genus Kitasatospora; species Kitasatospora sp. NPDC034023. Next base: position 210,826 of record NZ_JBVIRY010000004.1, read on the forward strand.
GGTGGACATCGGGGCGTCCTTTCGCGTGGCAGGCTCTGCGCGTCGACGGTCTGGAGACGTGGAGGATCCGGTGCACAACGAGAAGAACGATCTGAGGACACGGCTGTTGACGCGGCGCCGCGCGCTCTCGGCCGAGGAGCGCGCGGCGGCGGCGCTCGCGCTGGCCGGGCACGCCGGGGAGCTGGCCGGGCCGGGCGCCACGGTGGCCGCGTACGTCTCGGTGGGCGCCGAGCCCGGGACCAGACCGCTGCTGGACGCGCTGCGGGCGCGCGGGGTGCGGGTGCTGCTGCCGGTGCTGCTGGCGGACAACGACCTGGACTGGGCCGCGTACGTGGGGGCCGGGGAGCTGGCCCCGGCCGGGCGCGGGCTGCTGGAGCCGGTCGGTCCGCGGCTCGGGCAGGAGGCGGTGACGGAGGCCTCGGTGGTGCTGCTGCCGGGTCTGGCGGTGGACCGCGGCGGGCTGCGGCTGGGCCGGGGCGGCGGCAGCTACGACCGGGTGCTGGCCCGGCTGGGGCGGGCGGGCGTCCGGCCGGTGCTGGCCGTGCTGCTGTACGAGCACGAGCTGCTGGAGCGGGTGCCCGCCGAGCCGCACGACCGGCCGGTGGACCTGGCGGTCACGCCGTCGGGGGTGCGGCGGCTGGGGTGACGCGGGTGAACGGCGGCGGCCCCGCTCCCTTCGGGCGAAGGGGGCGGGGCCGCGGGGTGTCCGTACGGACGTCAGCCGGTGGTGAGCACCAGCTTGTGCTTGGTGGCCTTCTCGACCGCGTCCGGGGTGTAGGCCCAGGTGAGCTGCTTGCCCTTGAGCCAGAGGTCGGTCTGGTCGTTGTAGTTGTCGTTGAAGGCGTGGCCGGAGGCGCCGCCGACGTTGATCCAGCGCGAGGAGTCGAGGTCGTTCAGGTCGACCACCATCCGCATCGACGGGATCCAGTCCACCTGGTAGCCGGCCGCCGCGTTCCAGCCGGCCGCGTCGACCGCCGCCGAGCCGCCGGAGAGCCGGTACGGGCCGCGGTTGAGCAGCTTGTGGAGCACGCCGGAGGCGATCGAGGAGTCGTCGGTGCCGAGGGTCTGCTCCTTCAGCTCCAGCTTGTGCAGACGGCCCCAGCTCCAGGTGGAGATGTCCTTGCTGAGCAGCGAGGTCAGCTCCTGGCGGGCGTTCTTCATCGCTTCCTTGAGCAGGTTGTCCAGGCCCTTCTGGACGGTGTGCTGGGAGTCGATGTAGGTCCACCACGAGCTGTCGGGCTTCTCCAGCTGCTGGCGCACGACCTCGGTCCAGCGGTCGCCGCCGTCCGGCTGGGCCTTGCCCGGGTCGCGGGTGCCGCACTCGGTGACGATCTTGGTGGTGCTGTCGGGCTTGGTCGGGTCGTCCTGCTGGCGGACCAGCAGGCAGTTGTCCTTGGCCCGGAGGTCGGCCGGGAACTTCTGGCCGAAGGCGAGGGTGAGCAGCTGGCGCCAGACGCCGTTGTAGTAGGCGGCGGCGGCCGAGTCGGCGTCCTGGTGGTAGTTCCAGTCCTTCAGCAGGTCCTGGGCCTCGCGCACGTACGGGTCGTCGATCTGCTGCTTGAGCAGCAGCGGGACCAGCGTCTTGGCCATGATGCTGGTGTTGTCCAGCTGCAGGGTCTGCATGTCGTCCGGCGAGATCTTGCCGTTGTTCTTGAGCAGGCCCTCGATCTGGTCGGTGATCTCCTTGGCGCGGGTGCCGTACTCCCAGTCCTTGGTCAGGCTGGGCTTGTAGGTCTGGTCCACCACGGCCTGGTTGGCGGTGACGATGTAGCCGGAGGAGGGGTTGAGGCTCCACGGCAGCGCGGTGAAGGGGATCGAGTCCTTCCACTGGTACGCGGAGTCCCAGCCCAGCGCGGGGTAGGTGCCGTCGCCCTTGCCGCGGACCGGGATGGTGCCCGGGGCCTGGTAGCCGATGTTCTTGGCGTCGGCGTAGATCAGGTTCTGCGCGGGGACGGCGAAGTCCTTGGCGGCGGCGCGGAACTCGTCCCAGTTCTTCGCCTTGTCCAGCCCGAAGACGGCGTCCATGGTCTTGCCGGGGCTGAGCGCCGTCCACTGCAGGGCGACGCCGTAGCCGCTGGTGCCGCGGTCGGGGGCGGAGGTGCCGTTGGGGGCGTACTTGCCGACGTTCTGCTGCTCGTCGCGCTGGTCGGAGATGAGCGGGGCGCCGGTCTGGGTGGTGCGGACGGTGATGGTGCGGTCCTCCCCGCCGGCGACCTTGATGGTCTCCTTGCGGAGGTCGAACTTCACGTCCTTGCCGTCGACCTGGTAGGTGTCCGGGCCGGTGACCTTCTCCAGGAAGAGGTCGGTCACGTCGGCACCGAGGTTGGTGAAGCCCCAGGCGATGTCCTTGTTGTGGCCGATCACCGCGCCGGGCATGCCCGCGAAGGTGAAGCCGGAGACGTCGAACTGGCAGGCCGGGGAGGCGGTCCGGCAGTGCAGGCCCATCTGGTACCAGACCGAGGGCAGGCCGGGGCCGAGGTGCGGGTCGTTGGCCAGCAGCGGCTTGCCGGTGGTGGTGTGCGAGCCGGCGACCGCCCAGGAGTTGGAGCCGATGCCCTGGCCGGGGCGGCCGAGCAGCTGCGGCATCCCGTCGATCCGGTCGGTGAGGCCCTGCAGCAGCGCCTTGGTGGTGGCCGCGCCCTGGGTGGTGGCGGTGCCGTTGCCGGTGCCCGGCTGCGGGGAGCCGTCGGCGGGGCGGTAGTTGTCGCCGCTCACGGTGCCGGTCTTCACGATGGTGCCGTTGCGGGCGTACGGGTAGTCCGGGTACAGCTCGGCGATCTTGTCCGGGCTGAAGTCCTGGGCCAGCAGCGAGCGGTCGACCTCCTCCTGGAGGTTCCCGGAGAGGTTCCAGGCCATCGCCTTGAGCCAGGCCACCGAGTCCACCGGACTCCACTGCTCGGGCGTGTAGCCGCTGTTGACGGCGCCGAGCAGGGCGTACTCCAGCGAGGCCTTCTCACCGCCGGGGTGCTCGGAGAGCCAGGCGTTCACGCCGTCCGAGTAGGCCTGCAGGTACTTCTTGGTCTCCGGCGCCAGCTTGGTGTCGAACTCCTTCTGCGCCACCTGCCGCCAGCCCATGGTGCGGATGAAGGTGTCGGTGTCGACCTGGCCGTCGCCGAACATCTCGGAGAGCCGGCCGGCGGTGATGTGCCGTCGGACGTCCATCTCCCAGAAACGGTCCTGCGCCTGGACGTAGCCCTGGGCGCGGAACAGGTCCTCGGGGGTGTCGGCGTACAGCTGCGGGATGCCGTTGGCGTCCCGCTTCACGTCGACCGGCGCGGTCAGGCCCGCCACCTTGACGCTGCCGTCCACCTCCGGGAAGGACGCGCGGACCGCGGAGACCCCGCGGTAGCCGCCGTAGCCGACGCCGGCCACCAGCAGCACGACCAGCACGATCACGATCAGACGGGCGCGCCGGAACTTCTTCGAGCGGGGCATCTGGGTCCTTGCGGTCCTGACTTCGGGGCGGGCGGGCGTGTCCAGGGCCTGCGGCCGTGACAGGGAACCACATTAGGCCGAGTCGGCCGGGCACCGTGAACGGGGGACCAAGCTAAAGATATGGCAAAATGTTAGACTGAGTAACGATCCGTAAGAGGAGCATTGACGCCCCCTTAACGCGGGTCGCCCTCACAGCACCACCAGACACCCCGTCCGCCCCTGCCTGCCCGAGGTGCCCCTGCGTGAACGTCTCCCACCTGAACCAGCTCCTCCTCGAAGCCTCCGTGATCCTGCTCTTCGCGGTGGTCGCCGTCCGGATCTCCACCCGGTCAGGGCTGCCCAGCCTGCTGATCTATCTCGGGATCGGCGTGGCGCTGGGCCAGAACGGGATCGGCGTCACCTTCAACAACGCCGCGATGACCCAGGTGATCGGCTACGCGGCGCTCGTGGTGATCCTGGCCGAGGGCGGCCTCAAGACCAGCTGGCGGGAGATCAAGCCGGTGATGCCGGCGGCCACCGTGCTCGCCACCGCCGGCGTCGCGGTCAGCGTGTTCGCCACCGCGGCCGGCGCGCACTGGCTGGTCGGCCTGGACTGGCGGACCTCGCTGCTGCTCGGCGCCATCGTCTCCTCGACCGACGCGGCCGCCGTCTTCTCGGTGCTGCGGATGGTCCCGCTGCCGCACCGGCTCACCGGTCTGCTGGAGGCCGAGTCCGGCTTCAACGACGCGCCCGTGGTCATCCTGGTCGTCGCCTTCGCCACCACCGGGGAACTGGACTCCTGGTACGTCCTGGTCGGCACGATCCTCGCCGAGCTGGCGATCGGCGCGGTGGTCGGCTTCGCCGTCGGCAAGCTCGGCGCCTACGGGATCAAGCACGTCGCGCTGCCCTCCTCGGGCCTCTACCCGATCGCCGTGATGGCGCTCACCGTGCTCGCCTACGCGGGCGGCGCCCTGCTGCACGGCTCCGGCTTCCTCGCCGTCTACATCAGTGCGGTGATCCTCGGGAACTCCAAGCTGCCGCACGGACCGGCCGTCCGCGGCTTCGCCGACGGGCTGGCCTGGATCGGGCAGATCGGCATGTTCGTCCTGCTCGGCCTGCTCTGCACGCCCGCGACCATGGGCTCCTCCGTGGTGCCCGCGCTCGTCACAGGCGCTGTGCTGGTCTTCCTGGCCCGGCCCCTGTCGGTGGTGGTGTCACTGACCCCGTTCAAGGTGCCGGCCCGCGAACAGGCGCTGCTGAGCTGGGCCGGGCTGCGCGGGGCGGTGCCCATCGTGCTGGCCACCATCCCGGTCGTGTCGGGCGCGCACAAGGCCGCGGACGTGTTCAACATCGTCTTCATCCTGGTCGTCGTCTTCACCCTGCTCCAGGGGCCGACCCTGCCGTGGGTGGCCAAGCGGCTGCGGATCGGCGAGGGCGCGATGGGCCAGGACCTCGGCATCGAGTCCGCCCCGCTGGAGAAGCTGCACGGGCACCTGCTGTCGGTCGCGCTCTCCCCCACCTCCCGGATGTCCGGCGTGGAGATCGGCGAGCTGCGGCTGCCCAAGGGCGCGGCGGTCACCCTCGTCGTGCGCGAGGGCAACTCCTTCGTGCCGGACAAGGCGACGGTGCTGCGCGGCGGGGACGAGCTGCTGGTGGTCACCACGGACGAGGTCGGCGAGGCGGCGGAGCGGCGGCTGCGGGCCGTGGACAGGGGCGGCAAGCTCGCGGGGTGGCTCAACGGGCGGTGAGCCCGGATGCCTCCGGGGCACTGGGGGCGGGTGGGGGTGCTCAGGGCGCTCGGGGCGCTCGGAGCGCTCGGAGCGGGTGGGGTGGTCGGGGTGCCCGGGGCGTTCCGGGGTCGCCGGGAAAGGGGTGGACTAGCGGGATCTACGCGCGTAACTGTATGCTGGTTCGACCACGCCGTATAACCACCGCTCAGAACACCCCAGCATCTGCCTGACGCAGAGTTGGCGCGACCGCTCGGCGGCCGCGGTCCACCCCCGGCAACCACACCGGGCCGACCCGGTATCACCCCGGTCGACGCGCGAGAGGACGACTCTCGGCGCCGTCGGGGCCACCCCATGCCCTGCCGCGCTACCAGGCAGCAGGAAGGACCGACCGTGACGGCCCGCCGAACGGTCGACCGCGCCGCGGACACCACCGCGGACACCACCGCAGCCCGGACCCCCACCCGAGTCGGGTACGGCGAGCTGCTGCGCACCCCCGGGGCCTGGACCTTCCTGGCCCCCGCCCTCGTCGCGCGACTGCCCTACGCGATGCTCAGCATGGGCATCCTGCTGCTCGTCACCCAGACCCACGGCTCGTACGGCACCGCCGGTACCGTCACCGCCGTCGCCGCCGTCGCCCAGGCCCTGATCGGGCCGCAGACCGGGCGGCTGGCCGACCGGTACGGGCAGTCCGCGGTACTGGTCCCGACCGTCCTCGTGCACGGGGCCTCGGTCGGCGCCCTGATCGCGCTGGCACTGGGGCACGCCCCGGCCTGGAGCCTGTTCCTGGCCGCCGTGCCGGCCGGTGCGAGCGTGCCGCAGATCGGCGCGATGGTCCGGGCCCGCTGGATCGCCCGGTTCACCGCCGACGGCCCCTCCGACGCCTCGGCGGCCCGGGTGAGCACCGCGTTCGCCTTCGAGTCCGTGACCGACGAGTTCACCTTCGTGATCGGCCCGATCCTGGCCTCCGGCATCGCCGCCCTCGCCAACCCGGCGGCCGCCCTGGTCGCCGAGGCCGCGCTGACCGTCGCCGGCGGCCTGGCCTTCGCCGCCCAGCGGCGCACCGCCCCCGCCCGGATCGTGCAGCAGCCCGGCACCAAGCGCGCCTCGGCACTCGCCTCCCCCGGCGTCCGGCTGCTCGCCGGGACCTTCCTCGGGGTCGGCGCGGTGTTCGGCGGCATGCAGGTCTCGGTCAACGCCTTCGCCGACTCCGTCGGACAGCACGCCGCGGGCGGCACCGTCTACGGGATCTTCGCGGGCGGCTCCATGCTGGCCGGCGTGCTGTACGGCGTGATCGCCTGGCGCCGGCCCGTCCAGCAGCGGATGCTGATCAGCTACGCGCTGCTGGTGCTGGGCTGCTCCACGCTGTGGGCGATGCCCAACCTGGTCGCTCTCACCGTGGCCGGGCTGGTCTGCGGTCTGGCCATCGCGCCGACCCTGATCAGCGGCTACACCCTGGTCGAGACGCTGGTCGCGGACGGCGCCAAGACGGAGGCCTTCACCTGGCTGACCGGTGCCATCGGGCTGGGCCTGGCGGTCGGCTCGATGGCGGCCGGGAAGCTGATCGACGGGCACGGGCCGTCCACCGGCTTCCTGGTGCCGTTGATCGGCGCCGGACTGGGGCTGGTCACGCTGTTCTCGCTGCGACACCTGCTGGTGGCGCCGAGCGCGGGGCGCGGCCGGATCGTCGCGACCTCCGGAGCGGCCTCCGCGTCGGCTTCCGAAGCGGCCTCCGGGGAGCGCGGGGGTGCTGCGCAGCTGGTGGGCACGGCCAAGGGCTGAGCGAGCGGTGGTCCGGCAGCCGAGACCAGGCCGAGGCCGGTCGCATCTCACACCGGAGTCGCTGGACTGATCCAGCGGAATGCCGCATCATTGACCATCGTTAGCACTCATAAGGCGAGAGTGCCAGGAGGAAGACAAGTGCCCACGTACCAGTACCAGTGCACCGAGTGCGGCAACGGCCTGGAGGCGGTGCAGAAGTTCACCGACGAGGCGCTGACCACGTGCCCCGACTGCCAGGGACGGCTTCGCAAGGTCTTCTCGGCCGTGGGTGTCGTGTTCAAGGGATCCGGCTTCTACCGGACCGACAGCCGCTCCTCCTCCAGCAGCTCGGTCGGCTCCGGGTCTTCGTCGACCTCGTCGACGTCGTCCACCCCGGCGCCCACTTCGAGCACGGGCTCCTCGGCGCCGTCCAGCCCGGCTCCGGCCGCGAGCTGATCCCCGGCCCCGGGACGGAACGACCCGGGCGCCCAGCAGTCCTCGGAAAGGCCCGTCGGCCCCGCATTCCTGCGGGGGCGGCGGGTCTTTTCGCGCTCTTCCCCGTCTCTCCGCGTCTTTCCGCGTCTTTCGCCGTCTTTTCACACCGCTTTCGTCACCGCGGAAGGGTCGGATCCACTCGCGCGAGTGTACGAACTTGTCCACAGGGGCGGGTTTGTCCACAGCCTGAGGGAAACCGCTTTCCGAGTCCGCCCCGACGGCGCATCGTGGGGGTCGTCAGCCGGTCCACCGGGGGTCGGCTGCCGGACCTTTCGGAGGTGCGTCGATGACGACCGTGAGCTTCTCCGTCCCGCTGCCCGCGCCCGCCGTGCCGCCCCGGCAGGAGGTGCCGAGCTTTCCGCCGATCCGGCGCGGGTGCGGCGGGTGGCACCGCTGGCGCAGCGCGGTGCGGCGGCGGGCCGGGGTGCCCGCGCTGGTGCTGCTCGCGGTGGCGGCCGCGCTCGCGCTCGGGCCCGCGCGGGCCGGTCTGCCGCCGCCCGGCGGGGGCGCGCTGGGCCGGACGGGTTGTCAATCCGGAGCTTCGGAAGATCACCCGTAACCCGGAAACGACTTCGTCGTTCGAGGCGGCATGAAGGGCTTCAAGGAATTCCTGCTGCGTGGAAATGTCGTCGAACTCGCCGTCGCCGTGGTCATCGGTGCCGCTTTCACCAATATCATCAACGCCTTCGTCAAAGGCGTGATCAATCCGATTGTCGGTGTGTTCGGAACGAAGGACCTGGGTTCCTACAGTTCCTGCCTCAAGGGGCCCTGCGAGGTGAGCGCGACCGGTGAGGTCACGTCCGGAATCCTCATCCTGTGGGGATCGGTGCTCAGCGCCGCCCTGCAGTTCCTGATCACCGCGGCCGTCGTCTACTTCGTTCTGATCGTGCCCATGAACAGGATGGCGGCCCGCCGCAAGTCCTTCACCGAGGCGGCGGCGGAGGCAGAGGCCAAGGAGGTCCAACTGCTGACCGAGATCCGCGACGCGCTGGTCACGCCGCTGCGCTGACCGCGCTCGCCCGTCCTCAGTCCCCGTGGTGGGGCGGGCGCTGGCTCAGGTACCAGTCCAGCCCCCGCCCGCCGCTCTCCCCCGCCCCGGAGCGCCCGCCCCAGCCGGCGTCGGTGTCGTCCCGGGACTGCTGGTCCAACGGGTCCCGGAAGACCAGCCGGGCCTTGGCCGCGGGCTTCTTCTGCGACTCCCCGCCCTGGCCCCGGCCCTGGCGGTCCTGCTCCTCGCGGTCCCGGTCCTGGGCCTGGTCGTCCTGGGCCTGCGCCTGGCGGTCCTGAGCCTGGTCCGTCGGCCGGTCCTGTTCCTGCTCGCTCACCCTGTCCACTCCGTTGCTCGCCTCGTCCTGCCCCTCCAGCCTAAGAGCCCCGTGGCACGCCTCGGGTCCTGGTGCGGAGCGCTCCGCACCAGGACCCGGTCGGGGGCTCGACAGGCCTTCCGGTCAGGCGGCTTCGAAGCCCGCGTGGTCGGCGATCTTCTTCAGCTCGGCCAGCGCGTGCTTCTCGATCTGGCGGATCCGCTCGCGGGTGAGGCCGTGCTGCTTGCCCACCTCGGTGAGGGTGCGCTCGCGACCGTCCTCCATCCCGTAGCGGGACCGGATGATCGAGGCCGTGCGGTCGTCCAACCGCCCGATCAGATCGTCCAGTTCCTCACGGCGGAGCATGACCATCACGGCGTCCTCCGGGGACGTCGCCCCGGTGTCCTCGACCAGGTCGCCGAACTGGGTCTCGCCCTCGTCGTCGACCGACATGTTGAGGCTGACCGGGTCGCGCGCCCAGTCCAGGACGTCCTTGATCCGAGCCTCGGTGGTGTCCAACTCGGCCGCGATCTCGGCCGGCTCGGGCTCCCGCCCCAGCTCCTTGGACTTCTCTCGCTGCACCCGCCGGATCCGCCCCAGCTCCTCCACCAGGTGCACGGGCAGCCGGATGGTGCGGGACTGGTCGGCGATGGACCGGGTGATCGCCTGCCGGATCCACCACGTCGCGTACGTGGAGAACTTGAAGCCCTTGGCGTAGTCGAACTTCTCGACGGCGCGCACCAGGCCCGCGTTGCCCTCCTGGATGAGGTCCAGCAGCGGGAGGCCGCTGCGCGGGTACCGGCGGGCGACCGCGACCACGAGCCGGAGGTTGGAGCGGATGAAGACGTCCTTGGCGCGCTCGGCGTCGGCGGCTATCGTCTCCAGCTCCTCGCGCGTGACGCCGTCGGGGAGCCCCTCCTCGTCCAGCAGGTGCTGGGCGTACACCCCGGCCTCGATCCGCAGCGAGAGCTCGACCTCCTCGGCGGCATCGAGCAGGGGCGTCCTGGCGATCTCGTCGAGGTACATGCCGACCAGGTCACGGTCGGCCTCAAGGTTGGTCGGGCGGGCCGCGCGAGTCCGGTCGGCCCTGTCGCGAACGACGGCACGGGTGGCCATGCTTGCTCCCTTTGCTGGTGTTGCCGAGGTCTGCCTGCCTGCCCCGAGGGCAAGAAGTGCGGGCCCCGCCCCGGGGCTCACACGTAACGATCCAACGAACAGATTCCGGACAACATTCCCAAGTCACTCAGATTCTTCCCCGTGATGCAGTATCCTGCCGGTTTTCACCCCGACTTTGGACGCTCGGTGACCACCCGGGTACATCCCGTGCCCTCGGGCGACCGTTCCGGGAGTGATTTCTTCACTCGACCCTCACGCGCCGGCCGCCTACCCGTTGAACAGGCGAACGGCCGCGCGCGTTCCCGCACACTCCCGGTTTCCGCCCGCGCCCACGCCCCGGCGCACGCAGGACCTCCTCACAAACGATGCCAAATCGCTATCGCTCCAGCTCCTGATCGGCGCAGGACACTGGGAAGGTGTCAGCCATGCACCTGACCAACAGCACGACCACCGTCACTGCGCGTAACCGCAGTCTCCTTCGGGACGCCTCGGTCGTGTTGGTTTGTGCCGCGCTCTTCGGCCTCCTGGCGGCCCTGGTGACGGGCCACTGGCGCCCGCTGATCCGCTTCGACCAGGAGTGGATCGGCGAACTGCACACCTACGCCCGGGAGCACCGGATCTGGACCGCCGCGGTGCAGACGCTCTCGGACATCGGCGGCACCGTCACCATGCGTACACTCCTCGGAATCGCCGCCGTCTGGCTCTGGTTGATCGGTGCGCGGGTCCTGGCCGGCTGGGTGGCCGCCCAGACCCTGGTCGGCTGGGGCGCCCAATGGGCACTGAAGCTGGCCTTCGACCGCAGGCGGCCCAGTTTCCCCGACCCGGTCTCGCACGCCGGCGGACCGGCTTTCCCCTCCGGGCACGCCATGGCCTCGGCGATCACCTGCGCCGTCCTGGTCGGCCTGGTCTGGTACCGGGTCCGCCGCCGGGGCCGGACCGCGGCCTGCGCGGTGGCGGCGGCGACGGTGCTGACCATCGGCTGGACCCGGGTCGCGCTCGGCGTGCACTGGCCCAGCGACGTACTGGGCGGCTGGCTGGCCGCCGGGATCGTGCTGGGCGCCGTGACCACCGTGATCGAGCTCTGGCGCCCCGGCGCGCTGGCCCGCGACGTACGGCGGGTCAACTGGCGCACCAGGCCCAGGGTTCAGCGGGTCATCGTGCCTTCCATCCGGTCGCCCCACCCCACCGACCCGCTGGACGACGGCGCACCGGGCGACGGCGTGCCACTGGACGACGACGTACCGCTGGACGACGGCTTTCCGGACCACGCCGTCCCGGACCACACCGTCCCGGACCACCGCGTTCGGGACGACGACACCCTGAGCAACACTGCCGACCGGCCGCACAAGAGAGCCAGTTGAGACCACGTCACCGGTCCGAGGTCGTCCGCTAGCGTGACCGCCGTGACCACCGCCACCGCCCCCGCCCCCGCCGTCCCCACCGTCACCGCCGGATACCCCGAGCGGCCGCTGCGGATCGCCACCGTCCAGACCCAGGCCGTGGCCGGCGACATATCCGCCAACGCCGCCCAGGCCGCCGAGCTGATCCGCGAGGCCGCCGGCGCCGGTGCCCGCCTGGTGCTGTTCACCGAGAAGTTCCTCTCCGGGTACGAGCCCGAGCTGATCCGCGCCGACCCGCTCAAGTACACCGTCCAGCCCGGCGATCCGCGCCTCGCTCCGATCGCCGAAGCGTGCCGCGAGACGGGGGCCGTCGCCGTCGTCGGTGCCGCCGTGCAGGACGGTGCCGACCTGCGGATCTCCGCCCTCGTCATCGGCGCCGACGGCGGCTTCGTCACCCGTTACGACAAGCAGTACCTGTTCAAGGCCGAACGCGACCTCTACCGCCCCGGGACGGCCGGCTGCACGCTGGAGCTGGACGGCTGGCGGCTCGGCCTCGGCATCTGCTACGACTCCGGCTTCCCCGAGCACGCCCGCGCCGCCGCGCTCGACGGCTGCCACGCCTACCTGGTCGGCGCGCTGTTCAGCAGGGGCCACGGCTACCACGAGTCCCGCACCTGGTTCCCCGCCCGCGCGCTCGACAACACCCTCTACACGGTGCTCGCCAACCACATCGGCCACACCGGCCCCTGGCACACCTGCGGCGGCAGCGCGGTCTGGGGCCCGGACGGCCGCCTGATCGCCGAGGCGAGCGAGGACCGGCGCGAGGTCGTCGTCGTCGACCTCGACCCCACGGTCCTGCGCACCGCCCGAGAGACCGAGACCCTGCTCGCCGACCTCGCCCTCGCCGCCGAAGCCGGGGAACGGGCCCACGTGAAGCTCGCCTGAGACCTGCTGCCGGCCCGGCTGACCCGGCGGGCGGGGAGGACGGCGGCGGCGAGGCCGGTCAGGCCGGTCAGGGCCCGGGGAACGGGACAGGCCCCCGACCCGGAGTGGGCGGGGGCCTGTGACCCGTGTGCTCGTTGTGCCCCAGGCAGGATTCGAACCTGCGACACCGGCTTTAGGAGAGCCGTGCTCTATCCCCTGAGCTACTGAGGCGCGGCCCAGCTGTGGCGAGGCCGGTCACAGCGTACCGGATCGGGGGTGGGGAGGGGGGTGGTGGACGGGGTGCGGACGGGGGTGCGGGTGCCGACGGGGTGTCAGGACGGGTCAAGTAGCCTGCCAAGAAGTGCCTGATCCGCCCCGGCACACCGCGCGAAGGAGACGAAAGACCCGATGAGACCTGCGGTGCGCCCGGTCGTCCGACTGCTGGGGCAGGTGTGGCTGTGGCCCGCGGTGGTGATGCTGGCGGTGGGCGGGTACCGGCTGGGGACGCCGGACCTGTGGCGGGACGAGATCGCGACCTCGACGGTGGCCACCCGCTCACTGGGCGATCTGCTGCGACTGCTCCAGCACATAGACGCCAGCAACGGCGCGTACTACCTGCTGATGCACGGCTGGACCGCGGTCTTCGGCGACTCGACGGTGGCGCTGCGCATACCGTCCGTGCTCGCGATGGCGGGGGCCGCCGTGTTCGTGGCGCTCACCGCCCGGCGGCTGTTCGGCGGCCGGGTCGCGGCGATCGGCGCGGGCCTGCTGTTCACGGTGCCGCCGCTGGTCTCCCGGTACGCGCAGGAGGCTCGCTCGTACGCGCTGGTGACCTGCGCGATCGCCGCCGCCACCTACTTCCTGCTGCGGGCGCTGGAGCGGCCGACCTGGCGGCGCTGGGCGCCGTACTGCGCGGCCATGGCGCTGGCGGGCGCGGGGCACCTGATCTCGTTCAGCACGGTGGCCGGGCAGGTCGCCCTGGTCGCGCTGCACCTGTGGCGCACCCGGGAGGCCGCGGACCGACGGCTGCTGTGGCGGTACCCGCTGGCGGTCGCGGTGGCCGCGGTTCCGATACTGCCGGTGGTGCTGCTGGGCAGCCGCCAGTCGGACCGGCAGCTGGGCTGGATACTGACCCCCTCCCTCCGCCGGCTGGCCACCTTCGGCGAGTACCTGTTCGGCTCGAACATCGTGTTCTACGCCTTCGTGCTGCTGGCGATCCCGGCGCTGGCCCTGCCCGGCCGACGACTGCAGGCCTGGCAGGTGCTGCTGCTCGCCGAGCTGCCGGTGGTGAGCGTCTGGCTGGTGTCGCGCCTGGGCGACACCTCGTACTTCATCGACCGGTACCTGCTGTTCACGGTGCCCGCCTGGGCGGTGCTGGCCGGGGGCGGGGTCGGGGCGGTGTACGGCGCGGTGGCGGCCCTCGCGCGGCGCGGCCCGGCACCCCGCAGGGCCGCCGCGGCGGCCGGGCTGCTGGCGGTGGGGCTGCTCGCCGTACCGGCCGTGGCGGCGCTGCCCAAGCAGCCCGCCGTGCGGTACGCGGACTCGCACAACCACTCGGAGGAGCCGTTCAGGGCGGCCGCCCGGACGATCGCCGCCGGCTACCACTCCGGGGACGGGCTGGCGGCCCCGCTGGGCGACCAGTCCTGGGCGATGGTCTGGCCGGGCGTCAGCTACTACCTGCCGTCGGACGTCCACCCGTACCCGGTGTTCGTCGCGCGCAGCGCCGACGACGCGGAGGACCTGTCACCGACGCCCTGCCCGAAGCCGGAGGCCTGCCTGGGCCCGGTGTCCCGGATCTGGCTGCTGGTCCTCGGCGATACCGCGGACCCGCTGGGCGCCATGCCGACCGACCAGGCACAGGTGCTCCGCACGCAGTACGGCGACCCGGACCAGGTGACGCCGCTCGGCGGGTTCACGCTCGCGCTGCTCGACCGCGACACGTAACCGGGCTGCGGCCGTAGCCCCGGGGCTACGGGGACCGGGGGAACGAACGCCGAAGGGGAGCCGGTACGGACCGGCTCCCCTTCGGCGTGGCTTCGGCGTTGCTTCAGCGGCTCAGTGCCTCGGCAACTCAGCGCCTCGGCGGCTCACAGCGTGCGCAGCAGGCGGGACTGGATGGACGCCGGGTTGAGGTCCGACTGGAGGGCCACCGGGACCTCCACCTTGTCCTCGCCGGCGCCCACCCGCAGCACGCCGACCTCCTTGCCCGCCTTCTCGGTGTGGCCGATCTTCGACGCGTCCAGGGTGACCGTGCCGGAGATGCCGGGGAAGCCCGCCACCACCAGGTCCTTGGTCGCCACGACCTGGACCTTGCCGCCGAGCCCGTCGTCCACCGAGCCGACGACGTCGCCCTGCTTCACCACGGTCTGGCCGGTCAGGCCGTTCTGGGCGGCCTGGATCTGCTTGCCGCTGACCTTCAGCACGGTCGACAGGATGTCTTCGCCCTTGTTGGGCCCCGTGGCCGGCTGGCCCAGGGTGACGCCGAGGATCAGCCGCTTCACGCCGCCGATCTCCTTGTAGGCGGCCCACATCAAGCAGCCGCCGGCCGGGGTGCTGGAGCCGGTCTTGACGCCGATGACGCCGGTCTTCGGGTTGATCAGGTTGTTGGTGTTGAGGATCTTCAGGTTGTTGAGGTTGGTCTCCGGGGTGGAGACGATCTGCCGGAAGATCTCGTCCTGCATGACCTGCTCGGCCAGCTTCAGCTGGTCCTTGGCGGTGGACTTGGTGTCCGTGTTGTAGCCCGCCGGGTCCGCGTAGATGGTGTTGGTCATCCCGAACTTGGCCGCGGTGTCGTTCATCAGCTTGACGAACGCGTCCTCGGAGCCGGAGTGGTAGCGGGCGAGCAGCCGGGCCACGTTGTTGGCCGAGGGCAGCATCAGCAGTTCCAGCGCCTGGTACTCGGTGAGCACCTGGCCCTCGGTGAGGGCCACCCGGGACTCGTCGAGGTTGCCGGACTCCTGCGCGGCCTGCTTGTCGACGGTGATCTTCGGGCCGCTCTCCCCCTTCTTCAGCGGGAACTTCTGCAGGATCAGGTAGGCGTTCATCACCTTGGTGACACTGGCGATCGAGGCCGGCGTCTCCTGGCCCGAACTGCCGAGGCTGCCGACGCCGACCACCTCGGCAACGGACTGGCCCTTGGCCGGCCAGGCGAGGTCGAGCTGGTCACCGTTGAAGGTGTAGCTGCCCGTGGCGGTCATCTTCACCGTGGCGTCCGGCAGCGGCCGCAGCAGCTGGGCCACCACGACCGCGCCGAGCACGACGGCGAGGAAGACCGTCCAGATGGTCACCCGCTTGACGGCGCGGCGCAGCGGCGAGACCGGGCGGGAGTTGAGGGAGGCCAGGACCTCCATCGCCTCCGCGGTGTTCTCGGGCGAGGGCAGCGGCTCCGGCGAAGGCAGCGGCTCGGGCCGGGGCAGCGGCGGGACCGGCGGCACCGGCCGCGGGTCGGGCTCGGGCAGCGGCTTCGGGGCCGGCCCGGGGCCGGGCGCGGGCTTGGGGGCCGGCTTCGGCAGCGGCTCCGGGCCGGGGGTCGGCTCGGGCTCCGGGACGGGGTCCGGCTCCGGCAGCGGGCGCGGCGCCGGCGGCTCGGGCACTGTGCCGGCCGAGGCGGCCGCGGGGGCGCGCGGCGGCTTGGGCTTCTCCGGCTTCTCGGCCTGCCCCGACTTCTGACCGGGCTGCCCGGTCTCGGTCAGCGTGACGGGGTCGGCGTCGGCGTCGGCGTCGGGAGAGTCCTCGGCGGAGGCGTCCTCGGTGCCCTCGGCGCTTTTGGTGGCTCCGGTGCTTTCGGCCTTCGCGGCCTTCTCAGGCTTGTCAGTCTTTTCGGGCCTGTCAGTCTTGTCAGTCTTGTCAGTCTTGTCAGTCTTGTCAGTCTTGTCGGCCTTGTCGGCCTTCCCGGTCGGCGCGGCCTCGGACACGACGGCCTCGGGCTCGGCTGCGGCTTCGGCGGGCTCGACCGCTTCGTCCTTCGCCTTGTCCTTCGCCTTGCCGGCCGACTTCTCCGCCACCGCCGCACCCGTCCGCATGGCGAGACGCGGGTCGGAGCCGGACGGGCGCTCGGCGGGCTCCTTCTCCCCGGCGGGTGCCGAAGGGGTCTCCTTCTTCTCCCCCTCACCACCGGAACTCCCGTTACCGGCGGCCTTCACCAGCTCGTCGGGGAGCCGCAGCGCGGTGGTCCTGTTGTCCACCGGCAGTCGCAGCATCGTCGTCTTGCTGTCCACATCCCGGACGCGGAGCTGTACGGTCGAGCCGCCCTTGGCCCCCGCCGCCGGAGCGTCGTCGGACGCCTTCGCGGACGCCTTCGGAGACGGTTTCACGGACGGCTTCACGGACGGCTTCGGAGACGCCTTCGCGGGCGCCTGGCCGGAGGTCTCCGCAGAGCTGTCCAAGGAATCGTCCGATGAGGCCTCGGCTGACGCCCCGGCAGCAGCCGTGCCGGAACCGCCCTCGGCGGACTCGGTGGACTCGGCCGTTGCGGCGGCATCGGCCGTCGCACTGGCCGTCGCACCGGTCCGTTCGCGTTCCCGGCCCCCCTCCCGCTCGTCGTCCCTCAGCACCCTGTCGGGGGACTCGCCCACGTATCCCAGCCTCCTCAACGCCCGGCGGGGCACCTGCGAACCCGATTTCGGGAAGCCGACGCCCCGCCCCGTGTACCTGTACAGTCTCCGCCACCGACGGCCGTTCCCACCGCGCACACCCCGCCCGACCGGCGCTTATTGCCGGCGCTCGGGCGCACCACGGTCTGTTCACAGATCAGACGCCGGGCCTGCGACCGCCGGTTCCGCGCCTTCACCGCAAGGTCACGATTCGGAGGCGTACTCGACAAGCCCGTGTGAGAGGCGTCACCCTGTCTCTCATCCACGCGGGGAGGCTTGGATGGGCAAGAGCCGCAGAACTGTTCCCGAGGAACTCTTGCTGCTCGCTTTGGACCCGACCACGGGTACCACGGCGCAGCCGCAGACCCTCGACCTCGGACTCGCCGGGGCGCAGCTCGTCGAGCTGTCCCTGGCCGGACGGATCGTACCGGAGGGAGACCGGATCGCTGTCGTGCTCGCACGGCCGACCGGCGACCCGACCCTTGACCACGCACTGGAACTGTTGCGCCGTCGCGGCAGTCCGGTACGCGCGGCGCACTGGATCGGCGGGCCCCGGTTGGGGTTGCGGCAGACCTATCTGGCGCACCTGGAGCGCTGCGGCATGGTGACGGCCGTGCCGGGCCAGGTGTGCGGGGTGCTGCCGACGATCCGGTACCAGGCGTCCGACGACTGCACCAACGCCGCGATCAAGCAGCGGCTGGACACCGCGATCCGCACCGGCGTGCCGCCGGACCCGCGGACCGCCGCGCTCGCGGCGCTCGCCCACTCCGTGGGTCTGGGCAAGCACCTGTACCCGGGCAACGAGGGCCGGTCCTCGCGGTCGCGGTTGCGGGACCTGATCCGGTATGACCCGCTCGGCGGGATGGTCGCGCACGCCGTGATGGACGTGCAGAACGGCCTGCCGACGCAGCAGAACCGTTCTTCCCAGGGCGCTGGGTCGGGCTCCGGGTCCGGGGCCGCTCCGGCCACCGGCCGCTCCGGTTCCCGTACGGCGGGCCGGGGTTCGGGCGGGCGGGTTCCCGCCTCCCGGGTCGGCGTC
Source organism: Kitasatospora sp. NPDC034023 (assembly GCF_055575795.1). NCBI lineage: Bacteria > Bacillati > Actinomycetota > Actinomycetes > Kitasatosporales > Streptomycetaceae > Kitasatospora > Kitasatospora sp. NPDC034023. Next base: position 228,538 of record NZ_JBVIRY010000004.1, read on the forward strand.
CGCTGACCGGGGAGGCACCGGTCGCCCACGGCACCGTCAGCGACACCGCCGAGGGCATGCCCGACAGCGTGCGCCGCGTCGCCCACGCCTCCCAGAGGCGCTGAGCGACCCGACGCACGACCGGCACCACCGGCACCTTGAGCACCACCCGCACCACCCGCGTCACAAGCACCACCAGAAGCACCGAGGGGCGGTCGCCCCGCGACGCAAGTCGCCCGGCGACCGCCCCTCTTGCCGTCCCCGGAAGCCCGCGGAAGCCCGCGGCGGCCCGCTCTCGCCCATGCCAGGGGCACGTGCGAGAGCGGTTCGGGGACATCTGTCGCACGATCTGTCCGAGTCGCCGAGCCGCATTACCACCTGGGGGCTTTCGCTGTCTCACAGAAGCGCTTTTCCGATGATCTGTTCTACCGCGCTGCTGTGATTCCCCGGCGCCGACCTGGCCCAAGGTGACATGCTGCTCCAAGTCAGGGGGGTTGGTCCCAATGTCCGAAGTGTTCCGAGGACTGCCGTTCCAACGATCACCAGAGGTTCGGCCGGAGGTCGAAGTGTCTGCCAACGTCAATCCCACCGTCCGCCGTCGACGCCTCGGCTCGGAGCTGCGCAAGCTCCGGGAAGGCCTCGGCATGACGGCGGAAGAGGTCGCCGGCCGGCTGATGGTCTCCCAGTCCAAGATCAGCCGGCTGGAGAACGGTCGCCGCAGCATCAGCCAGCGGGACGTGCGCGACCTCTGTGACGTGTACAAGGTGACCGACGAGCAGATGCGCTCCAGCCTCATGGAGATGGCCAAGGAGTCGCGTCAGCGCGGCTGGTGGCACGACTTCAACGACATGCCGACCCCGTACAGCGTCTACATCGGGCTGGAGGCCGAGGCCTCCTCGATCCGCGCGTACGAGTCCTCCTTCGTCCCGGGCCTGCTGCAGACCGAGCAGTACGCCCAGGCCGTGGTCGAGGGCACCCAGCCGGACACCGAGGCGACCGCAGTGCAGCGCCGGGTGCAGGTCCGGATGAAGCGCCAGGAGCGCGTCCACGGCGAGGACCAGCTGGGCAGCCTGTGGACCGTCATAGACGAGGCGGTGCTGCGCCGCGAGGTCGGCAGCAAGGAGGTGATGGCCCGGCAGCTGCAGCAGATGCTGGAGCTCAGCCTGCGCCCGAACATCACCATCCAGGTGATCCCGTTCTCGCACGGCGCGCATCCCGGCATGACCGGGACATTCTCCCTGCTGGAGTTCCCTGAGTCAGCCGATTCCACGGTTGTCTACTTCGAAGGTGTGACGAGCGATCTCTACCTGGAGAAGGAGGCTGATGTGCGCCGCTATACCGGTCTCTACGACTACCTGAGGGCGGCCGCACTCGGTGTCGCGGAGAGCCGGTCGCTGATAGCCGACATCGAAAAGGAATTCCACGAATGATCACCCCGTCCGAGCACGGAACCCGATGGCGCAAGAGCAGTCACAGCGGCGGCCAAGGCGCCTGCGTGGAGATCGCCGTCCCCGGCGCGGGGGAGGTGGCCGTCCGGGACTCGAAGGATCCCCGGGGCCCGCACCTGCGTTTCTCGACCGAGGCCTGGAACGCCTTCGCCGCGGCGACGGCGGCCGGCATCTTCGGCGAGCTCCCGGGCTGACCCGCCCGCGCGGTTCCGGGCGGGGGCGGCGCTTCAGCCCGTCACCGGGTAGCGGGCGGCCCAGGCGGCGCCCTCCGCCGTCCGCCGGTCGTGCAGTTCGGGGCCGTGCATCAGCTCCAGCACGAAGTCGTCGGCGAGTTCGAGGATCGCGGCGCGCCCCTCGACGGCTGCCACCAGGCCCGGCGGCAGCGCGGTGTCCCCGTGCAGTGCCCCGAGCAGGTTGCCGCAGATCGCGCCGGTGGAGTCGCTGTCCCCGGAGTGGTTGACGGCCAGCAGCAGGCCCGAGCGGACGTCGTGGGCGACCAGCGCGCAGTAGACCGCGATCGCCAGCGCCTCCTCGGCGACCCAGCCCTCCCCCAGCGCCTCGACCCGGTCGGCGGAGGGCTCGCCGGCCCGGACGGCGTCCAGCGCCGCCCGCAGCGCGGTGGTGGTCTCCTCGTGCGCCTGCCGCTCGGAGAGCAGGGCGAGCGCGAGGTGGACGCCCTCCTCCAGGGTGCCGCCGCGGGCCACCGACTGGATGATCACCGCGAACGCGCCCGCCGCGAGGTAGCCGGTGGGGTGGCCGTGGGTGAGCACCGAGCACTCCACCGCGAGCTGGAACACCAGGCTCGGCTCCCAGGTGGTGAGCAGCCCGAACGGCGCCGCCCGCACCACCGTGCCGCAGGCCTTGGAGTGCGGGTTCTTGGGCTGCTCCAGGGTGCCGAGCCGCTCGGCGTCGGCCCCGGTGAGGCCCGACAGGCAACCCTGGCCGGGGGCGCGCTGGGCGTACAGCCACTCCTCGCGGCCCAGCCAGCCCAGGTCCGGGCGGCGCTCGTCCGGGCCCCAGTCGCGCTGGGTGGCGACCCAGCGCAGGTAGGCCAGGTGCAGGTCGGTGGGCGGGTGCCAGCTGCCGGTGTCGCGCCGGATGTGGGCGCGGATGAGTCCGTCGACGGTGAACAGGCTGAGCTGGGTGTCGTCGGTGACGGCGCCGGTGCGCCCGTAGGCGGGGACGTAGCCGGTGACGCCCTGCGGGCCGTGCTGGGCCCGGATCTTCTCCAGCGCCTCGAACTCGACGCCGGCGCCGAGCGCGTCGCCGATGGCCCCGCCGAGCAGGCAGCCCCGCACCCGGCTGCGGTAGTCCTGCTGCTGGGCGCGTGACCACAGTGGCATCACGACGGGGCGCCTTTCGTCGGGGCGGGGGGATGCGCGACGCACGGCCGGTCGCGCGCCCTCGCACTGTATTCGAAGGCCCGAGCGGATCAGCGGCTTCCCTCGAACTTCAGTGCCCCCGCCCCGGGGGTCCCGTCGTTCAGTCCAGCACCGGCAGCAGCTCCGGCAGGTGCCCGTCCGAGGCCAGTGCCGCGGCCTGCCGCTCGGCCGGCACCTCGCCGTAGGTGGTGGTGCGCTGGCGGTGCGGACGGCCCGCCGCCTCGGCGATCGCCTGGAGGTCGCGCACGGACTTGTAGCTCCCGTACGCCGAGCCGGCCATCCGCGAGATGGTCTCCTCCATCAGCGTGCCGCCCAGGTCGTTGGCGCCGGAGCGGAGCATCTCGGCCGCGCCCTCGGCGCCCAGCTTGACCCAGCTGGTCTGGATGTTGGGGATGTGCGGGTGCAGCAGCAGCCGGGCCATCGCGACCACCGCGCGGTTGTCCCGGGCGGTCGGGCCGGGCCGGGCGATGCCGGCCAGGTAGACCGGGGCGTTGGTGTGGATGAACGGCAGGGTCACGAACTCGGTGAAGCCGCCGGTGCCGTCGGACGCGAGCGAGCGCTGCTGGATGTCGGCGAGCAGCCGCAGGTGGCCGAGCCAGTGCTTCGGGGTGTCCACGTGCCCGTACATCATCGTGGACGAGGAGCGGATGCCCAGCTCGTGCGCGGTGGTGACCACCTCGACCCAGGTCGCGGCGGGCAGCTTGCCCTTGGTGAGCACCCAGCGGACCTCGTCGTCCAGGATCTCGGCGGCCGTGCCCGGGATGGTGTCCAGGCCGGACTCCTTGGCCCGCTGCAGCCAGTCCCGGATCGACAGGCCGGTGCGGGTCGCGCCGTTGACCACCTCCATCGGCGAGAAGGCGTGCACGTGGATGCCGGGCACCCGCTCCTTCACCGCGCGGGCGATGTCGAAGTAGGCGGTGCCGGGCAGGTCCGGGTGGATGCCGCCCTGCATGCAGACCTCGGTGGCGCCCACGTCCCAGGCCTGCGCGGCCCGGTCGGCGACCTGCTCCAGCGAGAGGGTGTAGGCGTCGGCGTCGGTGCGGCGCTGGGCGAAGGCGCAGAAGCGGCAGCCGGTGTAGCAGACGTTGGTGAAGTTGATGTTCCGGGTGACGCAGTAGGTGACGTCGTCCCCGACGGCGTCGCGGCGCACGTCGTCGGCGATCCGGCAGAGCGCGTCCAGGGCCGGGCCGTCCGCGTGGAAGAGGGCCAGCGCCTGGTCGTCGGTCAGCTTCACCGGGTCGTCGGCCGCCACCGCCAGGGCCTCCCGCAGGTCCCCGGCGAGGCGCTCGGGCGCGCCCTTCGCGAGCACCTGCTCGCGCAGCACCTCCCAGTCGCCGTACACGTCCTCGAAGTCGGCCCGGCGGTCGCCGGTGCGGCCCTCGGTGTCGATGGTGGCGTGCAGGTCGGTCCGCCCGTACGACTCCGGCAGGTCCTCGGGCTCCTGCCAGGGCAGGCCGCGGACCACCGCGTCCGGGTTCGCCAGGCCGGTCCGCGGGTCGGCCAGGGCGCGGACGTGCGGCAGCACCCGCGGGTCCAGCCAGGGCTCGCCGCCGCGCACGTAGTCGGGGTAGACGGCGAGGCGCTCGCGCAGCTCGAAGCCGGCCGCCGCCGAGCGCTCGGCCAGGCGATCGATCTGCGGCCAGGGGCGCTCGGGGTTCACGTGGTCCGGGGTGAGCGGGGAGACCCCGCCCCAGTCGTCGATGCCGGCCTCGATCAGCCGCTCGTACTCGCCGTCGACCAGGTTCGGCGGGGCCTGGAGGCAGGCGGCCGGGCCCAGCAGGTGCCGGGCCACCGCCACGGTGGCGACCAGCTCGTCCAGTTCGGCGTCCGGCATGCCGCGCATCGCCGTGTCCGGCTTGGCGCGGAAGTTCTGCAGGATCAGCTCCTGGATGCCGTGGTAGGCGCGGGAGACCTTGCGCAGCGCGAACAGCGAGTCGGCGCGCTCCTCGTACGTCTCGCCGATGCCGATCAGCAGGCCGCTGGTGAACGGGACGGAGCTGCGCCCGGCGTCCTCCAGCACCCGCAGGCGCACGGCGGGCTCCTTGTCCGGGGAGCCGAAGTGCGGGCCGCCGGGCTCGCTCCACAGCCGGGTGGCGGTGGTCTCCAGCATCATGCCCATCGAGGCGGAGACCGGCTTGAGCCGCTGGAAGTCCGTCCAGCTCAGCACCCCGGGGTTGAGGTGCGGCAGCAGGCCGGTCTCCTCCAGGATGCGGATCGACATCGCCCGCACGTACGCGATGGTGTCGTCGTAGCCGTGCGCGTCCAGCCACTCGCGGGCCTCGGGCCAGCGGTCCTCGGGCTTGTCGCCGAGCGTGATCAGGGCTTCCTTGCAGCCGAGTTCGGCCCCGCGCCGGGCCACGTCCAGCACCTCGTCGGGGGACATGAACATCCCGTGACCGGCCCGGCGCAGCTTGCCGGGGACGGTGACGAAGGTGCAGTAGTGGCACTTGTCGCGGCACAGCCGGGTGAGCGGGATGAAGACGCTCTTGGAGTAGGTGATGACGCCGGGTCGGCCGGCCGCTTCGAGGCCCGCGTCGCGTACCCGGGCGGCGCTCGCGCAGAGGTCGCGCAGGTCCTCGCCTCTGGCCTGGAGCAGCACGGCGGCCTCGGTCACGTCGAGGGCGACGCCGTCCCGGGCGCGGCGCAGGGCGCGGCGCATCGCGTTCGCGGTCGGCGGGGTGCTTGCGTCCGTGGCGGTTCCGTCCATGTCGCGACCCTACGCCAGGGGTGGTACCCCGGGATGAGTAACCCTGAGGCCGTCTCAGGGTCGGCATACCCACGAAGGCCAACCCGATCTGGCCCTGCAGGGCGATGCCGGCGGCGGCGTGGCGGCCTCTAATGGAGGGGCAAGGTCAATCGAACGTGTTCGCAGAGGAGTTGAGTACGCCATGACCAATGAGACGGCGGCGGGGGACGAGCTGGACGGCGGCGTGCCGTACCGCTCGCGGCGGCGCGTGCTGGTGCGTGCCGGGGTGCCGGTGGCGGTGGCCGCGGTGATCGCCGCGGGGGTCGGGCTGGTGCCCGCGCTGGCCGCCGACTCCCCGCCCGACCTGCCGACGCTGACGGCGGAGCAGGTGGTCGCCAAGGCGCTCGGTTCCGAGACGCAGTCCCTGTCCGGGACGGTCTCGGTCACCACCGACCTCGGCCTGCCCAGCCAGCTGCTGGGCGCGGCCGGCGGCCTCGGCGCGGCGGCGTCCGGGCACGGCGGGGACGGGGCGGGCGCGTCGGCCGACCCGCAGGCCAAGCTGCTCGGCCTGCTCGGCGGCGACCGGACGCTGCGGGTCGCGGTGGACGGCCCGACCCACCAGCGGGTGGACATGATGGAGAGCATGGCCGGCTACACCGTGGTCCGCAACGGCGACCAGTCCTGGGCCTGGGACAGCTCGACCAACAGCGCGGTGCACCTGACCGGCCGGGCCGGCGACAGGCACCCCGAGGCCCCGCTGTCCCAGCTGCCGGCCACCCCGCAGGACGCCGCCCGGCAGTTCCTGACCGCGAGCGCCGGCACCACCTCGGTCACCGTCGCCGGGACGGCCAACGTGGCCGGGCAGAAGGCCTACCAGCTGAGCGTGAAGCCGACCCAGAGCGGCTCGACCGTCGCCGAGGTCCGGATCGCGGTGGCCGCCGACAATGGCGTGCCGCTCGCGGTGGCGGTGAAGTCCACCGACGGCACCACCGTCCTGGACGTCCACTTCACCGACGTCTCCTTCGCCAAGCCGGCCGCCAAGACCTTCGACTTCACCGTGCCCAAGGGCGCCAAGGTGACGGAGAAGAAGGCGGACGAGGCGGCGGCCGAGGGCAAGGCCGCGGCGGGCTCCGACGCCAAGGCGCACGAGGGCGTGAACGTGATCGGCGAGGGCTGGACGGCCGTGCTCACCGGGCAGCTGCCCAGCGGGCCGGGCGCGACGCCGAAGGGTGACGGGCAGGTCGCCGGAAAGGGCGCCGCAAAGGGCGACGGCAAGCACGGCGGCGGGCGCGGTTCGGTGAACCCGCAGGGGCTGATGAAGTCGCTCGGCAAGCAGGTCGACGGCGGCACCCTGATCGGCACCAAGGTGGTCAACGTCCTGCTCACCGACGACGGCCGGGTCTTCGCCGGCGCGGTGACCCTGCCGGTCCTGCAGCACGCCGCCGGGGTGAACTGACGGATGACCAAGACTCCCGTAACGGGGGACGTTACGGAGTCGGCCGGGGGTCCGGGCGCCGAGCCGCGCCCGGCCCCCGATCCCGTTCCGCCCGCCTCCGCATTCGCATCCGCATCCGCATCCGCATCCCCCGCTGTTTCCGCCACCGACGATGTCATCAGAACCCGCGGCCTGACCAAGCGCTTCCGGGGCGGCCAGCTCGCCGTGGACGGCCTGGACCTGGCCGTGCCGCGCGGCTCCGTCTTCGGCTTCCTGGGCCCCAACGGCTCCGGCAAGACCACCACCATCCGGATGCTGATGGGCCTGATCGCCCCCACCTCGGGGGTGGCCAGCGTCCTCGGCGAGTCGATGCCGCAGTCCGTCGCCTCCGTGCTGCCCCGGGTGGGCGCGCTGATCGAGGGCCCCGCGCTGTACGGCTTCCTCTCCGGGCGGGACAACCTGATCCGGTTCGACGCCGCCGACCCGACCGCCGACCCCCGCACCCGGCCGCAGCGGGTCGACGCGGCGCTGGAGCGGGTCGGCCTGAGCGCGGCGGCGGGCAAGAAGGCCCGCGCGTACTCGCTCGGCATGAAGCAGCGCCTCGGCCTGGCCTCCGCGCTGCTGCAGCCGCGCGAGCTGCTGGTGCTGGACGAGCCGACCAACGGGCTGGACCCGCAGGGCATGCGGGAGATCCGGGCGCTGGTCCGGGAGGTCGCGGCGGAGGGCACCACGGTGTTCCTCTCCTCGCACCTGTTGGACGAGATCGAGCAGGTCTGCACGCACGCGGCGGTGATGTCCCGGGGCCGGCTGGTGGTGCAGGGCACCGTCGCCGAACTGGCCGCCCGTGCGCAGGGCCGGCTGGTGGTCCGCACCCCGGACGTGGCGCAGGCCGCCGAGGTGCTGGCCACCCACCAGGTCACCGGCCTGGTGCCCGGCGAGGGCCGGGTGGACGGCGAGTTGGGCGAGCGGGACGACGAGGCGCTGCCCAAGCTGTGCGCGGCGCTGGTCGAGGCCGGGGTGCGGGTGCACGGCTTCGGGCTGGAGCGGGGCACGTTGGAGGACGCCTTCGTGGCGCTGACCGGGGAGGGCTTCGATGTCGCGGGCTGATTCGACGGCGCCGGCCGAGGCAACGGTGCGGACCGGGGCAGCGGTGGTCAACGGCCGGCGGCCGCAGACGGCGGGCGGGTTCCTGGCGCTGTTCCGCAACGAGCTGCACCTGACCTTCCGCCGGCTGCGGACCAAGGTGCTGCTGGCGATCCTGGCGGTGCTGCCGGTCCTGATCGGGGTGGTCGTCAAGCTCAACACGGACAGTCCGCACGAGGGCGGCGGCGGTCCGAACTTCATCGCGCAGACCACCCAGAACGGGCTGTTCCTGGTCTTCACCGCGCTGGCGGTCGCGCTGCCGGTCTTCCTACCGATGACGGTCGGGGTGGTCGCCGGGGACTCGGTGGCGGGCGAGGCGGCCACCGGGACGCTGCGCTACCTGCTGGTCGCCCCGACCGGGCGGACCAGGCTGCTGGCCGCCAAGTTCACCGCCGCGCTGGTGTTCTGCCTGGCCGCGACGGCGGCGGTCGCGGCGGCGGCCCTGGCCACCGGCGCCGCGCTCTTCCCGCTCGGCGAGGTCACGCTGATCTCCGGGGACACCATCGGCTTCGCCGACGCGCTGCTGCGCGCGGTGCTGGTGGCCGGCGTGGTCGCCGCCTCGCTGGCCGGGCTGGTGGCGATCGGGCTGTTCGTCTCCACGCTCACCGGCAGCGGCATCGCGGCGATGGCCGCCACCGTCGGACTGGTGATCACCGTCCAGATCCTGGACGCCTTCCCGCAGCTGGACGCGATCCGGCCGTTCCTGTTCACCCACTACTGGCTGAACTTCGCGGACCTGCTGCGGGCGCCGATGTACTGGGACGGCGTGCTGAAGGACCTCGGGCTGCAGGCCGCCTACGTCGCCGTGTTCGGCGCGGCGGCCTGGTCGCGCTTCAGCAGCCGGGACATCAGCGCCTGACGGCTCACCGCGGGTGAGGCTTGCGGCGGGTGAGGCTGCGGCGGGTGAGGGCGTTCAGGGCGTGACGGTCGCCTTGGCCATCTCCGCCGGTGCGGGCCGCAGGACCGCCGCGGCCCGCGCCGCGCGGTCGGCCCGCACCTGGCGCAGCGCGTCCCAGGTGAGCAGTGCGAGCGCGGCCCAGACCAGGGCGAAGCCGGCCCAGCGGGCGGGCGGCATCGACTCGTGGAAGACGGCGACGCCGATCAGGAACTGGAACACCGGCGCCAGGTACTGCAGCAGCCCGAGCACGGTCAGCGGCACCCGTACGGCGGCCGCGCCGAAGAACAGCAGCGGGATGGCGGTGATCACACCGCTGAGCATCAGCAGCCCGGAGTGCCCCCAGCCGTACGAGCCGGCCACCGTGTGTCCGAAGGTGCCGCGCCCGCTGATCTGCAGGTAGATCAGGTAGCCCAGGGCGAACGGGAACATGAAGGCGCTCTCCGCCGCGAGGCTCTCCAGCCCGCTCAGCCCGACCTTCTTCTTCAGCAGGCCGTAGGTGGCGAAGGAGAACGCGAGGGTCAGCGCGATCCACGGCAGCTGCCCGTACGCGACGCTCAGCACCGCGACGGCGAGCGCGCCGACGCCCACCGCCGTCCACTGCGCGACGCGCAGCCGCTCCTTGAGCACCAGGACGCCGAAGGCGATGGTGACCAGGGGGTTGATGAAGTAGCCGAGGCTGGTCTCGACGACGTGTCCGGCGTTGACGCCCCAGATGTAGACGCCCCAGTTGATCGAGATCACGGTGGCCGCGCCGGCCAGCATGGCGACCCGGCGGGGCTGGCGCAGCAGCGGGCGTATCCAGCTCCAGTGCCGCTGGACGACGAGCAGCAGGACCACCGCGACCAGGGACCAGACCATCCGGTTGGCCAGGATGTCGTCGGCGGCGCCCGGCTCCAGCAGCGGCCAGAACAGTGGGAAGAGCCCCCAGATGCCGTAGGCCGCGAAGCCGTACCAGAGGCCTCGGCCGTTGTCCTGCTGGTCTGTCTGTGGCATGGCCGAGTGCCCTCCCGCGCGCGTGTGGTCCTGGTGACGGTAGCGGGCGGAAGGGCAGAATGTCATCTCCGTTTCCGGATTTTGGTCATGACATTGTTTGCATGCTGGACGATTTCGGCGTTTCGGGTGGTCAGCCCGTCAGGCGCCGAGCGCCGCACGGACGGAATCGGCCATCGGGACGGTCGGGCGGCCGATCAGGCGGGCCAGGTCGCCCGGGGTGCCGGCCAGCTCGCCCCGGGCGATGCCGGCGTCCACGTCGACCAGGACCTCGGCGAAGCCCTCCGGCAGGCCCGCGCCGACCAGGGCCGCCAGGTGCTCGGCCGGGGCGACGTCCCGGTGCCCGACCGGCTTGCCGGAGGCCTTCGCCAGCTCGGCGGCCAGCTCGGGCAGGCTCCAGGCGGCGTCGCCGCTCAGCTCGTACACCGCGTTCTCGTGGCCGTCGCCCTCGCCGGTCAGGACCGCGACCGCCGCGTCCGCGTAGTCCCGGCGCGGGGCGGTGGCGATCCGGCCCTCGCCGGCGCTGCCGAGCACCACGCCCCGGGCCACCGTGCCGGCCGCGTCACCCAGGTAGTTCTCCGTGTACCAGCCGTTGCGCAGGAACGCGTACGGCAGGCCGGAGGCGAGGATCAGCTCCTCCGTCGCCCTGTGCTCGTCGGCCAGCCGGAAGGTGGCCACGCCCGGCGCGCTGGTGTAGGCGAGCAGCGCGACCCCGGCGGCCTTGGCGGCCTCCACGACGGCCCGGTGCTGCGGGATCCGGCGGCCGACCTCACTGCCCGAGATCAGCAGCACCCGGTCACCGGCGGCGAAGGCGCCGGCCAGGGTCTCCGGCTTGTCGTAGTCGACCACGCGGACGGCCACACCGCGCGCGGCCAGGTCGGCGGCCTTCTCGGCGGAGCGGACGGCGACCGCCACCTCGCTCGCGGGGACCGCAGCCAGCAGGCCCTCGACGACGAGACGGCCGAGCTGGCCGGTGGCACCGGTGACGACGTACATGGTGGCTCCTCAGGGGGTATTGGTGGGGTTCTGGCCTCGGAACTCACCTTAGGGACAGCACTAACCTTTCGAAAGTACGCACTTCAAAGTAGGGTACTGACATGAAGGTAAGTGAGCAGTTGAGGGAGCTCCCCCCGCCCGACGTGTTCGACCGGATGTGCCCGTCCCGGGGCGTGCTGGAGCACGTCACCAGCCGCTGGGGCGTCCTCGTCCTCGGCGCGCTGCACCAGCGCGGCTACCGGTTCAGCGAGCTGCGCCGTCAGGTCTCGGGAGTCAGCGAGAAGATGCTCGCCCAGACCCTGCAGACGCTGGAGCGGGACGGCTTCGTCCTGCGCGAGGCACACCCGGTGATCCCGCCGCGCGTCGACTACAGCCTCACCCCGCTCGGGCGGGAGGCGGCGGAGCTGGTCGCGGCGCTGGCCCACTGGTCGGAGCGGCGGGTGCCGGCCGTGGTCACGGCCCGCGAGGAGTACGACGCGCGGGCCACCGCCGGGTGAGCGCGTCACGGGGCCTACCGTCGGGTGAACGTGTGACGGGGCCTACCGCTGGGTGACGAGGGCTGCCAAACCGTCCAGGACGCGGGCCAGGCCGAAGGCGTAGGCGTGGTCCGGGCTGTACGCGCCGCCGTGCGCCTCGCCGGCGGCGGCACCGACCCGGGCCGCCACCGGGTAGCGCTCGGGGTCGAAGACCCTCGCGAGCAGCTCGGCGTTGGCGGCCCACCACTGCTCGTCGGTCATCGCACTGTCCTGCCGGGCGGCGCGCTCGTCGGCGGCCATCCGGGCACAGGTCTGGACGAAGCCGAGCAGGTGGGTCAGCGCGGCGTCCAGCTCGACGTCAGGCAGACCGGTGCCCTCGAAGGCGCGCAGCTCGTACTCGTACTTGGCCATCAGGCCGGGCCCGAGCGGCGGACGGCTGGTGGAGACGGCGGCGACCCAGGGGTGGGCGCGGTGCAGCGCGCGGTTGTCGTCCGCGACGGCGGTGACCCGGGCGCGCCAGCCGTCGTCGGCGGGGGTGCTGCGGGGCATCGTCGCGTAGACGGTGTCCAGCATCAGGTCGAGCAGCTCGGCCTTGCCGGGCACGTAGGTGTAGAGCGCCATCGGGGAGAGCCCGAGCTCCTGGGCGATCCGTCGCATGGTGACGGCGTCCACGCCCTCGGCGTCGGCCAGGGCGATCGCGGCGGCGGCGATCTCACCGGTCGAGCGCGCCTGCCGGGGCCCGCGCCGACCGGGCTTCTCCTCGGCGGTGAGCCCCCAGAGCAGGGCGAGGGTGCGCGCCGGGTCTCCTGCGCTGCTGCGGTCGGTGGCCATGAGGGCCATCGTTTCACGCATCGCTCAACGCATTGCTGCACGCATTGCTCAACGCATCGCTCCGTGCATCGCTTCGCGCATCGACGGGCGTCCTTCGCGGTGCCGGCCGTTACCGTCTCTCCATGACCAGCCCTGAGCCGCTCCCCGGTACGGACACCGCGCAGACCCTTCGCACCCGGGTGACCTGCCGCCGCTGCCACCGGCCGCTGCACGACCCGGAGTCGCGGATGCTGCGGCTGGGGCCGGAGTGCCGCGACCCGGCGGAGCGGGTCGCGCGGTTCGACGTCGACCAGGACCCGCTGCCCGGGGTGGGTTAGCCCCGGCCGAAGAGGCGGCGCAGGCGGCCGGGGTTGGGCGCGTGTTCGGGTTCGGGCTCGGGTCGGGCCACGGGGGTGGGCTCGGGCTTCGGCTCGGGCTCGGGCGCCGACTCGAGGTCCGGCGCGGGGTTCGGCACGGGGTCCGGGGCGTCGGCGGCGTCCTCGGCACGGATGGCCGCCCGCGCGAGGTCGCGGTCGGCGGGCGACACCCAGGGGGCGGCGAGCACCAGGCGGCACACCGAGCGCAGGATCGTCACCACGCGCACCCGCCGGGCGTCGACGCAGTAGTGCAGCCGCCGTCGGAGTTGCGCGGCGATGTCGGCGCGGGCCTCCGGGTGCGTCCAGCCGATCGCGACCAGCGCGAAGCCGGCCGCCTCGGCGACCCAGTCCTCCGGCCCGAGCAGCAGGTCGAGCAGCACCCGGCGGCGGTCCGACTCCGGCCACGGCTGGTCGGCGCGGTGGTGGGCGATGCCGAGGCAGGCGAAGGCCTGGACGGCGCGCACCCACAGCTCGGGCTGGTGGGCGAGCAGGGCCCGGCCGAGTTCGTCCTCGCGCGGCAGCGGCGGGTGGGCGAGGACGCCGAGCAGGTCGTCGAGTGACAGCCCGGCGAGGCGGACGGCCTCGTCGTAGGCGGCGGGAACGCTCGGCCAGACGATCCCGGCGATGGCCCGGACGAGTTCGGCGCTCTCCGGCGCGGGCGGGTCGACGGCGGGCCGGGGGTCGGTGCCCTCCCAGGCCCAGATCCGGGTGGTGGTGGCGGTCGCGGTCAGCGGCCGCCGGAGGTCGGGCTCGTCGACGGACTGGTAGACGACGGTGCAGTGCGGCAGCGCGAGGTGGAGGGCCAGCTGCGAGCTGGGCGGTTCGAGGGTGGAGACCTCGCAGTCGATCGCGGTGTCGCGGTCGGTGTCGCGCGCCGCGAGGACCTGGTGCAGCAGGTTGATGGTGGCCTCGGACGTGCCGGGGACCATGCCGAGCCAGGGCTCCCGGTGGCTCAGCCGGGCCAGGAGGTCCTGGGCGTACTCGTGGTCGGGGTGGGCGCGGTGGTGGTCGGCCAGGCCGAGCAGGTGCACCGGGTCGCCGTCCAGGGCGTGGCGCAGCCCGTACCGGGCCGGGGCCGCCTTGGTGTGGTCGGGCTCGGTGGCGAGCACCCGGTCCAGCCAGGGCAGGCCCTCGGCGGGGCGGCCGAGGGTGCCGTACAGCTCGGCGACGTCGACGGCGAGGTAGCTGCTGGAGTTGTCCCGGTCCGGTGCGACCCGCTCCAGCTCGGCCTCCCAGACGGCGAGCGCCCGCTCCGGGCGGCCGTCGGCGCGCAGGGCGTTGCCGAGCATCACGGCGGGCAGGTAGCCGGGGGCCGCGCGGTGGGCCCGCGCGGCGAGGTCGACGGCGTGGGCGGTGGCGCCGAGGCGGCGGGTCAGGCCGGAGGCCATCGCCAGCAGCAGCGCGTGGTCGTCGTGGCGGGCCAGCACGGCCTGTACGAAGGCGTCGAAGGGCCGGACGGCTTCGGCCAGTTCGGTGGGGAGCGGGTCGGGCAGCGCGCCGGCCGCACGGGCCACCGCCTGGGCGACGGTGTCCGGGTCGACCAGGCCGGGCAGGTCCTCGCGGGCCAGCCAGGCGGTGTGCGCCCAGGGGCGGGCCGGCTCGTACTGGATGGCGGAGGCGAGCAGGCCGACGGCGGTGTCCCAGTCCCCGGCGGCGGCCTCCACGTGGGCCCGGCAGGCGACCGTGCCGAGGTACACCTCGCCGTCCAGCGGGAACAGCTCGCGCGCGGCCGCCGGGCCGCCGGCTGCGGCGCACAGCTCGGCCAGCGCCTCGTGCAGTTCGGGCAGCTGCGGGTCGGCGAGGATGGCGTCGGAGAGGTGGTCGGCGGCGTGCGTGAGGTCGCCGGAGTCGATCGCCAGCCGGGCGACCGCGACCTCCCCCTCGGCTGCCAGTCGCTCGTCACTCTCGTCCTCGGTGTGACCGCCCATGCCCTGCCCCCCGGTTGCCTCGTCGCGCTCCGGACGAGGCTATCCGGTGCCCCGGGCCGGCGGGTCGATCGCATCGACCTCGAGAAGAAGTTCGTCGGCGTCCTGAAGACCGACGCCGGCAGCGGCAACATCTCCTGCTGACCTGCCACTTGGCGACAGCCCTGCAGGCAGAGGGCCCCGAACAGTGGCTCCTGTCTCGATGTCAGTGGCGTCTGCTTCAGTAGCGACAGGAGTATGACGACGAGAGGACGGCTGCGATGGGCGTGCTGACCGACTACTTCCGGGCCCCCGACGCGGCGACGGTCGTACGGGCACTGGAGCGCACGGGCGGCGGGCGGCCCGACTTCGACGACGGGTCCGGTGCCGGGTTCGGTGCCGGATTCGACGGGGTCGAGGCGAAGCGGATCGACCCGGATGTCGTGCTCGGCCAACTCGTCGCTGCCATCCGGCGGGAGCAGTGGCATCCCGACGCGGTGCCGGAGACGCCGGTCTGGCCGACCACGCCGTCGCCCGGCCCGAGCGGGCCCGACGGCGAGGACGACCCGTGGGCGAGCGGCCCGTGGGTGACCGAGCTGGGCAACGCCGCCCGGGACACGCTCGCCGGGGTGCCCGACGAGCGGGTACCGGAGGTCGTCGCGCAGTGGGCGCTGGCGGAGGAGTGGGACGGCGCCGATCCGTCCGATCTCCACCCCCTGGCCGAGGAGTTGATAGGCCTCGCCCGCCGGGCGCGCGCGGCGGGCGAGCAGCTGTACTGCTGGATCTGCCTGTAGCGGCCGCCTACCGTTCGCCGCAGGCGTGCCTGACTGGCCCCCTCCGAGCCCCGACGCGGAACGGCGCGTCTTCGCAGGTCACAGAGCTGACCGCCGGCATCTCCCCGCCGGGCCGGCGCTACGATCACCCCGGCTCATGGGGTCCTCGGGTGGTCGGGGGCGAGCTTCTCGAACGGGGATCCAGGGATGGAATCCGACACGCCAGGCATCGTCGATGAGGCCGGCAACGCCGACGCCGACAACGCGGACAACGCGGATGAGGCCGGCAGCACGGACAACGCCGAGAATGGCAACAGCACCGAGACGGGCAACGACCGGACCGGCCTCAAGCTGGCGGGCGTGGTCGTGCTGGTCGCCGGTGTCATGGCCGGCCTGTGGGGGCTGGGGTTCCTCGACACCCCGCCGAAGCCGGAGGACAAGCCGGTCGAGTGCGTCGCCCCCAGGCCCACGGATCCGCCGGGGTACCCGGCGCTGTGCGCCGCGATCAACCGCCGCGACCTCCCGGCCCTGCTGGGCACGCCCGAGGACCGCATCACCACCGCGCACCCGGCGCCCCTCGCCCTCGGGAAGGACCCCATGGTGGAGGTGCGCCTCCTGCACACCGCCCTGGCCATCACGGACAGCTCGACCACGGTCGAGGACATGATCGGCATGCCGCAGTTCCTCGCCAAGCCGGCCGCCGTGCTCGGCCACCCCGCCGTGACCTACTCGTCCAACGCACTGGTCCTCGTGCCCGGCGGGAAGACCGGCCCCGTCACGCGGAGCCTCGTCGTCGCGCAGGACCCCAAGGCCCCCGGCGGCCGCGCCTTCGAGCTCAGCATCTTCCGCGAGGACGGCCAGGCCCCCGACGACGCGACCCTGAACCGGGTCGCCGAAACGGTGATGCCCACCCTCCCGGGCTGGGTCGCCGCCCCGTAGTCCTGCGGCACAGGTCCGAGCCTGAATATTTCAGCACGAGAAATATTCAGGCTCGGGAGTTGCGTTCCCCCTGGTAGTCGCTGCAGCCCTGCGCGACGGGACCTCTGTGGAAGGAGAGCAGCGCCGTGCGCGTCGAGATCTGGAGTGACATCAACTGCCCGTGGTGCTACATCGGCAAGGCGCGGTTCGAGCAGGCGCTGGAGCGGTTCGAGCACCGCGAGGAGATCGAGGTCGTCCACCGCTCCTTCGAGCTGGACCCGCGCGCGCCGCACGAGGCCCGTCCGGTCGTGCCGCTGCTCGCCGCCAAGTACGGGATGAGCCTGGAACAGGCCGAGGCGGCCGAGGCCCGGATCGCCGAGAACGCGCGCGCCGAGGGGCTGCCGTACCTGAGCGAGGGGCGCGACGCGGCGAACTCCTTCGACATGCACCGCCTGCTGCACTTCGCCAAGGAGCACGGCCGACAGGCTCAGCTGCTGGACGCCCTCTACCGGGCGAACTTCGCCGAGGAGCGCTCGGCGTTCGAGGAGGAGCGGCTGGTCGAGCTGGCCGTCGAGGCGGGGCTGGACGCTGGGGCGGCGGCCGCCGTGCTGGCCGATCCGGAGGCGTACGCGAAGGCGGTTCGCGAGGACGAGACGACGGCGAGCGCGATGGGGGCGACGGGCGTGCCGTTCTTCGTCCTGGACCGGCGGCTGGGCGTCTCGGGCGCGCAGCCTGCGGAAACGTTCACCCGCGCCCTGGAGCAGGCCTGGGAGAGCCGGGTCACCGTGCCACTGATGCCGCTCCCCTCGAAGGGGTGAGGTGCGAGTGAGCAGGAAGTCAGACGGGCCGACTTCCTGCTCACTCGGCGTTCCAGTCGTGGGCGTAGGAGATGTGCAGACTGCCCGGAACGCCCCTGGCCGCACGGCCAGGGCCCCAGCCCCCGTGGGTGAGCGTGAGGCAGTGGTGCCCATCGGGCCGCCAACCGCGCGCCTCCCGACTGAGCGCGTGGAGCCTGGAGCCCGTCCAGCGGAAGGCGGTCGGGCTGCCGGTGACCACCAGCGTGTGGGCGGCACCGGCGAAGCGGAGTTCGTCGCGCCAGCCCGCGAAGTGGTGGCGGTCGTAGTCGATGGCCTCCTCGGGCGGGAAATCGCCGGCCGGGAGGTCGACGGTGTGCGGGACCCCGGCGCCCAGGCGGGCGCGGACCTCCTTCCAGCGGGACGGCGGGAAGCCGAGGCTGTGGTGGACGAGCAGGAGGTCCAATCGGTCCTCGGACGGGACGGGCCACAGGTCGCCCGGCCCGGTGTTGGCCCGCAGCGGCAGGTGGATCAGCGAGCGCCGGGAGCGGGCGGCCAGGGCCCAGAGGGTGGCGAGGTCCTCGGCCCCCTGCCGGTCGAGGTGCAGTTCCGTGGACCAGGCGTACGGGTCGGCGTAGAGGAAAGCGCCGGTGGCCTGCCGCTCCGGGGTGATCACCCGGTACTCGTCCCGGCCGAGGCGGACCCGGTGGATCTTCGTTCTCAGTTTCACGGGCTTGTCGTACCGGAGGGCGGGGTGGGCCGTCCTGCGGTGATCCGGTCGGCGTGGAGCAGGAAGTCGGCCGGTCCGACTTCCTGTGCAAGGGGGGTTGCAAGGGGGGTGGGGCGGTCGAGGGACACGAGGAACTCCGGCCGCAGCCGCCAGGGGCTGCCGTCCTCGGTCCGGACGTAGTAGACGAACCCGACACGGCCGCCGTCGCGGTCGTCGGCCTCGATGACGCATTCGTGGACCACACCCCGGGTGCCCACGATCTCCGCGCCCAGATGGCCGAGTTCGGCGCGGGGCGGGTCCGGAGTGGTCAGTTCGACCCGCTCGCCGCAGGCGAACGTGGCTTCGTCGGGCCAGGGATTCGTCACACCGGAAGGCTACGGGGCGGGTTTCAGTCGTAGAAGAACTGGCGGAGGTCCTCGACCGAGCCCGGGCCGGTGACGAAGGCCTCGAACCCGACGACCGCGCGGAGCGGCGGCGGCCCGTCGACGGGGAGCCGCCGCAGCCAGACCTCGCCCTGCTCACCCACCGCGTAGACAGCGGACAGCAGTTCGGCCATCCCCGCCGGTCGCGGCGGGGTCACTCCGACGACCGGCACGAGTTCCCAGCCGCCCGCCCGGGCGGCGAGCCGGAGCGCGCCCGCCCAGCACGCGATGCGGCCGAGCCGGATGTGCCAGGAGTCCGCGTCGGACGGGTACGGGTGTCCGACGGTCGCGGCGGCGAGATCGTCCATCACCCGCCGTTCGACGGCGGTACGGACCCAACGGCCCTCCTGGGCGTCCTCGATGGCGGCGTCCCACCACTCCCAGGCGCCGTGCAGGCGGGTCGCGAACTCGTCCATCCGGCCAGGCTACGGGCCTACGGGCCGCGCGGGTTGAGGCGGGTCGCGAGCCAGGGGGAGTTACGGCCGGCCGCCTCGCGGTAGGCGATGCGCTGCACGGCGAAGAGCAGCCGGTAGAGGTTGAGGGCGGCGTCGGAGTCGTCGGCGGCGAAGCCCAGGTTGAAGACGAACGATTCGAGGTCGGGCCAGTCGAAGTCGTCGGGCACGGGCGGGGTGACGAGATCGGTGGCGAGCGCGTTGAACGCGGCGGCGACGGCGTACTGCGTCGCGGCGAGGGCGTTCGCGAGCGGGTCGGGCATGTCAGGGCTCCTCTTCGTCGGTCCTTGCAACGTTGAGTGCGGTGATGACGCCCAGGGCGACGGTGGCCATCGCCAGGGCGAGGAGGGTGAGGAGAGCGGCGGCGATCAGGAACCGCACGAGCGCTCGCGGTTGCGGTCGCGGTCGGCGTCGAGGAGGAGGGTCAGGAGGTTGAGGAGGGTGGAGGCCGGGGCGGTGTTGAAGCAGACCAGGACCCGGCCGTCGAGATTGCGGTCGATCGTGGCGGAGGGGAAGACCAGGCCGAACTTCTTCCCACGCTCGTGGAGTTCGGCGAGGAGCGTGCGGACGTGGGCGTCGGTGTAGGCCCGGATCCGGGGATCGGCGGGCTGCATCGGTCGACGGTTCACGCGGCGGCCTCCAGTTCGAACCAGACGACCTTGCCCAGCTTCCGGGGGTCGGCGCCGAACCGGTGGGTGAGAGCGCGGACGAGGAACAGACCGCGACCGGAGAGGGCGAGCGGGTCGGCGGGGACACAGGGCTCGCCGGGGAGAACGGGGCTGTCGTCGCAGACCGAGACCCGGAGGCAGCGGCTGGAGAGGACGAGGGTGACGAGGGGAGCCGGGCTGCCGGCATGCCACCAGGCGTTCACGAAGAGCTCGTGAAGGGCGAGTTCGGCATCGCCGATGAGGGAGGGCGACCACCCGGCGGTGGTGAGGAGGTCAGAGAGCTCGGCCCGAGCGGTGGACCAGTCGGGAGGATTGCAGGCACGCATGAGAGACCCCAGGGGAGAGGAGGGGAATCGACGAAGGCGACGCTTCACCGTGTGATCGATGCAACACTGACGGTAGGGGACGGGATGCCATCTGTGCAATCGAACTAGCAACCATGCATCAGATCGCGGTGGCAAACCGCTCGCCCCATGCGAAACACTGCACCGACAAGGAGGGACCGCCAGTGGCATACAAGGGGCCGATCAGCCAACGGCAACGGCGCTTCGGCGAGGAGCTGCAACGCCTGCGCGCTGCAGCAGGGTTGTCTGCACCGGAAGCCGGCGCGCTTGTGGGGATGAAGGGTCCGGCGGTGAGCCACACCGAGGCCGGTCGGATCACCCTCAACCCCGAACGCCTCGAGATCTGGCTCGACGCGTACGGCTGCGGCGACCCGGTCTTCCGCGCGAAGCTCGCCGATCTGGGGCGGAGCAACGGGAAAGGCTGGTGGAGCGACTTCGCGGACCGCGTTCCAACCCTGCTGCATGATCTGGCAGAGGCAGAGCATGGAGCAGCCCAGCTCGACAACTTCGAGACGTTCTATATTCCGGGGCTTCTCCAGGTACCCGCCTACGTCGAGGCGATCTACGAAGATGCGGACCAGCATCGCAAGTTGGATGTCGAAGCCGAAACCGCGTTCCGGAAGCAACGGCAGCACATTCTCACAGACTTGCCACGCCGCGAGTTCCGATTCGTCATCCATGAGACAGCGTTGCGCATGCGATTCCCCGGCGATACCGCCATGAGGGAACAGCTTGTGCACCTGCTGGAGATTTCAGAGCTACCGAACGTCAGCATTCAGGTCTTGCCCTTCACCGCCGTGAAGAAGCCGCCCTACACCAGCCAGTTCGTGCTGGTGGACCCTGGATCGCCAGAGCTCTCCACAGTCATCGTGGATCACCCAAGCCACACCGAGTATCTTGGCGACCAGCATTCGATCGAGACCTACCGAAGGACCTTCAACCAGCTGAGCGAGCTGGCCTTGCCGCCTGTCGACCAGTCCTCGACCACGCTTTCCTCGCGCGACTCGTGGGGACTCATTCGACATCTTCTCTACTTGTTGCAAGCTTGAAAGGCATCCGATGTCCGAACTCCGTTGGCAAAAGTCATCGTTCAGCGGCTCGAACGAGGGCGGTAGCTGCGTTGAACTCGCAGCCGGCGCCGACGACCTTCGCCACCTCCGCGAGTCGGACGACCCTTCCGTCATCATCTCCACCTCGACCGCCACGCTCCGCGCCCTCATCCTCGGAGCCAAGGCCGGCGAGTTCGACCACCTCACCTGAGTCCAACCGCCCTTGAGAGGCCCGAGATGACCGACCTCGACTGGCAGAAGTCGTCATACAGCGGCGGAGATACCGGCAGCAACTGCATTGAGCTGGCCGCTGGCGCCGACGAACTTCGCCACCTCCGCGAGTCCGACGACCCTTCCGTCATCATCTCCACCTCGACCGCCACGCTCCGCGCCCTCATCCTCGGAGCCAAGGCCGGCGAGTTCGACCACCTCATCTGACCCGCACTCCCCCCCGCCCGCTCGCCGCTTCGGCGGGCGGGCGGGGCGCTCCAACGATCTGTTTATCGTTTGTCTACCGCCATCGCCCATGATCGTCTCCACGGGGCGCCCGACGCGATCGCGGGCGCCGACGCTGGAGAGAGGTAGTACGGGGCATGAAGGCGACGAAGACGTTGCGGCGCGCAGCAATCGGCATGGCGGCCGGGGTGATGGCGCTGGTCGGGACGATGGTGTCGGCAGGAACCGCGCAGGCCGCCACCGGGTACGGCCCGTCGATTTCCGAGCCTGGGATCCTCTACCAGGCCGACTATCTCAGCAACGGCGACACCCGGCTGATCATGCAGGGCGACGGCAACCTCGTCCTGTACCGGGGCTACCCGTCGGCCCCGTACCCGGTGTGGTCCGCTCCGGGGTCCTTGGGCTGCGGCCAGAAGACGATCATGCAGGGCGACGGGAACGTCGTCGTCTACGGCGCCAACAACCGGGTCTGCTGGGCCAGCAACACGTTCAAGGACAACCCGAACGAGCTCGCCACCCTGGGGGTCGCCGACAGGGGCGGGCTCGTGGTCACCTTCGTCCAGCCCCCTCTGTCAGGCATCATCACGGCCACGCTCCGCAGCTCCGACCCGTACTAGGCCGCCCTCAGCCGCGCTCGGTGTACCACCTGACCAGGTCGGCGACCGACCACCGCGGTCGGGCCGCGAGCCGTTCCGCGGCCGCCCTCAGCAGGACCGGCAGGTTTCCGCAGAGGGCGGCCAGCTCGGCGACCGCGTCCGCCTCCTGCCGGATCCGCTCGGTGCCGGCGATCCGGGCCAGCAGCTCGTAGGCGTCGTGCGGCTCCAGCGGTCCCACCGCCAGCCGTACGACGTCGTTCCCGGGCAGTGCGCCCGGTTCCGCGCCTGCCACGACCGCCGCGCAGCCCGGCACTTCGGGCAGCAGCGGCGCGGGGTCGGGCACCCCGTCGAGCAGCACCAGCACCCGGCGTCCGGCGAGCGCCCCGCGGTAGCGCGCGGTCAGTTCGTCGAGGCCGGACGAGGAGCCGGGCCGTTCGCCCAATGCGCGCAGGAACCCGGCGAGCACCACGTCCGCCTCGCCGCCGCTCGCGTACAGCTGCCCGTCCGGGAAGGCGTCCTGGACGACGTGCGCGATGTGCACCGCCAGGGCCGACGCCCCGCTGCCCGCGGGGCCCGCCAGCCCGAGCACCGGTGCCCCGCCTGCCCGCAGCGCCTGCTCTCCCGCCCGGACCAGCGCCGCCCGGCCGACCAGGTCCGGGATGTCCGAGGGCAGTTGGCACGGGCGTGGCAGCCGTCGCAGCAGCACGGGGGCCTCCCCGCGCCGGATCTTCTCGGCCAGTTCCACGACGGCCGGGGCCGGTTCGAGTCCCAGTTCCCGGTCCAGCCGTTCCCGCAGGGCCTCGTACCCGGCCAGTGCCTCGGCCGTCCGGCCGCAGCGGTGCAGCGCCAGCAGGTGCAGCCGGTGCACCTCCTCGTCCTGCGGGTGGGCGGCCGCGAGTTCGGCCAGCGACTCCACCGCGCCGGCGTGCCGCCCGAGTGCCAGGTCCAGGTCGAGCAGGGCCTTCACGGCCGCGAAGCGACCGGCCGCCAGCCGTTCCCGGGTCCGTTCGGCGAAGGCGCCCGGCGCGCCGTCCAGCGCGCGGTCGCCTTCCCACGACCCGAGGGCCGCCACCAGCAACTCCCTCGCCCGGACCGGGTCCTGGTGACGCAGCGCGACGGCTTCGGCCACCGCACCCTCGTAGCGGAAGAGGTCCACGGCCTCGCGGGGCACCGCCAGCCGGTAGCCGCCGGCCGCCGCGACGAGCAGCCCGGACTCGCCGAGGGCACGGCGCAGCCGGTGCACATGGGTGCCGATCTGCCCGGCCGGATCCTTCGGCCAGCGGGTGTCGTCCTCCCCCCACAGGCCTTCGACCAGCCGCTCCGTCGGAACCAGCTGCCCCGGGGCGAGCAGCAGCGCGGCGAGCACGGCCCGCTGCTGCGGTCGGCCGAGGTCGATCTCACGGCCGTCGCACCGGGCGCGCAGCGGCCCCAGCACGTGGAATTCGAGCCGCACAGCCCACCTCTCGAATCCCAGAATCCGGTGCACAATCTGTGACAGAGCATAGGCCGCCAGGGATGGGGGCGCCGCTGTCCGGACGGAAGTGGCGAAATCCCGGCGCGGAACGACATTCGGGACGGGACATGGATGACACACGGGGATCCGGGCTTCGGTTCGGAATGCTGGGGCCGCTGCGGGCCTGGTACGGGGAGCAGGAGCTGGAGTTGGGCCGGCCGCAGCAGCGGGCGGTGCTCGCCGTGCTGCTGGCCGCCGCCGGGCGGACGGTGGCCGTTCCGGTCCTGGTCGAGGGGGTGTGGGGCGGGGCCGAGCCCGCCGAACCGCGCAAGGCCGTCCAGCTCGCCGTCTCCCGGCTGCGCAGCGCGTTCCGGCCGTACACCGGGGACGATCCGGAGCGGCTGCCGCTGGTGCGGGTCGGCGACGGCTACGCGCTCAGGGTGCCCGGGGCCGAGGTGGACGCGGCCGCCTGGGAGGCGCTGCTGGCCGAGGCCGAACGGCTGCGCGACCGGCAGGCCCCGCCCCGGGAGGTCCGGGAGGTGGTGCGGAGCGCCCAGCGGCTGTGGGTCGGCGAGCCGCTCGCCGGGCTGCCCGGGCCGCACGCCGAAGCCGTCCGGGCCCGCCTCACCGAGCAGCGGATCTCGGCCAAGGAGACCCAGCTGGAGCTGGACGCCGAACTCGGCGACCGCACCGACCTGACGGCGGAGGCCGAGGCGCTCGCCCTGGAGCACACCGGGCGGCCCCGGCTCACCGCCGTCCTGATGCGCGCCCTCTACCAGTCGGGCCGCAAGGCCGAAGCGCTCGCCGTGTTCGAGGACTCCCGTCCGTCGCTGCCGCCGGACGAACGGGGCCCGGCCGAGATCCAGCTGCGCATCCTGCGCGAGGACGCCACCCTGCTGCCGGCCGGAGCCGTCCCCGAGCCCGCCGCCGGCGCCGGCCCCGACGCCTGGCAGGCGCCCGACCAACTCCCCTCCGGCCTGCCCGACTTCACCGGACGCGTCGAAGAGGTGGAAACCCTCGCGGACCGCCTCTCCGGCGCCGGCGGGCGCGCCGTCGCGGTCTCAGCCCTGGACGGCATGGGCGGCGTCGGCAAGACCACCCTCGCCGTGCACGTCGCCCGGCAGATGCGCGTGCACTTCCCCGACGGGCAGCTCTTCGCCGACCTGCGCGGCGCCGACCGCACCCCGCCCGACCCGGGCACCGTGCTCGCCGGATTCCTGCGCGCCCTCGGCGTCGACCCCGCCGACATCCCGCCGGACAGCGGCGAACGCAGCGCCCTCTACCGTTCGGCGCTGGCCGGGCGGCGCGTCCTGGTCGTCCTCGACAACGCCGCCGAGTCAGGCCACGTCGAACCGCTGCTGCCCGGCTCGGCCGGCTGCGCCGTCCTCATCACCAGCCGCCACCGGCTGGCCGGTCTCGCCGGGGCCCACCAGATGCGCCTGGACACCCTGTCGCCCGAACAGGCGCTGGAACTGCTCGTCCGCATCGTCGGCGCCGAACGCGTCGCCGCCGAACCCGAAGCCGCCGAGGACGTCGTCCGGGCCTGCGGGCTGCTGCCGCTCGCCGTCCGCATCGTCGCCTCCCGGCTCGCCGCCGACCCCTCGCTCACCCTCGCGGCACTCGCCGACGGGCTGCGCCACGAGCACCGGCTGGCCGAACTCAGCGACGGCGAACGGACGGTGGAAGCCACCTTCGCGCTCTCCTACCACCGCCTGGACCCGGAACTCGCGCGCGCCTTCCGCCTGCTGTCCCTGCCCGACGCCCCCGACCTGCCGCTGCCCTGCGCCGCCGCCCTGCTCGGCCGCACCGAGGACGAGGCCGACCGGCTCCTCGAAGAACTCGTCGACCTCAACCTGCTGCACTCCCCCCGGTTCGGCCGCTACGGCTACCACGACCTCGTCCGCGCCTACGCCCGCGACCGCCTCGCCGACGAGGACACCCCCGCCGACCGCACCGCCGCCACCGACCGGCTGCTCGACTTCTGCCTCGCCACCGCCCGCAACGCCGACCTCGCCGCCCGCAAGGCCGAACCGGCCGAACTCAGCCTGCTCGGCGCGGCCGTGGCCTCCCCCGGCCGCGCCATCGCCGACGGCGCGGAAGCCGTGCGCTGGATGCGCGACCAGGCCGAGGTGCACGCCGCCGCCATCGCGCTCGGCTGCGACGACCCGGCCCTGCCGCTCGACCGCGCCGCCGAACTCGCCGACCGGATGGGCGCCGTGCTCCCCGAACGCACCCAGACCGGCGTCATCGTCGACCTCGCCGAACGCATCGCCCGACAGGCCGCCGACCGAGGCGAGCACGGACCGCTCGCCCTCGCCCGCTACCTGCGCGGCAGCATGCTCTGGCACATCAACCGCTACGCCGAATCCCAGGAGGAGATCCGCCGGGCCGTCGCCCTGTCCGGGCGGGAGGAGAGAACCGAACGCGTCCTCGCCAAGGCCCTGATCACCCTCGGCAGCAACGCCCGCATGCACGGCCGCTACGCCGAGGCCGCCGAGCACGCCGGACGCGCCGCCGACCTGTTCCACCGCCTCGGCGCCCAGCGCGCCGAGGGCAGCGCGCTCGGCGAGTTCGCGTTCAGCGCCGCCCAGACCGGGCGCCTCGACGAGGCCCGGGACGCCGCCGAACGCAGCGCCAGCCTGATGAGCGCCTCCGGCCCGGTCTCCGCCGCGATCGGCCGTTACTACCTCGCCCGGGTGCTGCGCCTGTGCGGCGACCCGGAGGCGGCCCTCGACCACGCCGTCGGCGCCCGCGAGGAGTTCACCGCCCTCCAGGTCACCGTCTTCGCCGCCGCGGCCGGCGACCTCGCCGCCCGCATCCACGCCGAGGCCGGCCGCTGGCTGCTCGCCGTCGACGCCGCCGAAGCCGTCCTCCCCCTCGCCCGCCGCACCAGCGCCGCCCTGGAAGCCGCCCTGCTGCGCACCCTCGGCACCGCGCTCACCGGCCTCGGCCGCCCGCGCCAGGCCCGGGCCTGCCTGACGGACTCCCTGGAGGTGTACGAGCGGCTGGGGCTGGAGGAGGAGGCAGCGCAGGTCAGGGGGCTACTGACGGAGTAGGTACGGCATCGGCACGACCACCGGCTACGCGCGTTGACCGGCCGTCTACCGCGTTCCCGGAACATCTCTCCCGTCAGGCCCCGGGCCGCCGCCGCAACGGTCGCGGCCCGGGGCGACACCACCGACGAGAGGCACGACACATGCCCACGCTCGTACGGAACGGCCAGGTGTGGACGCTCCGGTCGGCGAACGGAACGGTCGCCGACCTGCACTCCGGCCGCACCGACCCGGGCGCTCCGATCCAGTCCCGGGAGCGCAACGGCACCACCGCCCAGGGCTGGGTCTTCTGGTCCATGGACGGCAACTGGGTGGTGGAGACCCAGCTGACCCGGGGACGGTACGCCCCCGGCCAGGCCATGGTCATGCACTACGACCACACCACCCGCCGGACCTCACTGGCCGACCTGGACGGTCAGCCCGACCAGCGCTGGTGCCTGGAAGTCGTCGGCGACGACTGGCTCCGCATCCGCACGCTGAACTCCGACGAGGGCGACCTCTTCCTCACCGCGTCCACCCCCGGCTCCCCGCTCACCCTGGCCCGGCAGAACCACACCGACCCGGCCCAGCGCTGGCAGCTCATCCCCGCCGGCCGGACCGCCGGCGGCCGGTGGCGGACGGCGCGGCGTCCGCAGCCCGCCGACGGTGACGTCCACACCGAGATGCTGACCGCCGTCAACACCGAACGCGCCCGCGCCGGCGCCCAACCGCTCTGCCTGGACGAGCGGTTGAACGCCGCCGCCCAACGCCACGCCGACGACATGACGGCACACGACCTCACCCAGGACCACGGCACCGACGGCAGCACACCGTGGCGCCGGGTGCGCGCCGCCGGCTTCGCCTTCCGCTTCTCCGCGGAGAACGTCGCCGCGGCCGACAACGTCCCGGAGGCGATGCGGATGTGGATGAACAGCCCCCACCACCGCGACACCATCCTCGACCCGCGCTTCAACCACATCGGTGTCGGCTCCGCGGTTCGCCAGCACGGCACCCGAGGGCGCTACGTCCAGACCTTCGGCCAGGTCTGACCCGCCCACCGGGCCCGGTCCCCGTCGGGAGGGCCGGGCCCGGAACCCCTGGGGAGGCACCGACCACCTGGGCCTCAACGTCCGCACCGACAACGCCCCGGCGATCCGGCACTACGAGCGGCTCGGCTTCGCCACCGTCGCCCGTCCGCGACCAGGACCGCGAGGTCGAGGTCGCTGGTGGCGGTGGCGGTCCCGGCCGCCGCGGACCCGGCCAGCAGCGCGGCGAGCGCGTCCGGGAATCGGTCGGCCACCAGCCGACGGGCCTGATCGATCATCCGTTCACTCATGCGGGCAAGAATCGCAGGTCACCGGCCCCGGCTCCGGATCCGAACGGAAAACCGAAGGCGCCCACCGCCCGCCCCTGGTAGACAATGTGACATGCTACAAGGCTCCCGTGTCACCCTCCGCGCCCGGCTGCAGAGCGACATACCCGTTCTCCAGGCCGAGTTGTACGACGACGTCGCCACCCGCACCCGAGCCGACAACCGCCCCTGGCGGCCTCTCCCGCCCGACTCCCCGCACTCCCCCTACCTCGTCGGCGCGCCCGCCGACGACGCCGCCTGCTTCTCCGTCGTCGAGCGGGACACCGGCGAACTCGCGGGCGAGGCCCTGGTCTGGGGCATCGACTCCCACAACCGCAGCGGCCACCTCGGCATCGCCCTGCGCCCCGGACACCGCGGCCGGGGGCTCGCCACCGACACCCTGCGCACGCTCTGCCGCTACGGCTTCCGCACGCTCGGCCTCCAGCGGCTGCAGATGGAGACGCTCGCCGACAACGAGCCGATGCTGGGCGCCGCCCGACGCGCCGGATTCACCGTCGAGGGCACCCTGCGCGCCGGCCACTGGGCCGACGGGGCGTTCGTCGACCAGACCGTCCTCGGCCTGCTCGCCGGCGAATGGACACCGTGATCCGACGGCCCACTGCGGCTCCCCGCCCGCCGCTCCCCGACGGCCTGCCCTGCCCCGCCCGACCCCGCCCGACCCCACCCGACCCCACCCGGCCGATCACGACTCGATATCCCTTGTCACGGACCCGCGAGAGACTCGTCACAGACCGGTCAAAGGGAGGCCGAAGTCATGGCACCCGACCTCCGGACTGCGCTATGAACATCCCTCAGGAGGACCGCCGACGGCGGTCCGCAATGACGGGGGACGTCACATGAAGCCCATCCGCAGCAGTCGCCGCGCCCTCGCCCTGGCCGCGCTGACCGCGGTCGGCGCGCTGACCATGACCGCCTGCAACGACGACGCGTCGTCGTCCGACACCGCGACGACCCCGCCGGCTGCGCCGTCCGCACCGGCCGCGTCGTCCGCGCCGGGCACCGTCGCCCCGTCGCCGGGTGGCGGCGCCATCACCCCGGCCGCCCCGACCTCCGCCCCGGCGGGCGGCGCGGCCTCCGCTTCGGCTGCCGCGCCCGCACCGGCGGGCGGCACCCCGGCCGGCGGCACCACGGTCAAGGTCGGCAACGCCGTCACGATCCCGTTCAGCTCGGGCAGCACCAAGGGCACCATCGCGCTCGCGGTCACCTCGATCGAGAAGGGCGATCCGGCCGACCTCACCTCGCTCAACCTGGGCGACAAGGCCAAGGGCCTGGTGCCGTACTACATCCACTACAGCGTCACCAACGCCGGCAGCACCGACCTGTCCTTCACCAGCGTCGACCACATGAAGGGCCTGCTGGCGGACGGCACCGAGGCGCAGGACCTGATGATCATCGGGGCCTTCGCCAAGTGCAAGAGCGAGTCGCTGCCCAAGGGCTTCACCAACGGCCAGTCGGCCACCTCCTGCGCGGTGGCGTTGTCCCCGGAGGCCTCCAAGGTCGCGGGCGCCGAGTACTGGGGCGACCCGTACACCCTCGGCAAGGGCGTCAACTGGAAGTGATCCGTACGGACTCCGGGCGGGGGCGGCACTGTGCCGCCCCCGCCCGGGGTTCGGCCCCGCCCGGGATTCAGCCCCGGGCCGCCGGGCCGCCGTGGATCCGCAGGAAGGCGTCGACGCCGACCGCCGCGATCCGCTCGACCTCTTCGTCCGCCACCGGGACGGCGCCCCAGAAGGAGCGCTCGGCGATGCCGTGGAAGGTCAGCAGCGTGTACTGCTCGGCGGCCAGCGCGGCGTCCTCGACGGCCAGCAGTCCGCGTTCCGAGAGCGCCTCGAAGTGCGTCGCGAGGTCGCGCAGCGAGGCGATCGGGCCGGCCTCCAGCCAGGCCTCCAGAACGTCCGCCGGGATGTTGGCCACCTCGGCGCGGATCGCCCGGCCGAGCGCCCCGTGCTCCCCGGCGGACAGCACCGCGCGTGCCCGCTCGACCGCGAAGTCGACCAGGTCCTGGCGCAGGTCCACCACCCGGTCGAGGTACTTCGCCATCAAGTCCCGGATCTTCTCGGTCAGTTCCGCGGAGTTCTGCAGCGCCACCGACAGGAAGAGGGTCTCCTTGTCGGCGAAGTGGTTGTAGACCGTGCGCTTGGACACCCCGGCCTCGGCCGCGATCGCGTCCATGCTGGCCCGCACGTAGCCCTCGCGCCCGAACACCACCGTCGCGGCCTGCGTGATCGCCCTGCGCTTCTCCGGTCGTCCCGCTCCACCCGTCGTCGCCACGGTCCGCTCCTCCACTGCTCCGCCTGCGCTAATAAACTACTCGGTGCAGTGTATTTGCCTCGCACCGAGCCGGGCTCGCCATCGAACGCGCGCGCCACGCCGAGTAAGATCTACACCCGTGTAGACGCATTGCGTAAGTACCCGGCCCCGATCACGGGCTCCGCGGCCACGCACGGGAACCGGCCGACCGGCTCCAGCGTCCAGAAATGGCAGCGCCACGAACGAACGTACGGACAGGCAACCGGCGCGGGCGCCGACGTGGCGCACGGAACACGGGAACACCGGGGGTGGGTGCGTGGCGGGGCAGCGAGGACGGTCGCCGGACCGGGGGCGGGCAGCCGACCAGGGGCGGGCAGCCGACCGGGGACGGTCGCCCGACGGGGGACGGACAGCCGATCAGGGTGCACGGCGACGGGCGGCGGACAGGCCGGCGGACGGGTCGACCGTCAGACCGACTGACCGACAGACCGACAGGCCCGCGGCCCGCCCGAAGCGCCCCTTCTCCGGCGGGCCCCCCCTGCCGGCGGTGGCCGCGGTCGGGCTGCCGGTGGTGGGCGCGGCGATCAGCGAACTCTCCGGCCCGGGCATGGGACTGGCGTTCTCGCTGACCGCGGTGCTGGGCACCGGCCTGGCCGCCGCACTGAGCACCCGCAACGGCTGGTGGTGGGTGCTCGCGGCCTCCCCGCCGGTCATCCTGGGCGTGACGGCCGCCGCCGAGCTGGCCGCCAACCGCGAGCTCTACCAGGGCAGGGGGCTGGCCACCGGCGCCGCGAAATGGGTGGTGCACGGCTTTCCCGTGATGGCTGAGGCCGCGGCAGCGGCTCTCCTGGTGATCGTGGTCCGGGTGGTCCGGGACCGGAGGAGGCACCGTGGCTGAGAACAGCGAGCAGCAGGAGGGCGGCCGCGCCGCCGCCCGCCGGGCCGCCGGAGCCCCGGCCCGCACCCGGTCCCCGCTGCTGATCGCGGGCCGGGTGGTGGCCTGCACCGTCGGACTGGCGGTGTTCGCCGCCAGCGGGGTGGTCTGGTACGAGTACAAGCAGCTCACCGACGGGATGACCACCTCCAACGTCATCGCCGAGACGAAGAAGGACGCCCCCAAGCACCTCGACAACTCGGTCAACCTGCTGCTGATCGGCCTGGACAGCCGCAAGAACATGGACGGCTCGGACCTGCCCCCGCAGTTCGTCCAGGACGAGCTGCACGCCGGCCACAGCTCCGACATCGGCGGCTACAACACCAACTCGCTGATCCTGCTGCACATCCCCGCGAACGGCGGCAAGGTGCAGGCCGTCTCCATACCGCGCGACGACTACGTCATGACCTACAACGCCGACGGCTCCCAGCTGGGCATGGCCAAGATCAAGGAGGCCTACGGCGCGGCCAAGGACAAGGCCGATCCGGGCCTGCGGGCCAAGGGCCTCAAGGGCGCCGACCTGGAGAAGGCGGGCCGCGACATCGGCCGCGCGGCCACCATCCGCACCGTGCAGAAGTTCCTCGACCAGCCCATCGACCACATCGCCGAGGTCAACCTGATGGGCTTCTACGACATCGCCAAGGCGGTCGAGCCGATCCAGGTCTGTCTCACCCACGACACCAAGGACCCGGCCATGGAGGGCCAGGGCTCCGGCGCCGACTTCAAGAAGGGCATCAACACCCTCAACGCCTCCCAGGCGCTCTCCTTCGTCCGCCAGCGCCACAACCTCGACGGCCCCGACGGCAACTCCGGCGACTTCGCCCGAACCCACCGCCAGCAGGCCTTCATCTCCGCCGTCGTGCACAACCTGAAGCAGAAGGGCATCGTCGGCGACCTCGGCAAGATGCAGGAGCTGATGGGCGTCATACAGAAGGACCTCGTCATCGACAACCAGTGGAACATCCTCGACTTCGCCCAGCAGGCCCCGGCCCTGACCGGCGGCAACGTCGAGTTCAACACCCTGACCTTCGACGGCTTCGGCACCCGGAACGGCCAGGACGTCAACCTGGTGACCCCGGCGAAGGTCCAGAAGGTGGTCAAGCAGCTGTTCGGCTACGCCGACGCCGCTGCCGCCCCCGTCGCCCCGGCCGACCCGACCGGCGCCACCCCCGCGCCCACGGCCACCCAGCCGACCGCGAGCCCGACGTCGACCGCCGCCAAGGCCGTCACCGTGGACGTCTTCAACGCCTCCTCGGCCACCGGAGTCTCCTCCACCGCCGAATCCAAGGCCCTGGTCGCGATGGGCTTCAAGGAGGGCCGGACCGGCCCGGCGGGCACCAAGCCGAAGACCACCACCGTCACCTACGGCAAGGGCGCCAAGGACGCCGCCGACCAGATCGCCGCCCGCTACGGCGTGACCGCCACCGAGTCCGCCTCCGCCGGCGCGGACCACGTCGTGGTCACCCTCGGCACCGGCTTCACCGGCGTCGACGCCGACAAGCCCGCCGCCCCGACCGGCTCCGCGTCCGACCCGGCCGCCAACCTGCCGATGCAGGGCCCCGGCGTCGACGCCCAGTCCGACGGCGGCATCCCCTGCGTCTACTGACCCGCCCCGCCAATCGTCCGGTGCCCCGCCGACCCCGGCGGGGCACCGCTCAGGACCACTCGAAGTACAGCGCGGGCCGCACCGGCCGCGGGCCGCGGGGTGCGAAGACGAACACCAGGTTCACCGTCGGCCCGGACGGCTCCTCCAGCCGCGGACCGCGGATGCTCAACCCGAACTCGTTGATCGGCCGCCCGGCCGCCAGCCCCGCCCGCACCTCGCGGTACCAGCCCTCCAGCGGCGCGACCGGCAGCTCCCAGCACAGTGCCAGCTCGCCCGACAGCCGGTAGGCGTCATCCACCGTGGCGGCCGGAAAGGTCACGCTGACCAGGTCGAGCACCTCGCTCTCCGCGGTGGCCAACAGCTCGACCCTGCCGGTGAACCAGCGCCCGCCCGGCAGCGCGATGGTCGCGGCCACGGTGGGGATGCGCCAGCGGCGCCGCACGTTCTCGGGCCAGCCGACATCGCTGCGGCCATGGCTGCTGCGGAGGTTCCAGGTGACGGCCGTCGGCTGAACGGGCTGCTCGTACGACAACAGGGCCTCCGGGTCAGGGCGCGGTCGGGGTGGCGGACTGGGTGGCCTGGTCCTGGAGCGTGAGTCTCAGGTTCTCACCCCAGGCGATGTTGACCTCCAGGGTCACGGGCTGTCCGTTGTTGACGGTCTCGTACTTGAGGCCGACCCCGAAGAGCGGTCCGGCCGGAGTCAGCAACGGGAAGTCGGAGTCTCCGTGTTGCCCGTCGAGACCTACCCGGTCGCCCCTTGCCAGGCCGTCGAGGACCTTCTGACGGAACTCGGTGATCCCGTCGGACTTCAAGCCGAACTGCCGGGCGATGTCCATGGCCCTCTTGTACGCCTCGTCCAGCGAGAGGTCGGAGTCCCAACAGACGAGCTCGTCGATGTTCTCCGCGTCATCGTGGGTAGCTGCCACGATGAGGCTCATCGTGGCAGCGTGGAAGCGCTGACCGCCAGGCAGGTCGATGTCCACCGGGCCCAGGTTCTCGAAGTCGTGGCCGCTGTGCGGATTGAGTTTGACCCCGAGATCGGCACCCCGGTGCGAGTTCCGGAGGTCCCAGTGGACGGCACGCGTCCTCCCGCCCACCAAGTAGCACCCGGCCGCCAGCAGAACCAGGCAGAGCAGCACCGCAAGGATCCGGATCCGCCACGCCCCCGTCACGGCACGATCTCGTACTCGTCGGCCCGGTCGAGCAACGGAGTGTCGATGAGCGTCTTCGCCTGCACCGGATTCGCCAGCAGCTGCTGGCACTTGGGCAGCATGTCCTTGCGGATCCAGTCCATTCGGTCGTTCGTGTCGGTCACGTACCGGGCGCCGGTCGCGGCGGGGCCGGTCCAGGTCCCGAGCGGCTTGAGCACCGACTCCTCGATGTGCTGCCACGCTTGGTCGAACGCCTTGGCGACAGCCTGCCAGTCCTTGCCGGTCTCCGTCACCGACTCCAGTTTCACGTCGCGCAGGCGCGTGAAATCCACCACGGGAGCCCCCCTCCCCCTGTTGTGCTACTGGAGCGCCCCGGCGTTCCCGTTGTCGGTCTTGCCGTAGTTGTCGGCCGCTTGGCGGAGCGACTCCTCGTCCGTGCCGAGCGCGCTGCGGATCTTCTCCACGCCCTGGGTCCACGCGGTCACCACGGCGGCCAGCTGCCCTGCCACCTGCCAGCCGCCCAAGGCTGTCTCGGCAGCCCCCGAGGCGGTTCCGGCGGTCTGGACCGGTGTGGCCAGACCGGCGGCGATGGACGAAGCGTTGGCCGCCGAGGACCTCAACTGCTCCGGCGAGACCTCGAATCCGGCTCCCGACATCGGATCGACCCCCCAATGCTCGATGCGATGTCCCGACCCTAACGGGACCGGGCGGTTCGCCGCCGGACTTTCTCGAACATGGACGCGATCAGTCGGCACGCCCCTGGCGCGATTCTCCGTACTATGTATAGTGTACTGCGTACGGGGTAATCGTACGGATGCCTCAGAAGTCGACGAGAGGGTTCCCGCCTTGCAGATCACCGCCACCACCGTCGCCCTGACCGTCGAGGACGTCACCGCCTCCGCCGCGTTCCTCCGGGAGCACTTCGGCTACGGCGAGGAGATGTCGGCCGACGGCTTCGTCTCGCTCAATCACCCGGGCGGCGGGGTCAACGTCGTCTACCTGCGGCGCGGCCTGGAGGTCCTGCCGGAGGACCAGCGCCACCGGGTCGCGGACGGCGTGATCCTGGCGTTCGTCGTCGAGGACATCGCCGCCGAGGAGCGGCGGCTGCGCGAGGAGGGGGTCGCGATCACCCTGCCGCTGCGTGAGGAGCCGTGGGGCGAGAAGCTGTTCCAGGTCGCCGACCCGAACGGGGTCGTGATCGAACTGGTCGAGTGGGCCAAGCAGTAACCGCGAAACCAAGCAGTAACCGGGAACAACGGGCGCCCCTCGTCCCGGCCGGGACGAGGGGCGCCGACGCGTACCGGGGACGGTCAGTCCACCGTCCAGGTGTCGTTGCCCGCCAGCAGCGCGGCCAGGTCGCCCGGGCCGCGGTGGGCGGCGGCGGTGGCCAGCTGGCTCGCCATCAACTCGTCGTAGACGGGCCGCTCGACGCTGCGCAGCACACCGATCGGCGTGTGGTGCAGGGTGTCCGCGTCGGCGATCCGGGAGAGCGCGAAGGCGGTGGCCGGGCCGGCCGCGTGCGCGTCGTGGACCAGCACGTCCGTCTCGTTCGCCGCCGTGACCGGCGCGGTGAACAGTTCGCCGTCCGGGCCCCGGAACACGCCGTTGGCGCCCTCTGCGCCGAAGCGGATCGGCTGCCCGTGCTCCAGCCGGATCAGCGCCTCGTCCCGGGTGCCGGGCTCCTTCAGCACCTCGAAGGCGCCGTCGTTGAAGATGTTGCAGTTCTGGTAGATCTCGACCAGCGCCGTGCCCTCGTGCTCGGCCGCCGCCCGCAGCACCGACTGCAGGTGCCGGCGGTCGGAGTCGATGGTGCGCGCGACGAAGGTGGCCTCGGCGCCGAGCGCCAGCGACAGCGGGTTGAACGGTGCGTCCAGCGAGCCCATCGGCGTGGACTTGGTGATCTTGCCGAGTTCGCTGGTCGGCGAGTACTGGCCCTTGGTGAGGCCGTAGATCCGGTTGTTGAACAGCAGGATCTTCAGATTGACGTTCCGCCGCAGGGCGTGGATCAGGTGGTTGCCGCCGATCGACAGCGCGTCACCGTCACCCGTCACCACCCACACGCTGAGGTCCTGGCGCGCGGTGGCCAGCCCGGTCGCGATGGCCGGCGCCCGCCCGTGGATCGAGTGCACCCCGTAAGTGTTCATGTAGTACGGGAAACGCGAGGAGCAGCCGATGCCCGAGACGAAGACCGTGTTCTCCCGTCTGATGCCGAGCTCCGGCATGAAGGCCTGCACCGCCGCCAGGATCGCGTAGTCCCCGCAGCCGGGGCACCAGCGCACCTCCTGGTCGGTCTTGAAGTCCCGTGCGCTCTGCGGCGCTTCGTCCTTGGGCACCAGCCGCAGGGACGGGAAGCCTCGCTCGCTCCGCTCGCTCATCGGTGGTCCTCCTCGTCCAGGGTGCCGATCGCGGCCCACAACACGTCCGCCAACTGGGCCGCCTTGAAGGGCAGTCCGCGCACCTGGTTGTAGGACTCGGCGTCCACCAGGTACTTCGCCCGCAGCAGCAGGGCGAGCTGCCCGAGGTTCATCTCGGGCACGATGACCTTCTCGTAACTCCTCAGCACCGCGCCCAGGTTGGCCGGGAAGGGGTTGAGGTTGCGCAGGTGCGCCTGGGCGACCTCGCCACCGTCCGCTCGCACCCGGCGCACCGCCGCGGTGATCGGCCCGTACGTCGAGCCCCAGCCGAGGACCAGCACCCGGGCGTCGCCGGTCGGGTCGTCCACCTCGACCGGCTTGACGGTGATGCCGTCGACCTTGGCCTGCCGGGTGCGGACCATGAAGTCGTGGTTGGCCGGGTCGTAGGAGATGTTCCCGGTGCCGTCCTGCTTCTCGATGCCGCCGATCCGGTGCTCCAGGCCGGGCGTGCCGGGCAGGGCCCAGGGCCTGGCCAGCGTCCGCGGGTCCCGCAGGTACGGCCAGAAGGCGCCGTCCTCGCGGTTCGGGCCGGTCGCGAACTGCGGGTCGATCTCGGGCAGTTCGTCGACGTCGGGGATCCGCCAGGGCTCCGAGCCGTTGGCCAGGTAGCCGTCGGACAGCAGGAAGACCGGGGTGCGGTAGGTGACCGCGATCCGGGCCGCCTCCAGCGCCGCGTCGAAGCACTCCGCGGGCGTGGCCGGGGCCACGATCGGCACCGGCGCCTCGCCATTGCGGCCGAACATGGCCTGCAGCAGGTCCGCCTGCTCGGTCTTGGTCGGCAGACCGGTGGACGGGCCGCCGCGCTGGATGTCCACGACCAGCAGCGGCAGTTCGAGCGAGACCGCCAGGCCGATCGTCTCGCTCTTGAGCGCCACGCCGGGCCCGGAGGTGGTGGTCACGCCGAGCGCCCCGC
The DNA here is from genome assembly GCF_055575795.1 of Kitasatospora sp. NPDC034023. NCBI lineage: Bacteria > Bacillati > Actinomycetota > Actinomycetes > Kitasatosporales > Streptomycetaceae > Kitasatospora > Kitasatospora sp. NPDC034023. The sequence continues at coordinate 265,389 of NZ_JBVIRY010000004.1, forward strand.
CGAAGGCGGCGCCGAGCGCGGCACCGATCCCGGCGATCTCGTCCTCCGCCTGGAAGGTGCGCACCCCGAAGTTCTTGTGCTTGCTCAGCTCGTGCAGGATGTCCGAGGCCGGGGTGATCGGGTACGAGCCCAGGTACAGCGGCAGGCCCGAGCGCTGTCCGGCGGCGATCAGCCCGTAGGACAGGGCGAGGTTGCCGGAGATGTTGCGGTAGCGCCCGGCCGGGAGCTTGGCCGGCGACACCTCGTAGGAGACCGCGAAGGTCTCGGTGGTCTCGCCGAAGTTCCAGCCGGCCCGGAAGGCGTGGATGTTCGCCTCGGCGATCTGCGGCTTCTTCGCGAACTTGCTGCGCAGGAACGACTCGGTGCCGTGCGTGGGCCGGTGGTACATCCAGGACAGCAGGCCCAGGGCGAACATGTTCTTCGCCCGCTCCGCGTCCTTGCGCGCCAGACCGCTGTCCTTGAGCGCCTCCACGGTCAGCGTGGTCAGCGGCACCTTGTGCAGGTGGAAGCCGTCCAGCGACCCGTCGGTGAGCGGGTCGGCCGGGTAACCGACCTTCGCCAGCGCGCGCTTGGTGAACTCGTCGGTGTTGACGATGATCTCCGCGCCGCGCGGCAGGTCCGGCAGGTTCGCCTTCAGCGCGGCCGGGTTCATCGCGACCAGCACGTTCGGGGCGTCGCCCGGGGTCAGGATGTCGTGGTCGGCGAAGTGCAGCTGGAAGGACGACACGCCCGGGAGGGTGCCGGCGGGGGCACGGATCTCGGCGGGGAAGTTCGGCAGCGTGGACAGGTCGTTGCCGAAGGACGCCGTCTCCGAGGTGAACCGGTCACCGGTGAGCTGCATGCCGTCCCCGGAGTCGCCGGCGAAACGGATGATCACCCGGTCGAGTCTGCGGATCGGCTTGGCTCGGCCGGGTGCCGGGCCGCCCGAGGCGGGTGGGCCGGCGGGCACGCTCGGGCCGGGGCGCGCCTCGCCGCTCCCGGCACGGGCCTCGTCGCCGTCCGAGCCGTCCACTGCCTCTGACTGATCGACCTGACTGGTCACTGCCGCGGACCTCCTAGGGCACACCACCCGCGGGCGCGGCCCCGTGCCCCGTCCGCCTGGTGCACCTCCCGCATCCTATGCGGGTGGAGTCGGCCAAGGACGGAACTCCCGCGTGCGGCGGGAAATCACCGACCCGCGTCCGTACCGCACACGAGCAAGAACGTCCGACCGCCGGAGATCATTCCGAATCCGGCGGCCGTACCCGGCGCTCCGGCGGCAGTCGGGGCTCCCGGCTAGGAGTTGAGGTACGTCAGTACGGCCAGTACCCGGCGGTGGTCCTCCGGGCTCTGGGCCAGGCCCAACTTGAGGAAGATGTTGCTGACGTGCTTCTCCACGGCTCCGTCGGAGACCACCAGCTGCTTGGCCACCGCGGCGTTGGTGCGGCCCTCGGCCATCAGTCCGAGCACCTCGCGCTCGCGCGGCGTGAGGTTGGCCAGCACATCGCCCTTGCGGCTGCGGCTGAGCAGTTGCTGCACCACCTCGGGGTCCAGCGCGGTGCCGCCCTCGGCGACCCGGACCACGGCGTCCGCGAACTCGCGCACCTCGGCGACCCGGTCCTTCAGCAGGTAGCCGACACCCCGGGTGGATCCGGCCAGCAGCTCCGAGGCGTAACGTTCCTCCACGAACTGCGACAGCACGAGCACGTTCAGCTGCGGGTAGCGGCCGCGCAGCTCGACACAGGCGCGCAGGCCCTCGTCGGTGTGGCTCGGAGGCATCCGCACGTCGGAGACCACGACGTCGGGCAGCGCGTCGGCAGCGGCCAGGTCGTGGATGGTCTTCACCAGGGCCTCGCCGTCCCCGACACCCGCGACCACCTCCAGACCGCGATCGGTGAGCAGCCGGGTCAGTCCCTCCCGCAGCAGTACGGAGTCCTCGGCGATGACGACGCGACGCATGGCGACCTTCCGGCTGGGTGAGCTGACACAGGCCAGTCTCCCCCATCCCGGGGGCCGGTCGTGCCCGGCCCGGAAAGCCGGTCGCGCGGCCCGGAAACCCGATCGGCCCGGGCCGCGGCTTCCGCCGAGGACCGGGCCGATGATGCCGGGAAGCCGCGTCACATGGTGCGGATGGCCACCGCGTCGCAGAGCCCTTCCAGGGCCGCCTTCGCCGGGCAGTCCGGCAGCGGGGCGAGCAGCGCCCGGGCCTCCTCGGCCCGGCGCAGCGTCTCGGCGCGGGCGCGCTCCAGCGCGGGGTGGGCCCGCATCAGGCGCAGCGCCTCGGCGTGCGGCTCGTCGTCCGAGAGGTCCTGGGTGAGCAGTTCGCGCAGCCGGGTGTCGTCCGGGTCCGCCGGGTCGGCCGGCATCTGCTGCAGCAGCAGGGTCGGCAGGGTCGGCACGCCCTCGCGCAGGTCGATGCCGGGGGTCTTGCCGGACTCGTGGCCGTCGCTGGAGATGTCGAGCACGTCGTCGGCCAGCTGGAAGGCGATGCCGATCCGCTCGCCGAACTCGCCGAGGGTGTCCACCAGCGCGGGCTCGGCGCCGGCCATCAGCGCTCCTATCCGGCAGGAGACGGCGATCAGTGAGCCGGTCTTGCCCTCCAGCACGTCCAGGTAGTGCAGCAGGGGGTCCATCTCCGGGCCGGGGCCGCGGGTCTCCAGGATCTGGCCGGTGACCAGCCGCTCGAAGGCCTCGGCCTGCATCCGCACGGCCTCCGGGCCGAGGTCGGCCAGCACCTGGGAGGCGCGGGAGAACAGGAAGTCGCCGGTGAGGATGGCGACCGAGTTGTCCCAGCGGGAGTTGGCGCTGGGGGCGCCTCGGCGCACCGGGGCCTCGTCCATGACGTCGTCGTGGTACAGCGTGGCCAGGTGGGTCAGCTCGACGACGACGGCGGCCGGCACCACGCCGGGTGCGCCCGGGTCGCCGAACTGGGCGGCCAGCAGGAGGAGCAGCGGACGGAAGCGCTTGCCGCCGGCCTCGAGGAGGTGACTGGCGGTGACGGTGATGAAGGGGACGTCGCTCTTGACGGCCTCGCCGAGCGCCGCCTCCACCGCGTCCAGGCCGACCTGGATGTCCCGGGTCAGGTCGCGGTCCTGCACGCTGAGCCCGAAGGGTTCCACGACGGTCACGAAGACCACTCCTCTGTCCCTGGTCGATCTAGCGGCCTGGTCCCTGAGTGCCGCCGCTGGCCATACAGGCAGGGTATCCGGTCGCGAGTGGATCACTGCACGGGCGTGCGGATCCTGTCAGGATCGGGCCGGATGCCCTGGTCAGGGCGGCTGTGCGGGCCGTGCGGCGGTGGGGGTGAATTCGGGTGGAAATAAAGGCGGGAGAGTCGCCGGGGCCGCTCCGGCGCCGGCGGGCGACAAAGACCCGTCCGGGCCGCGCGGGCGGGGCGCGGCCCGGACGGGCCCTGGTCGGGAGCGGTGGGCTCGGAGGGTCAGCGCACGAACAGTGAGGCCTTCGACGCGAGGTCGAGGAAGTACTGCGGCAGCAGACCGAGGCCCAGCGTGACCACGACCCCCATCCCGATCGCGGTCGCCGTGAAGGCGCTCGGGATCGCCACCGTGGGCCCGCCGGGCTGCGGGTCCGAGAAGAACATCAGCACGATGACCCGGATGTAGAAGAACGCGGCCACCGCCGAGCTCAGCACACCGACGATCACCAGCGGTGTCGCCCCGCCGCTCGCCGCGGCCTGGAAGACCGCGAACTTCCCGGTGAAGCCGGAGGTCAGCGGGATCCCGGCGAAGGCCAGCAGGAACAGCGCGAACACCGCGGCCACCAGCGGCGAGCGCCGCCCCAGCCCGGCCCAGCTGGACAGGTGGGTCGCCTCGCCCTTGGAGTCGCGCACCAGGGTGACCACCGCGAACGCGCCGAGCGTCACGAAGGAGTACGCCAGCAGGTAGAACAACACCGAGGAGATGCCCTGCTTGTTGACGGCGATCACACCGGTCAGGATGAAGCCGGCGTGCGCGATCGAGGAGTACGCCAGCAGCCGCTTCACGTCCTGCTGGGTCACCGCCAGCACCGCGCCCACCACCATGGTGAGGATGGCCACGCCCCACATCACCGGCCGCCAGTCCAGCCGCAGGCCCGGGAAGGCCACGTAGAACAGCCGCAGGAAGGCCCCGAAGGCCGCGACCTTGGTGGCCGCCGCCATGAAGCCGGTCACCGGGGTCGGCGCGCCCTGGTAGACGTCCGGGGTCCAGGAGTGGAAGGGCACCGCGGCGACCTTGAACAGCAGACCGACCGCCAGCATCGCCAGGCCGGTCAGTACCAGCACGTCGCTCTGGGTGCTGCTCAGCTGCGCGGGGGTGGTCATCGCCTTGCCGGAGATGACGTCCCCGATGTCGCCGAGCTTCACGCTGCCGGCGTAGCCGTACAGCAGCGCGGTGCCGAACAGGAAGAACGCCGAGGCGAAGGAGCCGAGCAGGAAGTACTTGACCGCCGCCTCCTGGGAGAGCAGCCGACGGCGCCGGGCCAGGGCGCACAGCAGGTACAGCGGCAGGGAGAAGACCTCCAGCGCCACGAACATGGTCAGCAGGTCGTTCGCGGCGGGGAACAGCAGCATGCCGCCGACCGCGAACATGGTGAGCGGGAAGACCTCACTGGTGGCGAAGCCGGCCCGGACCGCGGCCCGCTCCTGCTCGCCGCCGGGGGTGGCGGCGGCCTGGGCGGCGAAGGCGTCGGCGGGCAGGCCGCCGGCCTTGGGCTCCAGCTTCCGCTCGGCGTAGGTGAGCACCGCGACCACCGAGGCCAGCAGGATCACGCCCTGGAGGAACAGTGCCGGGCCGTCCAGCGCGACCGACTCCATGGCCAGCAGGTCGATCCGGGTGAAGCCGTGGCTCTGCACGGCCAGCACCACCACGGCGACGAAGGCGCCGACCAGCCCGGCCAGGGCGAGCGTCACCTGCGTCCAGTGCCGGTACCGGCGGGGCACGAAGGCCTCCACCAGGATGCCGGCCACGGCGGCGCCGAACACCACGAGCATCGGGGAGAGTTGACCGTACTCGATGTGCGGCGCCGGGATGCTGGGGGTGTTGCCGCCGGCGGCGGCGAGCACTGCGGTGGCGTTCACTTCTGCTCACCTCCTGGGGTGGCGGCGACCGGGTGGGCCGGTGCCGGGTCGGTCTCGTGGACCTGCGAGAGCGTCGCGTTCACCGAGGGGTTGACCAGGTCGGTGAGCGGCTTGGGGTAGACGCCGAACAGGACGGTCAGCGCCACCAGCGGGGCGACCACGGCGAGTTCGCGGGCCTTGAGGTCGGGGATCGCCCGCACGCCCTCCTTCACCGGGCCGGTCATGGTGCGCTGGTACAGCAGCAGGGCGTACAGCGCGGCCAGCACGATGCCGAAGGTCGCGATGATCCCGATCACCGGGTAGCGGGTGAAGGTGCCCACCAGCACCAGGAACTCGCTGACGAACGGGGCCAGGCCGGGCAGCGACAGGGTGGCCAGGCTGCCGATCAGGAAGGTCCCGGCGAGCACCGGGGCGACCTTCTGCACACCGCCGTAGTCGGCGATCAGCCGCGAGCCGCGGCGGGAGATCAGGAAACCGGCCACCAGCATCCACGCCGCCGTGGAGAGGCCGTGGTTGACCATGTAGAGGGTCGCGCCGCTCTGACCCTGGCTGGTCAGGGCGAAGATGCCCATGATGATGAAGCCGAAGTGCGAGATCGAGGCGTAGGCGACCAGCCGCTTGATGTCCTTCTGGCCGACCGCCAGCAGCGCGCCGTAGACGATCCCGATCAGCGCGAGGACCAGGATCGCCGGAGCGAAGGTCTTCGAGGCGTGCGGGAACAGCCCGAGGCAGAAGCGCAGCATCGCGAAGGTGCCGACCTTGTCCACCACCGCGGTGATCAGCACCGCGGTGCCGGCGGTGCTCTCGCCCATCGCGTTCGGCAGCCAGGTGTGCAGCGGCCACAGCGGGGCCTTCACCGCGAAGGCGAAGAAGAAGCCCAGGAACAGCCCCTTCTCGGCGGTGCCGGACAGCTGCAGCCTCCCGTCGGCGATCGCCGAGGTGAGGGTCTGCAGGTCGAAGGTGCCGAAGCCCTGGTCCTGCGCGATCACGTACAGGCCGATCACGGCGGCCAGCATCACCAGGCCGCCGAGCAGGTTGTAAAGCAGGAACTTCACGGCCGCGTACGAGCGCTGACGCGACGAATCGGGGCCGCCGGCCCGGTCGCCGAAGCCGCCGATCAGGAAGTACATCGGGATCAGCATGGCTTCGAAGAACACGTAGAACACGAAGACGTCGGTGGCGTAGAAGGAGACGATCACCATCGCCTCCACCGCCAGGATCAGGGCGAAGAAGGCCTGGGTGCGGCGCCTGTTCTCGAAGGTGCCGTCGGGCTTGGCCGGTCCCGGATCGGCGTCGTGCCAGGAGGCGAGCATCACCATCGGCACCAGGACCGCGGTGAGCAGGGCGAGGACGGCGCCGATGCCGTCCACGCCGAGCGAGAAGGTGATGCCGAAGGAACGGATCCAGCTGTACGACTCGGTCAGCTGGTAGCGGTCGCCGTGCGGGTCGAACCGGGTCGCCGCCACGGCGGCCAGCACCAGGGTGACGGCCGAGACGCCCAGGGCGACGGCCTTGGTGGTCTTGCGCCGGGCCTCGGTCGACCCGGCGGGCAGGGCCGCGGTCAGCACCGCCCCGGCTGCCGGGACGGCACAGGTGGCACTCAACAACACGCTCATGACGGGACCCCCCAACGAGTATCAGGACGAGTCATTACACGGACCTCATCAGGAGAGTCATGGCGACCAGCACCAGCGTGCCGCCGAACATGGAGAGCGCGTACGAGCGGACGTAGCCGTTCTGGACCCGCCGCAGCCGGCCGGACAGGCCGCCGATCGTGGCGGCCAGGCCGTTGACGAGGCCGTCCAAGCCGCGGCTGTCGAAGAAGACCAGGGTCGCGGCGAGGGCCGAGCCCGGCCGTACCAGCACGGCGTGGTTGAAGTCGTCCTGCAGCAGGTCGCGGCGGGCGGCCCGGGTGAGCGGGGAGCCGACCGGCGGCACCACCGGGACCGGCGCGCGCCCGTACATCAGGTACGCGAGGGCGACGCCGGCCAGCATGCAGGCCGTGGTCAGCAGGGTGACGGTCAGCGGGGTGAGCGGCGAGTTGCCCTCCGCGTACCCGGTGACCGGCTCCAGCCACTTCAGGAACGAGTCGTTGTAGGCGAACAGCCCGCCCGCGAAGACCGAGCCGAAGGCCAGCAGGATCATCGGGATCGTCATGGTCTTCGGCGACTCGTGCGGGTGCGGGGCGTTGCCGTCCTCGTCCGGCTGCCAGCGCTTCTCGCCGAAGAAGGTCAGCACCATCACCCGGGTCATGTAGAACGCGGTGACGGCGGCGCCGACCAGGGTGCACAGGCCGAGGATCCAGCCCTCGGTGCCGCCCTTGGCGAAGGCCGCCTCGATGATCTTGTCCTTGGAGAAGAACCCGGACAGGCCCGGGAAGCCGATGATCGCCAGGTAGCCGAGGCCGAAGGTGACGAAGGTGACCGGCATGTACTTGCGCAGGCCACCGTAGTGACGCATGTTCACCTCGTCGTTCATGCCGTGCATGACCGACCCGGCGCCGAGGAACAGCCCGGCCTTGAAGAAGCCGTGGGTCACCAGGTGCATGATCGCGAAGGCGTAGCCGATCGGGCCGAGCCCGGCCGCCAGCACCATGTAGCCGATCTGCGACATGGTCGAGCCGGCCAGCGCCTTCTTGATGTCGTCCTTGGCGCAACCGACGATCGCACCGAACAGCAGCGTGACCGCACCGACCACCACCACGGCGGTCTGGGCGTCCGGCGCCAGGTCGAAGATCGCCGAGGAGCGGGTGATCAGGTAGACGCCGGCGGTCACCATGGTGGCCGCGTGGATCAGCGCCGACACCGGGGTCGGGCCCTCCATGGCGTCGCCGAGCCAGGACTGCAGCGGCACCTGGGCCGACTTGCCGCAGGCTGCCAGCAGCAGCATCAGGCCGATCGCCGTCAGCTTGCCCTCGCTCGCCTGGTGCGCGCCGCCGACTGCGCCTTCCGAACCGAGGATCGGGCCGAAGGCGAAGGAGCCGAACTCGGCGAACATCAGCATGATCGCGATGGACAGGCCCATGTCGCCGACCCGGTTGACGATGAACGCCTTCTTGGCCGCCGTCGCCGCGCTCGGCTTGTGCTGCCAGAAGCCGATCAGCAGGTACGAGGCCAGGCCCACGCCCTCCCAACCGAAGTACAGCACCAGGTAGTTGTCGGCGACCACCAGCAGCAGCATGGCGGCCAGGAACAGGTTCAGGTACGCGAAGAAGCGGCGCCGGCGCTCGTCGTGCGCCATGTAGCCGACCGAGTAGAGGTGGATCAGCGTGCCGACGCCGGTGATCAGCAGGACGAAGGTCATCGACAACTGGTCGAGCTGGAAGGTCATGTCGGCCTGGAAGCCGTTCACCGAGATCCAGCTGAACAGGTGCTTGGTGACCGCCCGGTGCTCGGCGTCACGGCCGAGCATGTCGGAGAAGAGCGCCAGGCCGAAGCCGAACGAGAGCGCCGCGAGCGCGGTGGCCAGCCAGTGGCCGAACCGGTCCAGCGCCCGGCCGCCGAGCAGCAGCAGGGCGGCGCCGGCCAGCGGAGCCGCCACCAGCAGCGGAATGAGAGAGTTCACCGAGGGCCCTCCGCCTACAGCTTCATCAGGTTGCTGTCGTCGACCGAAGCGGAGTGCCTGGTCCGGAAGATGGAGACGATGATGGCGAGGCCGACCACGACCTCGGCCGCCGCGACCACCATCGTGAAGAACGCGATGATCTGACCGTCCAGGGTCCCGTGCATCCGGGAGAAGGTCACCAGCGCCAGGTTCGAGGCGTTCAGCATCAGCTCCACGCACATGAACAGCACGATCGCATTGCGCCGGATCAGCACCCCGGACGCGCCGATGGTGAACAACAGGGCCGACAGGTACAGATAGTTGACCGGGTTCACTCCGCGCCCTCCTGGTCCGTCCGGCCGTTCTCGCCGTTCGCCGCCTCGTGGTTGGGCACCGGCTCCAGCGACTTGCGCGGACCGGTCACCACCGGCCGCTCGGAGGACGGACGGCCCAGCCAGTCCGCCGTGCTGTTCTCCAGCTCCGCCATCCGCTGCACCATCGCCTGGCTGACGTCCCGGATCTGGCCGCGCTCGCGCAGCGTCGCCATCACCGAGTCCTCCGCGATCGTGCCGTCCGGCAGCAGACCCGGCACGTTCACCGCGTTGTGCCGCGCGTACACGCCCGGCGCCGGCAGCGGCGGCAGCTGGATGTTGTCCATGACTCGCTGCGCCGCCAACTCGCGCTGCGTCTTCGGCGCCTTCACGTGCTCGCGGTGGGTCAGCACCATCGCGCCGATAGCCGCGGTGATCAGCAGCGCGCCGGTGACCTCGAAGGCCCACACGTAGCGGGTGAAGATCAGCCGGGCCAGGCCCGGAACGTTGCCCTCGGCGTTCGCCTCGGCCAGCCCGGTGAAGTGGTCCAGCTTGGCGTTGGCGATCCCGGCGATCAGCAGCACGCCGAAGCCCAGCCCGCACAGCACCGCGGCGAACCGCTGGCCCTTCAGCTGCTCCTTGAGGGAGTCCTCGCTGGTGACGCCGACCAGCATCACCACGAACAGGAACAGCATCATGATCGCGCCGGTGTAGACCACGATCTGCACCACGCCCAGGAACACCGCGCCCTGGGCCATGTAACAGACCGCCAGCGCCATCATGGTGGCCGCCAGGCACAGCGCGCTGTGCACGGCCTTCCTCATCAGCAGCATGCCGAGCGCGCCGCCGACCGCGATCACCGCGAGCACCCAGAACTGGACGGCCTCGCCGGTGGAGGTCGTCCCCGTCGCCGCCAGGGTCCTACCGGTTTCGAGGATCAGGGACCCGTTCACTGCTGCGCCTCCTTCTCCCGGTCGGTGCGCTCCTGCTGCACCGTCCCCGGCGCGGCCGCGGTGATCTCGCCCCGGTAGTACGCGCCCTCGTCGGTGCCCGGGAAGATCGCGTGCGGGGTGTCGACCATGCCCTCGGACAGGCCCACCAGCAGCTGCTCCTTGGTGAAGATCAGGTCCCGCCGGGAGGAGTCGGCCAGCTCGTACTCGTTGGTCATGGTGAGCGCGCGGGTCGGGCAGGCCTCGATGCACAGCCCGCACAGGATGCAGCGGGCGTAGTTGATCTGGTAGACCGCGCCGTAGCGCTCGCCCGGCGAGTAGCGCTCCTCGTCCCGGTTGTCCGCGCCCTCCACGTAGATCGCGTCGGCCGGGCACGCCCACGCGCACAGCTCGCAGCCGACGCACTTCTCCAGGCCGTCCGGGTGCCGGTTCAGCTGGTGGCGGCCGTGGAAGCGCGGAGCGGTGGGCTTCTTCTGCTCCGGGTACTGCTCGGTGAGCCGCTTCTTGAACATGGCCTTGAAGGTCACGCCGAAGCCGGCGGCCGGACCGAGGATCGACGGCCGGTCGGCCCGCTCGGGCCGGTCCGTACGGTCGGACTGGTCAGACTGGTCGGACTTGTCGGACGACATCGCGGTTCAGCTCCCTTCGGAATGGTCGGCCCCGTTGAGGGCGTCCTGGAGTTGCTTCGGGGCGCGGCTACGCCTGCGCGGTACCGGCGGGAGCACCTGGCCCGGCAGCGGTGGGACCGGGTAGCCGCCCTCCATCGGGTCGAACTCGCCCTTCGGCGGGGCCTCTTCGGGCTCCGGCTGCTTCCTCAGGAAGTCCCACAGCAGCGCCAGCAACAGGACCGCCCCGACCGGGGCGCCCACGTACAGCACCACCTCGCCGAAGCCGTAGCCCTCGTTGCGCAGCGCCCGCACGCTCGCGATCAGCACCAGCCACACCAGCGAGACCGGGATCAGCACCTTCCAGCCCAGCTTCATGAACTGGTCGTAGCGGAGCCGGGGCAGCGTGCCGCGCAGCCAGATGAAGAAGAACAGCAGCAGCTGGATCTTCAGCGTGATCCACAGCATCGGCCACCAGCCGTGGTTGGCGCCCTCCCAGAAGGTCGAGACCGGCCACGGGGCCCGCCAGCCGCCCAGGAAGAGGGTCGAGGCCACCGCCGAGACCGTCACCATGTTCACGTACTCGGCCAGCATGAACATCGCGAACTTCAGCGAGGAGTACTCGGTGTTGAAGCCGCCGACCAGCTCGCCCTCGGCCTCCGGGAGGTCGAACGGCGCCCGGTTGGTCTCCCCGACCATCGAGATGATGTAGACGATGAACGACACCGGCAGCAGCGCCGCGAACCAGGTCGTCTGCTGGTGCGCCACGATCTCCGAGGTCGACATCGAGCCCGAGTAGATGAACACCGCCGCGAAGGACAGGCCCATCGCGATCTCGTAGCTGATCATCTGCGCGGACGAGCGCAGCCCGCCCAGCAGCGGGTACGTCGAACCGGAGGACCAGCCGGCCAGCACGATGCCGTAGATGCCCACCGAGGCCGTCGCCAGGATGTACAGCAGGGCCACCGGGAGGTCGGTCAGCTGCAGCGGCGTCCGGGTGCCGAAGATCGACACCTCGTTGCCGGCCGGGCCGAACGGGATCACCGCGAAGGCCATGAAGGCCGGGATGGCACAGACGATCGGGGCCAGGATGTAGACCACCTTGTCCGAGCCCTTGACCACCAGGTCTTCCTTCAGCGCCAGCTTCACGCCGTCCGCCAGGGACTGCAGCAGGCCCCACGGCCCGTGCCGGTTCGGCCCGATGCGCAGCTGCATCCAGGCCACCACCTTGCGCTCCCAGACGATCGCGATCAGCACCGTCAGGACCAGGAAGGCGAAGCAGAACACCGCCTTCAGCAGGACCAGCCACCACGGGTCCTGGCCGAAGAAGTGGAGCGTCTCGTACGGCTGCGGAGTCATCGGTCCTCCCCTTCGCCCGCGGTCGTGTCGGCTTCGTCCGCGGCCGTGTCGGCCGGGGCCTGCGCCACCGAAGCCTGTGCCGCCTGAGCCTGTGCCGCCGGCTCGGGTTCGACCTCGGCCGCGGCGATCGTGACCAGGTGGCCGACAGTGGTGCCGAGCGCGCGGTGGGCGCCGCCCGGCGTGGAGTCGAGCGGGATCCAGACCGTACGGTCCGGGATCGAGTCGGTGACCTCCAGCGGCAGGGTCAGCGAGCCGGCCGGGCCGGTCAGCCGCAGCCCGGCGGCCGCCTCGGCGCCGACCTCCTTCGCCGTCTCGGCGGAGATCCGGGCCACCGCCCGGTGCCGGGTGCCCGCCAGGTGCGGATCGCCCTGCTGCAGCACGCCGTTGTCCAGCAGGTAACGCCAACCCGCCAGCACCGCCTGGCCGGTGGCCGGACGGGGCAGCAGGCCCGGGTGCGCCGCCGGGTCCGCCGCGCGGTCGCCCTCCCAGGGGGTGAAACCGTCCAGCTCCAGCCGCGCCGCCCGCACGTCGGGCAGGCCCAGCCGGTGGCCCAGCGCGTGCGCCAGCATGCTCAGCACCCGCAGGTCCGACTCCAGGTGCCGGCCCATCTGCTGGTCCGGTTTGAGCGCCGCCTCGAACATCCGCACCCGGCCCTCCCAGTCCAGGAAGGTGCCGGCCTTCTCCGCCACCGCCGCCACCGGCAGCACCACGTCCGCCCGCGCCGTCACCGCGGAGGGCCGCAGCTCCAGCGACACCACGAACGGGACCGCCGCCAGCGCCTCGTCGGCCAGCGCCGGGTCTGGCAGGTCGTCCGGGTCCACGCCGCCGACCAGCAGCGCGTCCAACTCGCCCTGCGCGGCCGCCGCCAGCATCTGGTCGGTGGACCGGCCCGGCTTGGAGGGCAGCTCCGCCACCCCCCACAGCGCGGCCGCCTCGGCCCGCGCCCCCGGAGCGGCCAGCGGACGGCCACCGGGCAGCAAGCCCGGCAGCGCACCCGCCTCCACGGCCCCGCGCTCACCCGCGCGGCGCGGCACCCACGCCAGCCGCGCGCCGGTCGCGTGCGCCAGCCGCAGCACCGCCGTCAACGCGCCCGGCACGGCGGCCAGCCGCTCGCCCACCATGATCACCGCGCCGGGCGTGCGCAGCAGTTCGGCCGCCCGGCCCGCGTCGTCGCTCAGCGGCTCGTCCGCCGCCAGCGCCGCGAGCCACTCCGGCTCGGTGCCCGGCGCGGCCGGCAGCAGCGCGCCGCGCAGCTTGGCCAGGCCCCGGGAGCCGAACGCGGCCACCGAGAACACCTTCTGGCCGCGGCCGCGGACCGCCTTGCGCAGCCGCAGGAAGACGATCGGCGACTCCTCCTCCGGCTCGAAGCCCGCCAGCAGCACCGCCGGCGCCTGCTCCAACAGCTCGTAGGTCAGGCCGTCGCCGTCCACGTCGATGCCCCGCCCGGCCACGGCCGCGGCCAGGAATTCCGCCTCCTCGCCACTGTGCGGGCGGACCCGGAAGTCCACGTCGTTGGTGCCCAGCACCACCCGCGCGAACTTGGCGTACGCGTACGCGTCCTCGACCGTGACCCGGCCGCCGGCCAGCACGCCCGTCCGGGCGCCGCGCAGGCCCTCGGCGGCCTTCGCCAGCGCCTCCGGCCAGGAGGCCGGCACCAGTTCGCCGTCCACCCGCACCAGCGGGGTGGTCAGCCGGTCCCGCTGCTGGGCGTACCGGAAGGCGAAACGGCCCTTGTCGCAGTTCCACTCCTCGTTCACCGCCGGGTCCTCGCCCGCCAGCCGGCGCAGCACCTTTCCGCGCCGGTGGTCGGTGCGCTGCGCGCAGCCCGCCGAGCAGTGCTCGCACACGCTCGGCGAGGACACCAGGTCGAAGGGGCGCGAGCGGAACCGGTAGGCCGCCGAGGTCAGCGCACCCACCGGGCAGATCTGGATGGTGTTCCCGGAGAAGTACGACTCGAAGTCGTCCCCCTCACCGGTGCCGACCTGCTGCAGCGCCCCGCGCTCCACCAGGTCGATGAACGGGTCCCCGGCGATCTGCTGCGAGAAACGGGTGCAACGAGCGCACAGCACGCAGCGCTCGCGGTCCAGCAGCACCTGGCTGCTGATCGGCACCGGCTTCTCGTAGGTGCGCTTCATGCCCTCGAAGCGGGAGTCGGCGGCGCCGCTGCTCATCGCCTGGTTCTGCAGCGGGCACTCGCCGCCCTTGTCGCAGACCGGGCAGTCCAGCGGGTGGTTGATCAGCAGCAGCTCCATCACGCCGCGCTGCGCCTTCTCCGCCACCGGCGAGCTGAGCTGGGTGCGCACCACCATGCCCTCGGCCACCGGGATCGTGCAGGAGGCGACCGGCTTGCGCTGGCCCTCGATCTCGACGATGCACTGGCGGCAGGCGCCGGCCGGGTCGAGCAGCGGGTGGTCGCAGAAGCGCGGGATCTGGGTGCCGACGGTCTCGGCCGCCCGGATCACCAACGTCCCCTTGGGGACCTGCACTTCGACGCCGTCGATGGTGAGCGTGACCAGTTCGACCGCGGGCTTGTCTCCCGTGGAGGCGGTTGGCTCTGTGATCGTCACGCGTGCACCTCCCTTTCGGTGGCGGACTGGTGGCCGGGGCGGGGGCCGTCGGCCCAGACGGTGGAGGCGGCCGGGTCGAACGGGCAGCGGCGCTCGGCCAGGTGCTGCTCGTACTCGGCCCGGAAGTGCTGCAGTGAGGAGACGATCGGACTGGCCGCACCGTCGCCCAGCGCGCAGAAGGACTTGCCGTTGATGTTGTCCGCGATGTCGAGGAGCTTCTCCAGGTCCCCCTCGACACCCTCGCCCGCCTCGACCCGCTTGAGCAGCTGGACCAGCCAGTAGGTGCCCTCCCGGCAGGGGGTGCACTTGCCGCAGGACTCGTGGGCGTAGAACTCCGTCCAGCGGGTGACCGCCCGCACCACGCAGGTGGTCTCGTCGAAGACCTGCAGCGCCTTGGTGCCGAGCATCGAGCCGGCCGCGCCGACGCCCTCGTAGTCCAGCGGGACGTCGAGGTGCTCGTCGGTGAACATCGGGGTGGACGAGCCGCCCGGGGTCCAGAACTTCAGCCGGTGCCCGGCGCGGATGCCACCGCTGAGGTCGAGCAGCTGGCGCAGCGTGACGCCCAGCGGGGCCTCGTACTGGCCGGGGTTGGTGACGTGCCCGGAGAGCGAATAGAGCGTGAAGCCGGGGGACTTCTCGGTGCCCAGGCCCTTGAACCACTCCTTGCCGCGGGCCAGGATCGGCGGCACCGAGGCGATCGACTCGACGTTGTTGACCACCGTCGGGCAGGCGTACAGGCCGGCGATCGCCGGGAACGGGGGCCGCAGCCGGGGCTGGCCGCGGCGGCCCTCCAGCGAGTCCAGCAGCGCCGTCTCCTCGCCGCAGATGTACGCGCCGGCGCCGGCGTGCACGGTGATGTCGAGGTCGACGCCGGAGCCGAGGATGTTCCGGCCGAGCAGGCCCGCCCGGTACGCCTCGGCGACCGCCGCGTGCAGCCGGCGCAGCACCGGGACGACCTCGCCGCGCAGGTAGATGAACGCGTGGTCGCAGCGGATCGCGTAGGAGGCGATGATCATTCCCTCGATGAGGGAGTGCGGGTTCGCGAACAGCAGCGGGATGTCCTTGCAGGTGCCCGGCTCGGACTCGTCGGCGTTGACCACCAGGTAGTGCGGCTTGCCGTCGTTCTGCGGGATGAACTGCCACTTCATGCCGGTGGGGAAGCCGGCGCCGCCGCGGCCGCGCAGACCGGAGTCCTTGACCAGGGCGATCACGTCGTCCGGGGGCATGGCGAGGGCGGCCTTGAGGCCCTCGTAGCCGTGGTGGCGGCGGTAGGTGTCGAGCGTCCAGGGACGGCTGTCGTCCCAGGAGTCGGACAGGACGGGGGTGAGCAGCTTCTCGGCCGGCTCGGCGGAGGTCATCACGCCTCGCTCCCTTCCTGGCCGGTGCCCTCGGTGCGGGGCGCGTCGGTGTGCGGCAGCTCGTCGCGGGACTCGCCGGTGTGCGGCGGTTCCTCGCGGGACGCCTCGGTGTGCGGCGGTTCCTCGCGGGACGCCTCGGTGTGCGGCGGTTCCTCGCGGGGCGGTTCGTGGCGGGGTGAGACGACCCTGGTGCCGGGGGTGCCGGGCAGGGCCTCGCCGCGGGCCAGCCGCAGACCGGCCAGGGAGGGTGCCCCGCCGGCGCCGGACTCGTCGTTGGCGCCCGGGCGCTCGTCCGGGAAACCGGCCAGGATCCGGGCGGTCTCCTTGAAACCGCACAGCCGGGCGCCGCGGGTGGGCCGGACCTCACGACCGGCGCGCAGGTCGTCGACCAGCTGCCGGGCGCTCTCCGGGGACTGGTTGTCGAAGAACTCCCAGTTGACCATCACCACGGGCGCGTAGTCGCAGGCCGCGTTGCACTCGATGTGCTCGATCGAGACCTCGCCGTCCTCGGTGGTCTCGTTGTTGCCGATGCCCAGGTGCTCCTGGAGCTCGGCGAAGATCTGGTCGCCGCCGAGCACCGCGCACAGGGTGTTGGTGCAGACCCCGACGTGGTACTTCCCGGCCGGGCGCCGCCGGTACATGGTGTAGAAGGTCGCGACGGCGGTGACCTCGGCGGTGGTGAGGTCCAACTGCTCGGCGCAGAACCGGATCCCGGTCCGGCTGACGAAGCCCTCCTCCGCCTGCACCAGGTGCAGCAGCGGCAGCAGCGCCGAGCGGGACTGCGGGTAGCGGGCGATCAGCTCGGCGGCGTCGGAGGCCAGCCGGGCGTGCACCTCCTCGGGGTACGGTGCGGCCGGCAGCGCCGGCAGTCCGAGTTCGACGTTGGTCACCGGTCCACGCCTCCCATCACCGGGTCGATCCCGGCCACCGCGACGATCACGTCGGCCACCTGGCCGCCCTCGCACATCGCCGCCATCGTCTGCAGATTGGTGAACGACGGGTCCCGGAAGTGGACCCGGTACGGGCGCGTCCCGCCGTCGCTGACCACGTGCACGCCCAGCTCGCCCTTGGGTGACTCGACCGCCGCGTACGCCTGGCCGACCGGGACCCGGAAGCCCTCGGTGACCAGCTTGAAGTGGTGGATCAGGGCCTCCATCGAGGTGCCCATGATCTTGCGGATGTGGTCGAGGGAGTTGCCCATCCCGTCCGGGCCGACGGCCAGTTGGGCGGGCCAGGCGATCTTCCTGTCGGCCACCATCACCGGCCCCGGGCGCAGCCGGTCCAGGCACTGCTCGACGATCCGCAGCGACTGCTTCATCTCCTCCAGGCGGATCAGGAAGCGCCCGTAGGAGTCCGCGCTGTCGGCGACCGCGACCTCGAAGTCGTAGTCCTCGTAGCCGCAGTACGGGTCGGTCTTGCGCAGGTCGTGCGGCAGGCCGGTGGCGCGCAGGATCGGGCCGGTGGCGCCGAGGGCCAGGCACCCGGGCAGGTCCAGGAAGCCGACGTCGACCAGCCGGGCCTTGAACACCGGGTTGCCGGTGGCGAGTTTGTCGTACTCGTGCATCCGGGAGCGGAAGACCTTGACCGCCTCGCGGATCTGGTCGACGGCGCCGGGCGGCAGGTCCTGGGCGAGGCCGCCGGGGCGCACGTACGCGTGGTTCATACGCAGGCCGGTGACCAGCTCGAAGACGTCCAGGATCAGCTCGCGGTCCCGGAAGCCGTAGATCATCAGAGTGGTGGAGCCGATCTCCATGCCGCCGGTGGCCAGGCAGACCAGGTGCGAGGCGATCCGGTTGAGCTCCATCATCATCACGCGGACGACGTTGGCCCGCTCCGGGACGTCGCCGGTGATGCCGAGCAGCTTCTCGACCGCCAGGCAGTAGGCGGTCTCGTTGAACAGCGGGGTCAGGTAGTCCATGCGGGTCACGAAGGTGGTGCCCTGGACCCAGTTGCGGAACTCCATGTTCTTCTCGATGCCGGTGTGGAGGTAGCCGATGCCGCAGCGGGCCTCCTTCACCGTCTCGCCGTCGATCTCCAGGATCAGCCGCAGCACGCCGTGGGTGGACGGGTGCTGGGGGCCCATGTTGACGATGATGCGTTCGTCGTCGGCCCGGCCGATCGCCTCGACCACCTCGCCCCAGTCGCCGCCGGTGACGGTGAAGACCCGGCCCTCGGTGGTCTCGCGGGCGTCTGCTTCCTCGTAGTGCTGAGTGTCCATCAGCTGTACGACCTCCGCTGGTCGGGAGCCGGGATCTGGGCGCCCTTGTACTCGACGGGGATGCCGCCGAGCGGGTAGTCCTTGCGCTGCGGGTGGCCCAGCCAGTCGTCCGGCATCATGATCCGGGTGAGCGCCGGGTGGCCGTCGAAGACCAGGCCGAAGAAGTCGTAGACCTCGCGCTCGTGCCAGTCGTTGGTCGGGTAGACGCTCACCACGGAGGGGACGCGCGGGTCGGCGTCGGGCGCGGTGACCTCCAGCCGGATCAGCCGACCGTGGGTGATCGACCGCAGGTGGTAGACCGCGTGCAGCTCGCGGCCCTTGTCGCCGGGGTAGTGCACGCCGCTCACGCCCAGGCACAGTTCGAAGCGCAGCGCCGGGTCGTCGCGTAGGACGCGGACGGTCTTCAGCAGGTGGACGCGGTCCACGTGGAAGGTGAGTTCACCGCGGTCGACCACGGTCTTCTCGATCACCTCGGCCGGGTCCAGGCCCTGCTCCTCCAGGGCGCCCTCCAACTCGTCGGCGACCTCGTCGAACCAGCCGCCGTACGGGCGTTCGCTCGGGCCGGGCAGCACGATCGGGGCCGCCAGACCGCCGAAGCCGGAGGTGTCGCCGCTGTCCTTGGCGCCGAACATGCCCTGACGGCGGCCGACCACCTCGACCGGGATCTCGCGGACCGGCTGGTCCCGGCGGGTCTCGGGTACCTGCTCGTTCATTGCAGCTGCCCCCGCATCTCGCTGATCGGGGTGGCCTGCAGGGCGAGCGCCTCGCCAAGCTCCTCGGCCCGGCGCCGGTTCACGCCCAGCGGCTCGTGCTGGATCTTGTCGTGCAGCTTCAGGATCGCGTCCATCAGCATCTCCGGACGGGGCGGACAGCCGGGCAGGTAGATGTCCACCGGGACGATGTGGTCGACGCCCTGCACGATCGCGTAGTTGTTGAACATCCCGCCGGAGGAGGCGCAGACGCCCATCGAGATCACCCACTTGGGGTTGGGCATCTGGTCGTACACCTGGCGCAGCACCGGTGCCATCTTCTGGCTCACCCGGCCCGCCACGATCATCAGATCGGCCTGCCGGGGGGAGCCCCGGAAGACCTCCATGCCGAACCGGGCCAGGTCGTAGCGGCCGGCACCGGTGGTCATCATCTCGATCGCGCAGCAGGCCAGACCGAAGGTGGCCGGGAAGAGTGACGCCTTGCGCACCCAGCCGGCGGCCGTCTCCACGGTCGTGAGCAGAAAGCCGCTCGGCAGCTTCTCCTCGATTCCCATCAGATCCCTCTCAATGCCCTCAAGTCCTCTGGTACGTCCGCCCGTTCGGGCTTGTCCGCTCGTTCACAAGGGCGGCGGCCACCCCGCGCTCAGTCCCACTCCAGACCGCCGCGGCGCCAGACGTAGGCGTACGCGACGAAGACGGTGGCGATGAAGAGCAGCATCTCGACCAACCCGAAGATCCCCAGGGCGTCGAAGGTCACGGCCCAGGGGTAGAGGAAGACGATCTCGATGTCGAAGACGATGAAGAGCATCGCCGTCAGGTAGTACTTGATCGGGAACCGACCACCGCCCACGGGCTGCGGGGTCGGCTCGATGCCGCACTCGTACGCCTCCAACTTGGCCCGGTTGTAGCGCTTGGGGCCGGTGAGTGAGGCCATCACGACGGAGCCGACCGCGAACGCCGCCGCGATGGCACCGAGTACGAGGATCGGCGCGTAGGCATTCATAGCCCCCGCTCCCTCCGTCCAGTCGTCCTTGACTGCAGATCGGAACCGGCGGGTCACGCTGCGGTGAACCCGCCTTCCGGTTCCCGGGATCCACCTCATGTGAGGCAGTTCACAAAGCCTGGAACGAGCGCATCCTATGCCCGTCCGCTTGTGATCTGCGACACGCAGTTCACCGCGATCTTTGTGATCTACGACACCATGTGAATGGTGGCGAATGTGAACATGCCCAGATTTGTCAACGCAAAGGAGTCAAATGATCACAACCAGTCGCATTTACTTGTGAAGGGGCTGGTCAGGGGCGTATTCCTATATCAACTATGCGCCGACGCGGGCAAATTTCAGGGCGCCATGTTGACGTGTTATAGCGGCTCACTCGCAGGGGTGGCGGGGGTCCGAACGCCCGCTTGACCCTTCGTTCACAAGCGCGCGCAGTCGGCGTCCGTCGGCTACCTCTTGCCGGCCGTCTGCTCCCACACCCAGGCCGCGATGCCCACCCGGTTACGGGCACCGAGCTTGCGCTGGACGCTGGCGAGGTGGTTCTTCACCGTCCCCGGTGAGATGAACAGCCCCGCACCGATCTCCGCGTTGGTCGCCCCGTCCGCCACCTGCTCGGCGATCTCCCTTTCCCGCGCGGTCAGTTCCTCCACCGGGCCGGCCGCCAGCGGCCCCGCCGTCCGCGCACCGGCCACCGGCCCGGGCTTCGGCTCCGCGCCCGGAAGTGCCATGTGCCGCAGGAGCCGCACGGTGACCTGCGGGCTGATCAACGCGTCCCCGGCCATCGCCGCCCTGATCGCCTCGATCAGCAACACCGGCCCCGAGCGCTTCAGCAGGAATCCCGCCGCACCGTGCCGCAGCGCCGTGTGCACGTACTCGTCCAGGTCGAAGGTGGTCACCACGATCACCTTGCACTGGCCGGCCAACTGCCGGGTGACCTCCAGACCGTCCAGCTTCGGCATCCGGATGTCCGCGAGCACCACGTCCGGCCGCAGCCTCCTCGCCTCCTCCACCGCCGCGGCACCGTCCGCCGCCTCGGCCACCACCGTCATGTCCGGCTGGACGTCCAGGATCATCCGGAACGCGCTACGGACGTCCGCCTGGTCGTCCGCGATCAGGATCCGAACCGGCCCCGTGCCACTGCTCATCCCCGCACCTCCCCCATGCCGACCCGCGTCGGCCTCTGTGATCGTTCCGGCCCGCCGACAGCCGCGTCCAGCGGCAACACCGCCGTCACCCGCCAGCCCTTCCGCTCGTACGGACCGGCCTCCAGCGAGCCGCCGAGGGCTTCCACCCGGGCCGCCAGCCCCGGGAGCCCGCTCCCGCCGCCGCCACGCGGCCGCCCGCCCGGGGCCGGCGGCCCGCCATCGTCCGTCACGGTCAACTCCAGCCGTCCGTCGCTCTGACGGGCCCGGACCTCGACCGCTCGGGCGGCCGGAGCGTGCCGCCGGACGTTGGTCAGGGACTCGACCACGATCCGGTGCACGGTGCCCTCCACCTCACGCGGCACCGGCCCCTCCGGCAACTCCACCCGGACCTCGGCGCCGCCCGAGGCGGTGAACTGATCGGCCACCTGCGCGAGTTCGGCGAGACCGGGCTGCGGACCGCGGCCGGCCGCCTCCTCGCTGCGCAGCAGTTGCACCGTCCGGTCCAGCGAGGCCAGCGCCCGCTGCCCGGCCTGCTCTATCCGCTCGAACATCTCGGCCGCCCGCGCCGGGTCGATGGCCGCCAGATACGCCCCCGCCTGGGCCTGGGCGACCATGCCGCTGACGTCGTGCGCGACGAAGTCGTGCAGGTCGTGGGCCAGTTCGAGCCGCTGGGCACGCTTGGCCTCGGCCACCGCGCGGGCCCGGCCGTCGTCCAGGCCGCGCAGGTAGAGCCCGATCAGCACGGCCGGCAGGGACAGCGTCGATCCGAAGCCGAAGAGCGTGAGCGCGTCGGCGGGCCCATCGAACCGGGACGGCCAGAGGGCTACCGCTCCGCCCGCCGTCCAGGCCGCCGCCGCGCACCGCGGGCCGTCCTCGGCGCGCAGGCTGAGGACCACCGCCAGCAGCAGCCCGGCCAGTTCGACCAGGCCGACCAGCCCGGTCCAACGCGCCGCCTCCGTCCAGTGGCCGGTGACCCAGACGACGACCGAGACCGTCGCCGACACCGCGCCGAGCACGGTCGTCACGGCGGCCGTGCCGTGGCGCTCGCGGACCATCCAGGCCGGCACCAGCAGGACCGGGACGACCAGCGACAGGATCTGAATCATCGTCACCACCTCTCATCGACTGCCGTCACATTACGACGCGGTCCGGGCGGTGCGCTTGTGCCGATCGGCATATTTCACAGGCCGGTTGAGCAGGGAGAACAGCCCGATCGGCACTGCCGCGGACCCCTGTCGGACCTCGAGTCTTGAGTCATCGCACCGGCCGATGGGGCCGGACAGGATGGGAGTCCACCATGTCGAAGCTCGTGATCAACTCTCGGGGCACCGCCCGCCAGACCGACCCGGCCGCCCCGGACATCCAGGACGCCCCGCCCGCCCCGGGCGTCCCGGACGCCCCGCGCTGGGCCCAGCTGGCCGCCAAGGCCGCCGCCTTGAGCACCGTCCCCTCGGGGGTGTGGCGGATCGCCTTCGGCTTCGGTGTCCCGGTCGGCTTCACCGGGGCCACGGCCGCGGCCTTCGACGCGCACCAGCCGGGTTGGGGCACCGTCTACTGCGTGGCGCTGAGCGCCCTGGCCGAGACACTGGCCTTCCTGACCGTCGGCCTGGTCCGCCCCTGGGGCCTGGTGACACCCGGCTGGATCCCACTGATCGGCGGTCGACGGGTCCGGCCGCTCGCCGCGATCGTCCCGGCGCTGCTGGGCTCAGCGCTGCTCACCTTCCTCGGCATGGAGGCGCTGTTCGGCGGCTGGGCCCACAACCTGGCCGAGCCGGATTCGCCGCGCGGCTTCGCCGCCGTGGTGATGACCCTCGCCTACCTGCCCCTGGTCGCCTGGGGCCCGCTGCTCGGCGCGGTCACCCTCGACTACGCCCGCCGGACGCTGCGGCGGCGCCGGTGACCACGACCACGGATCACGCCGGGGCCGGCTCCCGCTTCTGCTCTCCGGCCCCTGCGTCCGCCCCCGGATCCGCCCCGGCACCTGCCCCGCCCTCTGCCCGGGCCGGGCGCGGCGCGGGAGCGGTGCGACGGCCCCACTCGGTGGCGACCAGCACCAGGGCTCCGCCGACCAGGGCGAGCGGGCCCATCCGGTTCCCGGCCAGGGTGATCCCGAAGACGGCGGCCCACAGCGGTTCGGTGCCGAGCAGCAGGCTGACGCGGGAGGGCGAAGTGGCCCGCACGGCCCACATCTGGACGAAGAAGGCGAACAGGGTGCAGAACAAGGACAGGTGCAGCAGCCAGGCCCACTGGCCGGCCCCGTACGAGCGGGCCACGGTCCACGGCGCCGGCCCCACGGACAGCGCGACGACGGCGAACACTCCGGTGGCCGTGGCGAGTTGCACCCAGGTCACGGCGAGCATGTCGGTGTCGCGCAGGGCCCGGGTGCGGGCCATGGCGAGGACGTACGCGGAGCGGACGAGGGCGGCACCCAGCACCAGCAGGTCACCGAGCGAGGGAGCGCGCAGCCCGCCGTCGCCGGTGAGCAGGGCGACGCCGAGGACGGCCAGCCCGGCGGCCCCCAGGAAGGCCCGCGGTGGTGCGGTCCGGCCGAGGGCGCTCTCGCCGAGCGGGGTGAGCACCATCGCGAGGCTGATGATCAGCCCGGCGTTGGTCGCGGAGGTGTGCACAGCTCCGTAGGTCTCCAGCAGGAAGATCCCGCTGAGCACCAGTCCCAGTGCGGCGCCGCCGAGCCACTCGGCACGGCTCAGCCTCCGCAGAGCCCGCCAGGCGACCACCCCGAGCAGCGGCAGCACCAGCCCGAAGCGCAGGACGAGCATCGCCACGACGGTCCCCGGCTCGGCCACCCGCTGGACGGCGAGGAAGCTCGACCCCCACACCACCGCCACGAGCAGCACCGGAAGATCACGAAGGACCGAGGAGGACGAGTCCTTGGACTGGGAGGCAGGCATGACGAGGATCCCTCCGAGCGAACGGAACCGGCGGGCGCGAGGACCGTACGGCGTCGGACGGACCCAGGAGCCGGGCGGAAGGCCCGGCGGTGGACGGGGCACTGCGCGGAAACGAGGGGCGCCATCCTCGCTCACCGGACGGCCGGTGATCAATGTCGTTCCGGACACCGGATGGTCAGCCGTCGATCAGTCCGTTCGCCACGGCGATCGCCTCGATGTCGGTCGGCGTTCCGGACATGATGACGCGCACGTGCTCGGTGACGAGCTCGACCGGCCAGTCCCACCAGGCCGCGCGGCGCAAGCGCTCGATGTCGGCGTCGTCGAAGCGCCGCCTGATCGGCCGGGCGGGGTTGCCGCCGACGATGGTGTAGGGCTCGACGTCGGCGGTGACCATCGCACCAGCCGCGACGATCGCGCCGTCGCCGATCCGGACTCCGGGCAGCACGGTGGCCCCGAAGCCGAACCAGACGTCGTTGCCGATCACGATGTCGCCCCGGCTGGGCAGGTCCGTGACGATGTCGAGGGTCCGCTCGGTCCAGCTGCCGCCGAACATCGTGAAGGGGAAGGTGGAGACGCCGATGGCCGGGTGGGCGGCACCGGCCATCAGGAAGCGGGTCCCGGTGGCGATCGCGCAGTACTTCCCGATCACCAGGCGCTCGGGGCCGTACGCATAGAGGACGTTGCGCTCCTCGAAGCGGGTGGCGCCGTCGGGGTCGTCGAAGTAGGTGTACTCGCCGACCTCGATCCGCGGGTCGGTGACGAGCGGTCGCAACAGGACGACACGATCGTGGCCGGTGAGCGGGTGGAGCACGGTGGGATCGGGGATGGCGGTCGCAGTCACTCAGGCTCCTCTCGTAATGCGACTGAAGTCGCATTACGATGAGCATGGCACGCCACCACCCCCGCAGCAAGCCTTAATGCGACTGGAGTCGACTTTGACCGGAGCCACCCATCCCGAGCAGCCACCCCATGCCCCCACCCCCCGCCCGGGCGGCCGCAGCGCACGGGTCCGGGCGGACGTGGTCACCGCCACGCTCGCCGAGGTCACGGAGAAGGGGTACGACGGCCTCACCGTCGAGGCGGTCGCCACCCGCTCCGGCGTCCACAAGGCGACCCTCTACCGACGGTGGGGCGGCGTGGACGGGCTGGTCGCCGATGCCCTGACCGCATCCGCCGACCAGCCCTGGCCGCTGCCCGACACCGGCGACCTCCGACAGGACCTCCGACGGATCACCCAGGAGGTGTTCAGCGTCTTCACCGACCCGGAGCTGGGCCCCACGCCCACCGCACTGATCTCCGCGGCCCAGCGCTCCGACACCGGCGCGGCCGCCCTGCGCGCCTTCTTCGCCGCCCGCCACCGACAGGCCGCCGGGGTGGCCGAACGGGCGGTCACCCGCGGCGAGTTGCCTGCCGGAACGGACGGCGCCGAGGTGGTCCGCGCCGCTACCGCCCCGCTCTACTACCGCCTGTTCGTCTCCGGCGAGCCACTGGACGCCCGCACGGCCGAGCGGGCCGCCGACGCCGCCGCCCTCGCCGCCCGCGCCGGGCTCTTCACCTCCGCCGAGGAGGACTCCGCCAGCTCGGCCACCCCCGCCACCCCGCCCACCCTCGCCCCACCGGCAAGACCGACCATCCTTGCCCCACCGGCAAGACCGGCAACATAGGCAACACTCGCCATACCGGCAATACCCGTAGCGTGACCGCCATCGAGCGCGACAGCACCGACGGAATCCCCACCCCCCCAGGCCCATCTGACCGCCCATCACACCCCCGGGCCCCGGGGAACCACGGCCGTCCCGCCCCCTACCGCATCCCCACCCGGCCGTGGATGATTCCTCCATGACAATCCAGCCGTCCACCACCCCCCGGAAGGCCCGTCACGTGAAGCGCACGCACTGGGCGCTGGTCGCCGCCGCCACCGTCCTCCCGCTCGTGGCGAGCACCGGCACCGCCGTCGCGGGCACCTCCGCCCCCGCGGCCACTACCCCCGCCGCCGGCTGCACCTACACACCAGCTGTACCGGCCGACAATTTCAAGGGAATCCCGGTCTTCGACGCGAAGAAGGCGGCCCAGCCCTACCGCGCGACGCTGCGGACCAGCCAGGGCGCGATCACCTTCGAGGCGCTGACCGACAAGGCGCCCTGCACCACCTTCTCGTTCCGCTTCCTCGCCGAGCACGACTACTTCGACCGCAGCCACTGCCACCGCCTCACCACCCAGCGGATCTACGTCCTGCAGTGCGGCGACCCGACCGGGACGGGCAGCGGCGGGCCCGGCTACTCCTTCCCGGACGAGAACCTGACCGGCGCCACCTACCCGGCCGGCACCGTCGCCATGGCCAACGCCGGCCCGAACACCAACGGCAGCCAGTTCTTCTTCGTCTGGAAGGACACCAAGCTCTCCCCTGCCTACACCCCGTTCGGCCGGATCACGGCGGGCCTGGACGTCCTGCAGAAGATCGCCGCCGGCGGCGAGGACGACCAGAACAACCCCGGCGACGGCTTCCCCAACCTCCCCGTGAACATCCGCCACGTGAAGCTCAGCACCCGCTGACCGAAGGCGGGTCGGGCAGCCCGGGCCGACCCGGGGCGACCCCGGCCCGCCGCCGACCGCCCGCCGACTGCCCCTCTGCCCGCCGACCCGACCGTCGCGCCGACCGCCCGACGCCCGCCTCCCTGCCCGCCGACCGACCGCCGCACCGCACCGCGCAGCTCCCGTACGGTGGCAGCACCAACCACACCGCAGGGGAGCAGCGCCGCATGGACAGCCGGATCTGGGAGAGCGTCGACCACCTGGTCGCATGGCTGGACGGGCAGAGCACGCAGTCGCCCCAGGAGGAGCGCCTGCTGCGGATCCTCAAGCTCTCCGAGGAGGTCGGCGAGGTCGGCGCGGCCGTGATCGGCGCCACCGGCCAGAACCCGCGCAAGGGGGTGACCCACAGCTGGGAGGACGTCCAGCACGAGCTCTGCGACGTCGTCTTCACCGCCCTCGTCGCCCTGCGGACGCTCACCCCCGACGCGGCCCGGGTCTTCGCCGACCGGCTGGCCTACGTCGAACAGCGGTCCGCCGCCTCGCGGCGCCCGGTCGACGGGCCCCCGGAGACGGCGGCGGAGCCGGGCTAGCGGCCGGCGCCACATGCCGGACTAGGCGTTCGGCGCGACCCGGGCGAGCCCGTTGATGACGCGGTCCATCGCGTCGCCGCCCTGCGGGTCGGTCAGGTTGGCGAGCAGCTTGAGGGTGAAGCGCATCAGCATCGGGTGGGTGAGGCCGCGCTGGGCGGCGATCTGCATCACCTTCGGGTTGCCGATGAGCTTCACGAAGGCGCGGCCCAGCGTGTAGTAGCCGCCGTACACGTCCTTGAGGGTGCGCGGGTAGGCGTGGAGGGCGCGCTCCCGGCCGCCGTCGGTGACCCGGGCGAGGGCCTGCACGATGACCCCGGCGGCGATCTGGCCGGATTCCATCGCATAGGCGATGCCCTCGCCGTTGAACGGGTTGACCATGCCGCCCGCGTCGCCGACGAGCAACAGGCCGCGGGTGTAGTGCGGCTGCCGGTTGAAGGCCATCGGCAGCGCGGCGCCGCGGATCGGCTCGGTCATGTTGTCGGGGGTGCAGCCCCACTCCTCCGGCATGCCGGCGCACCAGGCCTTGAGCACCTCGCGCCAGTCCAGTTCGCCGAAGGCCGGCGAGGAGTTGAGGATGCCGAGGCCGACGTTGGAGGTGCCGTCGCCCATGCCGAAGACCCAGCCGTAGCCGGGCAGCAGCTTGCGCTGCCCCTCGCGGGTGTCCCACAGCTCCAGCCAGGACTCCAGGTAGTCGTCGTCGTGGCGCGGCGAGGTGAAGTAGGTGCGGTAGGCGACGCCCATCGGGCGGTCCTCGCGCCGGTGCAGGCCCATGGCGAGCGAGAGCCTGGTCGAGTTGCCGTCGGCGGCGACCACCAGCGGGGCGCGGAAGGTGACCGGCCGCTTCTCGTCGCCGAGCTTGGCGGTGACGCCGACGATCCGCCCGGTGCGCTCGTCCAGGAGCGGCCCGCTGACGTTGCAGCGCTCGTAGAGCCGCGCGCCGGCCTTCTCGGCCTGACGGGCCAGCAGCTCGTCGAAGTCGGCGCGCTTGCGGACCAGGCCGTAGTCGGGGAAGGAGGACAGCTCGGGCCAGTCCAGCTCGAGGCGGACGCCGCCGCCGATGATGCGCAGGCCCTTGTTGTGCAGCCAGCCGTTCTCGGTGGAGACGTCGATGCCCATGTCCACCAGCTGCTTGGTGGCACGTGGGGTCAGGCCGTCGCCGCAGACCTTCTCGCGGGGGAAGGCGGTCTTCTCCAGCAGCAGCACGTCCAGCCCGGCCTGGGCCAGGTAGTAGGCGGTGGTGGATCCGGCCGGGCCCGCGCCGACCACGATGACGTCGGCCGTGCTCTCCACCGGGGCGTCCGGCTTCGTCAGATCGGCTGCGGTCTCGGACACGTGGACACACTCCTGGAGCTGCGGCGGGGGACGGCGGCTTTTGTCTCCGGCAGTCTAGTTCCGCTCACGCCGCCGGAAGCGCCCGCGCCCCGGGAGCGCGGCCGCGACACCGTCCCGGCCGACCGACCGCCCGGCCCCGGCGACTACGCGGTCT
This sequence comes from Kitasatospora sp. NPDC034023, assembly GCF_055575795.1. Lineage (NCBI taxonomy): Bacteria > Bacillati > Actinomycetota > Actinomycetes > Kitasatosporales > Streptomycetaceae > Kitasatospora > Kitasatospora sp. NPDC034023. The sequence continues at coordinate 293,728 of NZ_JBVIRY010000004.1, forward strand.
TGTACGCCCGGTGCAGCGCGACGATCCCGCCGGTGAGGTTCCGCCAGGCGACCTTCGACCAGCCGCTCTCCTGCAGCTTGGCGGCCAGGCCCGGCTGGTCCGGCCAGCTCCGGATGGACTCGGCGAGGTAGACGTACGCCTCCGGGTTGCTGCTGACGGCCGTGGCGACCGGCGGCAGCGCGCGCATCAGGTACTCGGTGTAGACCGTCCGGAACGGCGTCCACGTCGGCGTGGAGAACTCACAGATCACCAGCTTGCCGCCGGGCTTGGTGACCCGAAGCATCTCGCGCAGCGCCTCGTCGGTGTCCTGGACGTTGCGCAGCGCGAAGGAGATCGTCACCGAGTCGAAGGTGCCGTCGGCGAACGGCAGCCGGGTGGCGTCCCCGGCGGTGAGCGCCAGCTCGGGGTGGCGGGCCTTGCCCTCGGTGAGCATGCCGACCGAGAAGTCGCACGGGACGACCTGGGCCCCGGCCTCGACGAAGGGCAGCGAGGAGGTACCGGTGCCGGCCCCGAGGTCGAGCACGAGGTCCCCCGGTCCGGCGGCCACCGCCTCGGCCACCGCCCGGCGCCAGGCGCGGGCCTGGCCGAGGGAGAGCACGTCGTTGGTGCGGTCGTACTTGGCCGCGACGTCGTCGAACATGGCGGCGACTTCGTGCGGCTGCTTGTCCAGAGAGGCTCGGGTCACGCCCCCATTGTTCACCCTTCCACGGACACCCCGACCAACGGGGCGTGCCGACGGGCCTCCGACGGGGCGCACCAGCGGGTCACCAACGGGTCACCAACGGGTCCCCGACGGGCCGCCGAGGGTCACCCCGCGTTCGACGGGGCACACCCACCGGCTGCCGAGCCGCTCCCTCAGTGCTGCCCGCGCCGCCCGCCCGCGCGCCGCTTCCGGCGGGAGCGCTTGCCGTGCGTTATCGCGGGCATCCCGTCCGCCAGCGCCTCCGTCGCCAGGGCGAGGTTGGCGGCCAGCCGCCCCTGCCCGGCGCGGATCGCGACGGCCTTCCGGTAGCGCCAGATGCGCAGCACGCAGATCACGAAGAGCACCACGGCGACCGGCACGCTGAACCGGGCCAGGCCCACGCCGACCGGCTGCGGGTAGGTGTCGCCGCAGATCCGCACCGCGCCCGCGTCGTCGGCCGCGTGCTCCAGGCAGACCGGGTCGCCGATCTTGATGCCGTCCGCGAGCGGCAGCGCGGCCGCGGTGTGCGGCTGCCCGCCGACCCGGTAGCTGACGGCGCTGTAGGTGCCGCCGCCGGTCGGGAGCTGGGTGACGACGCCCTCGACTCTCACCGGGTGCGCCTCGATCCGGTCGGCCTGGTCGGCCTGACGCCAACCCAGCAGGCACATGCTGACGGCCAGCACGGCGCTGAGCAGGGCGGCGAGGTACCAACCACGGCCCAACCGCGGGACGCGCGGCGGGGGAACGGTCGCGGTTCGCATGGTTCCTGTCCTGGCTTGCCTTCGGGACCGGGGACGCGGCCCCGCCGCCCGCGGGCACGGGCGGTGATGTGGTGAGGGTGCGGATGTGAGCTGTCCGGGATCGTATCCGCTGGCGGGCCCTCAGGTCACGGCGAAGGGACAATCACTCCCCGTCACCGGCGCCGGAGTTCGGGTGCACACGAAGAAAGTCCGTTGTGCCGCAAGGAAATCCGACTACTGACGAGTACGTCACACTGGCGCCGCCGACGCCCGCAGCTCCCCCCTAAGGCCCCCGCCGGACCGGCTCAGCGCCGCCGGTACACCAACCGCCCGCCCAGCACCGTGGCCAGGCACCCGCCCGCCACCGGCTCGGCACGCCCCTCCCCCGCCGCCGGGACCACAGCCGCGACCACCGTCGGGACCCCTGCCGAGACCGAGACCGAGGCCGAGACCGCGACCGCGAACACCGCGAAGTCCGCCCGGCCCCCGGCCGCCACCCGCCCGTACACGGCCTCCGCGAACGGCAGCACGGCCAGCGGATCCAACGGCCCCGCACCGGCACCGCTCGAAACACCCGAGGAACCCGAGGAACCCGAGGAGCCCGAGGAGCCCGGGGAGCCCGGCAGCCCCGCCAGCCCCGACCGCGCCACCGCCGTCCGCACCGACGCCCGTTCGAACGGCCCGGCCACCGCCGTCACCCCGAACCCGAGCATCCGCTGCAGCCCGCGCCGCGCGCTCGCCCCGCACCGCACCTCGTCCGTGGATCCGACCAACCCGTCCGCCACCGGCTCGACGCCGATCTCCTCCCGCGGATCCGGGTGGTAGGCCCGCTCCAACAGCCAGTGCCCGTACGGGTTGCGCAGCCCGGGCGCGAGCAGCGCCGAGCCCCAGTCCCGTACCCGCGCGCCCGGGTGGGCCGCCAGCAGCTCCTCGTACGGCCCGACCGCCTCGACGTGCTCGCCGCGCACCACCACCGCCCCGTCCGCGATGGACGGGGCGGTGGGATCGGCCGGGTCGGGCAGCACGAACGCGGCCCGGTGCAGGGTCAGCACGGCGGGGGGAGCGTCCTCAGTTGTTGTTCAGGATCTTCAGCTCGGGGTGCGCCGTGCCGCCCTCGATCGCCGTGGAGGCGATGTGCGAGGCGACCCGCGGGTCGACCGGGTCGTCGGCCGGGTCGACCAGCACCCGCAGGTGCTCGTACGTGGTCGAGCGCTGCGCCGGGACGCGGTCGGCGGCCCGGATCAGGTGGATCAGCTCGGTGAGGTTGGAACGGTGCTTGGCACCGGCTGCCGAGACGACGTTCTCCTCCAGCATGACCGAGCCGAGGTCGTCCGCGCCGTAGTGCAGGGACAGCTGGCCCGCTTCCTTGCCGGTGGTGAGCCAGGAGCCCTGGATGTGGGCGATGTTGTCGAGGAACAGGCGGGCGATGGCGATCATCCGCAGGTACTCGAAGACGGTGGCCTGGGTCGAGCCCTTCAGGTGGTTGTTCTGCGGCTGGTAGGTGTAGGGGATGAAGGCCCGGAAGCCGCCGGTGCGGTCCTGCACGTCGCGGATCATCCGCAGGTGCTCGATCCGCTCGGCGTTGGTCTCGCCGGTGCCCATCAGCATGGTGGAGGTGGACTCCACGCCGAGGCCGTGGGCGGCCTCCATGATCTCCAGCCAGCGCTCGCCGGACTCCTTCAGCGGGGCGATCGCCTTGCGCGGACGCTCCGGCAGCAGCTCGGCGCCGGCGCCGGCGAAGGAGTCCAGGCCCGCCTTGTGGATCCGGGTGATCGCCTCCTCGATGGAGACGCCGGAGATCCGGGACATGTGCTCGACCTCGGAGGCGCCCAGCGAGTGGATCACCAGCTGCGGGAAGTCGGCCTTGATCGCCGAGAACGCGCGCTCGTAGTACTCCACGCCGTAGTCCGGGTGGTGGCCGCCCTGGAACATGATCTGGGTGCCGCCCAGCTCGACGGTCTCGGCGCAGCGGCGCAGGATCTCGTCGAGCTCGCGGGACCAGCCCTTGTCGCTCTTCGGCGGCACGTAGAAGGCGCAGAACTTGCACGCCGTCACGCAGACGTTGGTGTAGTTGATGTTCCGCTCGATGATGTACGTCGCGATGTGCTCGGTACCGGCGTAGCGGCGGCGGCGCACCGCGTCGGCGGCGGAGCCGAGCGCGTGCAGCGGCGCCGAGCGGTAGAGCTCCAGCGCCTCTTCCGGAGTGATCCGGCCGCCGGCGGCGGCCCGGTCGAGCACGGCCTGCAGGTCGGTGCTGGACGCATCGAGGGTGGTCGCTGCGAGCTCGGTCACCTGACGGCCTTCTCTCTACTCGGGTGGTACGCGGGTGGCGCTCGGGTGGTGCTGCTGCCTGCGCCGCCGACACGGACAACGGGGCGTCCGGGTACGGCCGAACCAGCCTACGCCAGCGGATTCCGCCGCCCGCGTCAGCCCGCTTTCCGCAACACGCCGGCCTGTGTCGTGGTGGTGCCGTCGGTGATGTCGTAGCGGAGGGTGCCGCCCGGCAGGAGGGTGAGCATGCGGGGGACGGCGACGTTCTGACACGCCCCGGCGCTCGACGTGGCCACCAGCCGCGAGGTGTACACGACTTTCGTCGCCGAGACCAGCCGAAGCGTCCAGGCGCCTTCGCACACCGTCCCGGTGGGGCCGTCGATCCGGGTCGTGGTGCTCTCGTCCCCGATCCCGCCCTGTCCGACAGCGACGGTGATGACGCCGATGACGCCGCCGCCGACCACGCTGACATCGCCGCGCCAGGTGCCGAGGAACGCCGCCGGTACGAGGTTCCGCCCGACGGCGCCGGGAACCGTCGGCGCGACCAGCGGCGCGACCAGCGGCGGCGCCGTGTGGTCGCCGGAGGCGGTCGTCCGGTCGGCCTCGGCCACCAGGAACCGCAGGAACACCGTGCCGACCACGGCCAGGGCCAGCACGCCCAGCACGCCCAGCACGACCACCGGCACCACCCACCGACGCCGTCTGCCCCGGCGCGGGCCCCGCATCGGCACCGTCCTCGGCGGCGGCCCGAATCCCGGGGGCGCGGCCGCCCCGGGCGACGGCGGCACGAACGACGACGCGTTGGGAGGCGCCGGGGAAGGCTTCGGCGGCGCGGAGGGCCGCAGCGGCGGAGGCGGCGAAGTCGGCGGCGCCGCGGCGGCCCCCGCCGAAGGCTTCCCCGCCGAAGGCCTCCCCGCCGGCCGCGGCGGCACCGGCCCGGCCGCCGCGGACCCCGCGGGTCCCCCTTCCGCGTCAAGGTCCAGCAGCTGGACCGCACTGCGCCCCACCGCCGCCGCGAGCCCGGCGGGCAGCCACTCGCCCTGTTCCAGCCGCGCGGCCACCGTCCTGTCGTCGTCCAGCCAGGCACCTAGCTGCCGGGGCGTCGGGCGGGCATCCGGGTCCTTGGCCAGGCAGTCGAGCAGGATCCAGCGCAGCGATTCGCTCGTCCCGGACAGTTCCGGGTACTCGTACACCATCCGGTAGACCATCACCGCCGGCACCGCTTCCCGCCCGAAGGGGAGCGTCCCGCTCGCCGCGTACGCGAGCACCGCGCCGAGCGAGAACACGTCGGTGGCCGCCCCGACCTTCTCTCCCCGCGCCTGCTCCGGTGACATGAAGCCGGGCGAGCCGATCGGGTTGCCGGTCCCGGTGAGACTGCTGGTCCCGTCCAGTGCGCGGGTGATGCCGAAGTCGATCAGCCGGGGGCCGTCGAGGGTGAGCAGCACGTTGGACGGTTTGACGTCCCGGTGCACCAGACCGAGTCCGTGCACGTGGGCCAGCGCCTCGGCCAGCCCGACGCCGAGGGCTCGTACGGTCGGCTCGGGCAGCGGCCCGAACTCCCGGACGGCGGCCCCCAGCGAGGGGCCGGCGACGTAGCCGGTGGCCACCCAGGGCTGGGCGCTCTCGGTGTCCGCGTCCAGTACGGGCGCCGTCCACTCCCCACCGACCTTGCGGGCGGCGTCCACCTCCTGCCGGAAGCGGGCGCGGAACCGGGCGTCCACGGCGAGCTCCCGGCGGACCGTCTTGACGGCCACGGTGCGTCCGCCCGCCGTCCGCCCGAGGTAGACCCGGCCCATGCCGCCGGCCCCGAGCCGCCCCAGTAACCGGTAGTCGCCCACCTCGCGCGGATCGTCCGGTTCCAGCGGCTGCATCCTGCACGCTCCCCTCGGCGGGCTCACTGCCCGTGCCGAACCGTACCGGCCGGGTTCCCCGGGGGGACCCCGTTCTCGTCACGGTTCGGACACCGCACACCCGCGCCCGGGAGCGTCCGCTCAGCCCACCGACTCCTCAGCCCTTCGGCGGCGGGGCCGACTCCTCACCCCACCGGCAGCCGGGCCGGCTCCAGCAGCCGCACCGCCACGTCCGGCGCGAAGCCGCTGTCGCGCGCGACCCGTCGGGCGAACTCGGCGACGCCGGCCAACTGCCGCTCGCCGAGCGAGAAGTCGAGCGCCTCGCTGAAGTACCGCTCCAGTACGTCCGCCTCGAAGGTCTCCCAACGGGCAGCCTGCTCGGCGACCTTGGCGGCCTCCACCAGCGACAGGTCGCGGGACTCCAGGAAGGCCCGGTGCACGGCCGCGGTCAGCTCCGGGCAGCGCTGGGCGAACTCGCGGCGCACCGCCCAGACCGCGAAGACGAACGGCAGGCCGGTCCACTCCTTCCACATCTCGCCGAGGTCGTGGACGGTCAGCCCGAGGTCGGCGGCCTGCCCGAGGTAGGCGCGCAGTGCCGGGTCGCCGATCAGGACGGCGGCGTCGGCTTCGACGAGCATCGCGCTGAGGTCCGGCGGGCAGCTGAAGTAGTCCGGGTGCACGCCCTCGCGCTCCTCCAGGAGCAGTCGGGCGAGCCGGACCGAGGTGCGGCTGGTGGAGCCGAGGGCGACCCGGCGGCCGTCGAGGTCGGCGAGCGGCACCTTGCTCACGATCAGGCAGGACATCACCGGGCCGTCGCTGCCGACGGCGATGTCGGGCAGGACCAGCAGGTCGTCGGCGTTGCGCAGGTACTCGACGCAGGTGATCGGACCGATGTCCAGGGCGCCGGCGACGAGCTGGTCGCTGAGCTTCTCCGGGGTGTCCTTGGTGAGGTCCAGATCGAGCAGATTGCCGGTCCTGGCGAGTCCCCAGTAGAGGGGGACGCAGTTCAGGAACTGAATATGGCCGACCCGAGGCCTGACCGGGGTGTTGTCCCCGCCCGGGGTGTTCTGGGGCTCCCGCGTTCGCGCGTCCGGTGTTTGTGCGTCCGGTGCTGCCACTGCGCCGCTCCCTTGCTGTTCGTACGCCTTCCCGCAGCGTATGCCCGCCGTTCACGACGGCTCGCACCGGCCACCCGACACGCCCTCACACGTCCCCAACGCCCCTTTCCACGCCCGCTCCAGCCCTTCCGACACGCCTCCTCGGCGCCGTAAGTGACCTCTGGTCGTCACAGCTGCCGCATGCTAGCGTTGCCCTCAGTTGCAGTTTGATTCCCCTTGCAGTACTTGAAGCCTGCGGAGCATGTAACCGCAGGCTTTTTGTAGTTTTTCAGCAATATCGAAAAACTTCGGACTCGTCCGGAGGCAGGGCGATCAGCGCAGCGGACCGGGCGTCACACGGTGTGGCCCCCGACACGCATCGCAAGGAGAACGGCATGGCCACGGGAACCGTCAAGTGGTTCAACGCTGAGAAGGGCTTCGGCTTCATCGCCCAGGAGGGCGGCGGCCCGGACGTCTTCGTTCACTACTCCGCCATCAACGCGAACGGCTTCCGTTCGCTGGAGGAGAACCAGACGGTCACCTTCGACGTCACCCAGGGTCCGAAGGGCCCGCAGGCGGAGAACGTCACCGCTGTCTGACCATCCTCTGATGATCTGATCGCTCGGGACCCCGACGGGTCCATCGACGGCTGGCAGCCGTCACCATGAGCACACAAGAGCAGTACCCAAGGGGGCCCGCCTTTCGGTGGGCCCCCTGCCTTTGGGGCCGGGCCCGAAAGGCAGCAGAGCACGCGGAAGGGCCCTCTCCCCACCGGGGGAAGGGCCCTTCCGTTGGTACGCCGTGTACGCCGTGTGCGCCGTGAAACGTCAGGCGGCGACGGCAGCCTTGGCCGAGGCCTGCGCCGGGGCGCCGGCCGGCTCGTCCAGCAGGTCGCCCTGCGGGTCGTTGTACGCGGCGACGTCGAGGATCTTCTCCCGCGCGGCGACCACGACCGGCACCAGAACTTGACCTGCGACGTTGGTCGCGGTGCGCATCATGTCCAGGATCGGGTCGATGGCGAGCAGCAGGCCGACGCCCTCCAGCGGCAGGCCCAGGGTGGACAGGGTCAGCGTCAGCATGACGATCGCGCCGGTGAGGCCCGCGGTGGCGGCCGAGCCGACCACCGAGACGAACGCGATCAGGATGTAGTCCTTGATGCCGAGCTCGATGTTGTAGACCTGGGCGACGAAGATCGCGGCGATCGCCGGGTAGATCGCGGCGCAGCCGTCCATCTTGGTGGTGGCGCCGAACGGCACCGAGAAGGACGCGTACTCGCTCGGGACGCCGAGGCGCTCGGTGACGCGGCGGGTCACCGGCAGGGTGCCGACCGAGGAGCGCGAGACGAAGGCCAGCTGGATCGCGGGCCAGGCGCCCTTGAAGAAGTGCAGCGGGTTGAGGCCGGCGGCGAAGCGCAGCAACAGCGAGTAGACGACGAACAGGACGAGCGCGCAGCCGACGTAGATGTCGAGGGTCAGCGTGGCGAAGGGCTTGAGCAGGTCCCAGCCGTACTTGGCGACGGACTTGCCGATCAGACCGAGGGTGCCGAGCGGGGAGAGCCGGATGACCCACCACAGTGCGGTCTGGGTCAGCTCGAGCACGGACTCGCTGAGCTTGAGGACCGGCTCGGCCTTGGCGCCGAGCTTGATGATCGCCGCGCCGACCACGACCGCCATGAAGACGATCTGCAGCACGTTGACCTTGGCGAAGGCGTCGACGATGTTGGTCGGGAAGATCCCGGTCAGGAAGTCGATCCAGGTGCCCTTGGAGTCGAGCGCCTTGAGGCCCTCGGTCTTGAGGTTGGTGCCCTTGCCGGGGTTGGTCAGCAGGCCCAGACCCAGGCCGATGCCGACCGCGATCAGCGAGGTGATCATGAACCAGAGCAGCGTGCGGGTGGCCAGCCGGGCCGCGTTGGTGACGTTGCGCAGGTTGGCGACGCTCACCACGATCGCGGTGAACACCAGCGGCGGGACGGCCAGCTTGAGCAGCTGGACGAAGATCTTGCCGATGGTCTCCAGGGTGGTGGCCAGCCAGGAGATGTCGGCGGCCCGGGCCAGGTAGCCGAGGCCGACGCCGAGCACGAGGCCGGCGACGATCTGCACCCAGAACGGTGTCTTGCGGATGCGGGCGAGCACGGACGGCGACGAGGTCGCCTCGGGCGCTGTGGACATGGGGGAGCGTCTCCGGGGGAGGGCGTTGCTGACGATGAGGTGTGGGGTGGAGCAGGCGGCACGGCGCGGGGCCGGACGGGAAGGGGCCGGGCCCCCGGTCAGGGGCGTGCCGCCGCGATACAGCTCGGGGACGTACAGCCCAGGGCAGTACAGCTCATGGCGCGACAACGGCGCGGGCTGTCCACAGCACCGGTCAGAGCGCACGGGCGGGCGGCGCCGGGCAGCGGGCCCGGGCCGTGCATCCGCAGTGCGTCTGAGGCTGACATGGCCGATACGTTAGCAGTAAAGGTTTGAGATGTTCAAAGTACTTGTTTGAGATCGCGCCCAACCCCCTCCCTCTCGCACCCCACGCCGAACCCGCGCTCCGGGCACGAACGAGACTGACGCCCCATCAGCCCCGAGTGGCGGCCCGATTGACCGCCGAGCAGTTATACGTATAACTTTGACGACGTCCCTGCCCTCGCCTGCCCAGACCGGAGAAGACGCCGATGGGCTACCTCGCCCTGCTCCGCGCCCCCCACGTCACCCGCCTGCTCCTCGGCACCCTGCTCGGCCGCCTGCCCGCCGGCATGACCGCCCTGGTGATCGCCCTCGCCCTGCGCGAGGCCGGCGCGCCGTACGGGCGGATCGGGCTGGCCACCGCCGCGTACGCGATCTCGGCGGCCGTCGGCGGGCCGGTGCTCGGACGGATCGTGGACCGCACCGGGCAGCCGCGCGTCCTGCTCGTCGCGGCCGCGATGGCCGGCGGCGGGTACGCCCTGCTCGCCCTCGCCCCCGGCTCCCCGCTCGCCGCTCCCGTCGGCGCCGCGATCGCCGGCCTCGCCATGCCCCCGCTGGAGCCCTGCCTGCGCTCGCTCTGGCCGGACGTCGTCGAGGAGGAACAGCTCGACACCGCCTACGCCTTCGACTCCGCCTCCCAGCAGATCCTCTACGTCGCCGGGCCGCTGGCCGTCGCCGGGATCGCCGGCCTGTTCAGCCCGGTGGTCGCGCTCTGGGTGGCCGCCGGGCTGGGCCTGGCCGGCGCGCTGATCGTGGCCACCGCCGCACCGGCCAAGGCCTGGCGCGCCCCGGTCCGCGAGCACTCCGCCGGACTGCTCGGACCGCTGCGCTCCCCCGGCCTGGTGCTGCTGCTGGTCGGACTGGCCGGGGCCGGCTGGGCGGTCGGCGCACAGAACGTGCTGTTCATCGCCTACGCCGAGCACCACACCGGCGCGCTCCCGGGCGGCGCGGGCACCCTGCTGGCGCTGGCCGCGCTCGGCGGACTGCTCGGCGCGCTCGCCTACGGCGCGGTCAAGTGGCGCCAGACCACCGCCACCCGCACCTGGGTGATGGCGCTCGCGATGGCCGCCTCCTACCTGCCGCTGGTCGCCCTGCCCGGGCCGTACCCGATGGCCGCGCTGGCCTTCCTGTCCGGGGTCATGCTGGCTCCCCTGCTCGCGGCGGCGTTCGTCCTGGTCGCCGAGCTCGCGCCGACCGGCACCGTCACCGAGGCCTTCGCCTGGCTGGTGACGCTGTTCGCCACCGGCAACTCGCTCGGCTACGCGGTCTCCGGCAACCTGGCCGAGGACTCGCTGCGCCCGGTCGCGCTGTGCGCGGCGGGCGGGATCGCGCTCGGCGGGCTGCTGCTGCTCGGTGCCCGGCGCTGGTTCCACCCGGTGCCCGCCGCACCCCGTCTGGCCCAGCCCGTCCCGGTGGGCTGAGGCCCGCCCCGGTGGGCCGAGCCCACCCCCACGGCGATGTCGACGGTGGTCGCGTCCGGGGTCCAGCCGACGAACTCCATCCCGGCGGGGAGCGTGTCGGTGATCCGGCCGTTGGTGCAGTCGGGCACCGAGCAGGTGTAGCGCAGGGTGTAGGTGACGTTCTCGCCGGGCGCCACCCTGGCCCTGTCGACCGTTTTGGTGAAGGGACGGCGGCCTCGGCGGGCGGGGCGGTGAGGGTGCCGGTGAGCAGGGTGGCCGCGAAGAGGCCGAAGGCCGCGGCCAGTCGGGCCGCTCTGGGCAGGCGTGGGGTTCGTGGTCGGGACGTCCGCATGGCGGAATCTCATCGTCCGCCGTTTCTCCCGAGCCTGCGACGCGAGAGGGACCGACCAGTAACCGCCTGTTCGGACTGATCCGACAAGATGGATGCACTGGTGACGTCAAGTCAGGTACGTCAGATGCGTCGGGTACGTCAGGTGGGTCAGGTAGGTCAGGTGGGTCAGGTGGCGACGGGCCAGGCCGACGCGGTCGAGGCCCGCAGCACCAGCGAGGTGGCCAGCGGCGCCACCGGCTCCACCCGCTCCCCGCGCAGCAGGCCCGCCAGCGCGGCCGCGCCCGCCCGGCCCAGCTCCTCGCCGGGCAGGTCGACGGTGGTCAGCGGCGGGGCGAGCAGCGCTGACACCGCGACGTTGTCCATGCCGACCACGGACAGGTCCTCCGGCACCCGCAACCCCAGCTCGGCGGCGGCCTGGTAGACCCCGGAGGCGACCACGTCGTCGTCGCAGATCACCGCGTGCGGCCGGTCCGCCCGGGCCAGCAGCCGGTCCGCCACGGTCCGCGCGGCCCGGTGCCCCTCGTTCAGGCTCACGCCCAACTCCACGACGTCCAGCCCGAGTTCCCGTACCGCCCGCTCGAAGGCGGCCTGCCGCACCCGGAAGGTGTACGCGGCGTGGGTGGAGCGCAGCCGGCCGATCCGGCGGTGCCCGAGGGCGGCCAGGTGCTCGACGGCGGCGCGCATCCCGCCGGCCACGTCGAGCTCGACGGTCGGACGGGCGCGGTCGGTGCCCGGGTCGGCGTCCAGGAAGACGGCGGGGGTGTCGGCGGGCAGCTCGCCGAGCTGGCTGTCGTCCGGGGAGCAGATCAGCAGGCCGTCGAAGCGGCCGGCGGTGGCGGCCTCGGCGAGGGTGGCGCTGCCCCAGCCCGAACTGACCACGACCGCCAGGCCGTTACGGCCGGCCTCCTGGTGAACGCCCTCCAGCACCCGGCCGAAGAACGGGCCCTGGAGGTTCGGCACCGCGAGCAGGATCATCCCGCTGCGGCCCAGCCGCAGCTGCCGGCCGGCCGCCTGCGGACGGTAGCCGAGGCTGCGGGCGGCCTCGCGGACCCGCTGCCGGGTGGCCTCGGAGACCCGGCGGCCGGCCTCGGCACCGGAGAAGACCAGCGACACGGTGGCCTGGGAGACCCCGGCGAGCCGGGCCACGTCCCGCCCGGTGGGCCGACGGACGGGGGCCGGCCAGGTCCCGAGCGCACTCTCGGCGGGCACCTGATCAGGCGCGTGACCGGACGGCTGACCGGGAGCCTGACCAGACGGCTGATCGGACAGCTGGCCGGACCGCCGCCCAGGCTGCTGCCCGGGCGGCGCGGAGTCCGGGGTGGCGGGCACGGCGGCTGCGGCGGGGTCGGCGGTCGAGGGTGGGGCCGGGGTCAGCTCTGCCCGGCGGTCGCCGCGCGGGCGGCGTCGTCGGCGGCGTCCTCCTCGGCGTTCTGCGCGGCGATCCGCTCGGCGGTACGGCTGCGCATCCCGGAGACCTTGCCGCTGATCTGCGCGGACATCTCGTCGCGCTGCCTGCTCAGCAGCGCGTAGCTGAGCGGCGCGGAGGCGACCGCGGCCAGCAGGAACAGGAAGATCATGCCCGCCTCGCCGCTGACCGGGATGACCCGGAAGTGACCGAGCAGCAGGGCCACCAGCAGGCAGCCGAGGAAGATGCTGACCCGCATGGAGGTGTAGCGGAGCGTGGCGTGCGACTTCTCCGGGCCGGTGCTGCTCACTGGGACACATCCTTCTCGTTGCGCGGGGGCGGGCCGGGCGGGGGCGGTCCTCCAGTCAAGCATGCCTGACGGCCGGCGTAGGGCACGGGTCACCCGCCCCGGCTGTTCTCACCCGTCCGTGGCGGGTCGGCGCAGGTCGAGCCACATCGTGATGTCGTCGCGGTCGTCCCCGGGGGCGACCCGGATCGCGGCCGGCACCCGGCCGACCTCGCGGTAGCCACTGCGGGCGTAGAAGCGCTCCAGCCCCAGGCCGCCGCGCGCGGTGAGCCGCAGCGACTGCAGGCCCCACTGCCTGGCGATCCGCTCGGCCTCGGCGAGCAGCTCGGCGCCGTAGCCGCGGCCCTGGCAGTCGGGGTGCACCATGACCCGCTTGAGCATCCGCCAGTGCTCCATGGGGCCGAAGCGCATCGACTGGAAGAACAGCACGCCCACCAGCCGGCCGGTGTCGCCGTCGTGCGCGGCCAGCAGCCGGTCCGGGCCGTCCGGCCCGACCTCGGCGAACTGGCGGTCGGCGGTGTCCCACACCTCGTCCTCGGTGACCGGCGCCACGAAGCCGACCGCGCCGCCGGCGTTGGTGACGTCGGTCCAGAGCCGGACGATGTCGGTCCGCAGGTCGGGGTCGAGCTTCGGGTCCAGGGTGAAGGTGAGCGCCATGAGGCGGAGCCTAGTTCTCCGGCCCGACAGTCCTACGGGAGGACCGGTACCGCCCGGTCGGTCCGTCCGGTGCGCAGGGCCAGGCAGAGCCCGACCGCGACCGCACACAGCCCGCCGGCGCCGTACCAGGTCAGGTCGTAGTTCCCGAGCGCGTCGCGGGCCAGGCCGGCCAGTCCGGCGACGACGGCCGCGCCGATCTGGTGGCTGGCCAGCACCCAGCCGAAGACGATCGGGGCGTCCTCGCCGAAGTTCCGGCGGCACAGCGCGACGGTCGGCGGCACGGTGGCGACCCAGTCGAGGCCGTAGAAGACCACGAAAGCGAGGATCGGCGGGTGCAGCGAGCCGGCCAGCAGCTGCGGCAGCAGGAACAGGGACAGGCCGCGCAGCCCGTAGTAGACCGTCAGCAGCACCCGGGAGTCGACCCGGTCGGTGAGCCAGCCGCTGAAGATCGTGCCGAGCACGTCGAAGACGCCGATCAGGGCGAGCAGGCTCGCGGCGGTGGTGACCGGCATGCCGTGGTCGTGCGCGGCCGGGATGAAGTGGGTGCCGACCAGGCCGGCGGTGGTGGCGCCGCAGATCGCGAAGGAGCCGGCCAGCAGCCAGAACGCCCGGGTGCGGGCGGCGTCGCGCAGCACCCGCACCGAGCGGGCCAGCGCGCGGCCGTCGGTGACCGGCGGGGGCGGCTCCTCGGTCGCGCCGTACGGGAGCAGGCCGAGGTCGGCGGGCCGCTCGCGCATCAGCAGCAGGACCGGGACGGCGACGGCGCTGGCGGCGAGCGAGACCACGACCACGGCCGAACGCCAGCCGTGCTGTTCGACCAGCCAGGCGCCGACCGGCAGGAAGACCAGGTTGCCGGCCGCGCCGGCGGCGGTCAGCACACCGGTGACCAGGCCCTGGCGGTCCCGGAACCAGCGGCCGGTGATGGTGGTGGCGAAGGCCCCGGCCATCGAGCCGCTGCCGAGGCCGACCAGCACGCCCCAGCAGAGCACCAGTTGCCAGGGCTCGCGCATCAGCATGGTGAGCCCGGAGCCGACCGAGATGGTCAGCAGCGCGCAGACCACCACCAGGCGCACCCCGAACCGGTCCATCAGGGCGGCGGCGAAGGGGGCGGTGAGGCCGTAGAGGGTCAGGTTGACGGAGGTGGCGAGGGAGATCGTTGCGAGCGACCAGCCGAACTCGTTGTGCAGGGCGTCCATCATCAGGCTCGGCGTGGACCGGAAGCCGGCCGAGCCGAGCAGGACGAGCAGGGCGACGCCGGCCACCACCCAGGCGTAGTGCACCCGGGGGCGCTCGGCCGGTGCGGGCCCGCCAACCGGATCGGGGGCGGTCGGATCGGGGGCGGGTACGGGGGTGAGGGCGCTGCGTTCGGTCACACGAGGAGTGTTCCGGGCCGCCGCGGCCCGGACGAGTGGCCTGAATGACAGCTTTCGCAAGAATCGGGCCACGGCCCCGCGTACGCTGGCCCGGACCCGCCGACACCTGAGGGGACGACATGGCGCACCTGGTCGCGGTACTCGCCCTGGAGGGCGTGATCGCCTTCGAACTCGGCATCCCGGCCCGCATCTTCGGCGGCGCCAAGGACCCGGCCGGGCAGCCGCTCTACGAGGTCGCCACCTGCACCCTGGACGGGCGGCCGGTCGCCACCAGCGCCGACTTCCGGGTCGCCGTCGACCACGGGCCCGAACTCCTGGCGCGGGCCGACACGGTGGTGATCCCGGCCTCCGCCGACTCCGGCCCCGCGGTCGCCGACGCCTGCTTCACCCCGACGATCGCCGCCGCCCTGGCCCGGATCCGGCCCGGCACCCGGCTGATGTCGATCTGCACCGGCTCCTTCATCCTGGCCGCCGCCGGACTGCTGGACGGCCGCCCGGCCACCACCCACTGGCGCTACACCGAGCGCTTCGCCCGGCTGTTCCCCCGGGTGCGGCTCGACCCCGACGTGCTCTACACCGACGACGGCGACATCCTCACCTCCGGCGGGGTCGCCGCCGGGGTGGACCTCTGCCTGCACGTGGTGCGCCGCGACCACGGCAGCGCGGTGGCCAACGCGGTGGCCCGCAACTGCCTGGTGCCGCCGTGGCGCGAGGGCGGCCAGAAACAGTACGTGGAGGCCCCGAGCCCGGTGGACGCCGACGGCCACGGCACCGCCGCGGTGCGCGCCTGGGCGCTGGAGCACCTGGACCAGCCGCTCGCGCTGCGCCGGCTCGCCGACCGGGCGGGCATGAGCGTCCGGACCTTCACCCGGCGCTTCCGCGAGGAGACCGGCGCCAGCCCGGGCCAGTGGATCACCACCCAGCGCACCGAGCGGGCCCGCCAGCTGCTGGAACGCACCGATCTGACGATCGACCAGATCGCCCGGGAGTCCGGCTTCGGCACCGCCGCCTCACTGCGGCTGCAACTGCGCGGCCGGCTCGACGTGGCGCCGAGCGCCTACCGGCGCACCTTCCGCGCGGCGCCCCGGGAGGTCCTCGGACAGGTCCTCGGGTAGGTCCTCGGATTCCGGCGGTCGTGCAACAGCGACGAGTGGCCGGATTCCGCCGCTCCCCGGTGGCGTATTGGATGGCGGCAGGCCGAGCGCACCCCGAGCGCGGCACGGCACGCCGCCATCCAATCGCGATGCACGGGCCCTGAACCCGCGCCGTGGCCTCCGCACTCGCCGAGGAGCGGCCCGTGACCGACAGTCCGCGGCCCCCTCGCTGACACGATCCCCCTGGACAGCGGCACCGCGGCGGTGGACGGACGACCCCTCGGCGTCCCCTCGCAACGGAGAGCCGCACCCAAGCGTGATCAGTCGGATACGTCACGTCAATGGGTAGTCCGAAATTCGGAATGGTTGCGTCACCTTTCGGCCGGTGATCGCCAACGGTGATCGGCAGCGGTGATCGCTCCCGTGATCGCCACGCTTCCCGGGCCGCCGGGGAAGCCGCTATTGCGCCAAAGCCGCCCAGTC
Organism: Kitasatospora sp. NPDC034023; assembly: GCF_055575795.1. Classification (NCBI taxonomy): domain Bacteria; kingdom Bacillati; phylum Actinomycetota; class Actinomycetes; order Kitasatosporales; family Streptomycetaceae; genus Kitasatospora; species Kitasatospora sp. NPDC034023. The sequence goes on from NZ_JBVIRY010000004.1 coordinate 309,886, forward strand.
CACGTCGGCCAGCGGATCGGCCGGCCGGGCGTCGGAACCGATCTCGCACCAGACCCGCTTGCCGGAGCCGTCCGGGTACCAGCCCCAGCGCTCACAGAGCAGCTCGACCAGCTCCAGGCCGCGCCCGTTGGTCGCGTCCTCGTCCGGCCCGGCGTGCCGCGGCGCCGGGGCGGCCTGGCTCGCGTCGGCGACCTCCACCCGCAGCGGGCCGGCCGCCCGGGCCTCCTCCTCGGGGCTCTCGGTCACCGGCAGGCAGAGCCGCAGCACGGCCGGACAGCCGGTGTGCACCACGGCGTTGGTCACCAGCTCCGAGACCACCAGCACCACCGTCTCCGCCATCGGCGCGTCCGGGTCCACCCCGTGGTTCAACAGCCGCGAGCGCACCCACCGACGAGCCCGGCCGACCTCGGCGGGGTCCGCCTGCACCGCAAGCTGTACCTGAAGAACCTGCACCGCTCCACCACCTGCACTCGCAGTTCGGCCTAAGTCCCGATCGGGCCGGATCGACCGGCCGACGGGCCCTCGCACTCCGCCCGGCGCCACCCGAGCCGCACCCGGGCGATCGCCCGGTCCGTCCACCCGCGCCCACTCGTCCGCGCCGACCCGTCGGTCGCGCACCGGCCGCGACACGAATACGCCTCAGGATGGGCGGACGGACGGACCGCAGCAAGCGCTTCCGGCATATTCCGGCGATCGGGGGACAGGGCAGTGCATACTGTCCCGCTCACTCTCGCGAGCCTCGTACCGGCGCTCGTCCGGCCCGGGCCGACCCGCCGGTCCCGCAGTCGGGAACCTACCTCCGGACGACCCCGGCACCCCGGCCGCCACTCGCGAACCACCCGTGCGACATATGTCCAGCGGCTCTCGAACAGCGGCGACGACGGACGGTCCCACCAGCCGACCGTCGCACCATGTGAAGATCCCCGCCGAGCCGGCGCTCCACGCCCACCCGGCGATCCACCGACACAAGGAAACCGCGAAACAGCGATCCGCGAGGACGGGTTCCGTTCTTGCCGGATTCCCTCCCGCCGCGGACCGGCCGCAAGATACCGTTGGGTAAGCCAGCGACCCCGGGCAGGAGGGTGGATCCCGATGGCCACCCCGGAGCGGACCCCGCGCTGGGACGAGCAGTTGCAGCGCCGCCTCGCCCGCGGCGAGGAGACCGCGCTCGGCGAACTCTACGACCAACTCGCACCGATGGTGCACGGCCTGGCCGGGCGGATACTCGCCGACCAGACCGCCGCCGTCCAGCTCACCCGGGAGATCTTCGCCCACGTCTGGGAGCACCCCGAGGACTTCGACCCCGCCCGGGGCACGCTCCGCTCCTGGCTCGGCGCACTCACCCACCGCCGCGCCGTCGAACGGCTGCGGGCACGGCGGGCCACCGAACTCGTGCCGGGCGGCGACACCCGGGGCACCGAGGCGGAGATCCGCGCCGTGGCCACCGCCGCGCGTGTCCAGTACGTGGTCGACTCCCTGCCCCAACCCCTGCGTGAGACCATCGCGGTGACGTACTACGACGGCCGCACCTACCGGGAGACGGCCCGGCTGCTCGGCATCAGCGAGCAGGCCGCCAAGCAGCGGATGCGGCTCGGACTGGAGCTGCTGGCCACCGAACTGGCCGAGGAACGCGCCCGCCAGGACGAAGCCGGGGACGGGGAGACGTGAGCAGCACGGAGGAGCAGCACGACGCCCTGCGCTCGCTGCTCGGCGCCTGGGCCCTCGGCGCCTGCCCGGCCCGCGACGCCGCCGACCTGGAACAGCACCTGCGCGCCTGCCCGGAGTGCGCCGACGAGGCGGCCCGGCTGCGCGACGCGGCCGGCTGGCTCTCCCTGGACGAGCCGCTGGACCAGCCCGGCTCGCTGCGCCAACAGGTGCTCGACTGGTGCCTGGCCCGCCGCCCGGCCCAACTGCCCCTCCCCGCCTGGGGCATGCCGTACACCGCGGAGACCGCCAAGCTCGACGCGCTGCTGCGCGACCTCGGCCCGGAGGAGTGGCAGGAGGTCGCCGAACTGCCGTGGCACGGCGGCACCGAGCGGCTGCGCCCGGCCGAGGTGCTCGGCCGGCTGACCGCCGTGGACGGCTTCCTGGCGCTCGCCCTCGGCCTGCCCGACCCGGTGCCGACCGCCCCGGGCGTCCCCGCCCCGGCCGCCGAACGCCGGGTGCCGTCGCAGGACCCGGCCGTGCCGCCCGCCGCGCCGCGCGTCCCGCCACAGGGCGGCCCGTACCGCGCGATCACCGCGCGCACCGCCCGGATGCTCGCCGACCAGGGCGCCCTGCCGCCGCAGTCGGTGCGCTCCCGGTGGCGGCGACAGACCCACGACCTGGTGCGCAGCGCCGCGCTCGCCCCGCAGGGCAACACCCCGGTCGACTACGGCTGCGCGGTGCTGCCGCTGCGCGACGCCTTCGTGGACCGCGCCCTGGAGTGCTACGTGCACGGCGAGGACGTGGCCCGCGCGGTCGCCTACCCGTACGACCCGCCGGCGCCGCAGCACCTGCGGCAGATGGTGGAGTTGGTGGTCCGGCTGCTCCCCCGGGCGCTGGCCGGCCTGCGCGCCGCCCGTCCCGAGCACGCCGGGGCGCCGGCCGCGCCGGACGGCGGGGGCCGGACCACCCGGCGGCTGCGGCTGGTGGTCGACGGCCCGGCGGGCGGCGAGTGGCTGGTCCCGCTGGACGGGGGCGAAGGCACGAACGGCTCGGCCGACCCGGACGCGGGGCCGCCCGGCGGGGAGCCGGTGGCCTCGATGGTGCTGAACGGCCTGGAGCTCTGCCAGTTGGCCGCCGCGCACCGCGACCCGGACCGGCTGCCGGTCGGCGAGCACGGGGACCGGGCCGCGGTCCGCGAGGTGCTGCACGCGCTCCCGCTGCTGTCTCGGCCGTAAAGGCCGTTACACGGCTTACACAGCGGTTTACGCGGTTTACGCGGCGGTTAGGCGGCTTGGGCGCGGTTTACGCGAAGACGACCGTACGGGCGCCGTCGAGCAGCACCCGGTGCTCGCTGTGCCACTTCACCGCGCGGGCCAGCGCCTGGCACTCGACGTCCCGGCCGAGCGCGACCAGCTGGTCCGGGCTGACGTCGTGGGTGACCCGGGCCACCTCCTGCTCGATGATCGGGCCCTCGTCCAGGTCGGCGGTGACGTAGTGCGCGGTGGCGCCGATCAGCTTCACGCCGCGGGCGTGTGCCTGGTGGTACGGCTTGGCGCCCTTGAAGCTCGGCAGGAAGGAGTGGTGGATGTTGATCACGCGGCCGGACAACTCGGTGCACAGCTGGTCGGAGAGCACCTGCATGTAGCGGGCCAGCACGACCAGTTCGACCTCCTCCTTGGCGACCAGGTCCAGCAGCCGCTGCTCGGCCTCAGCCTTGGTGTCCCTGGTGACGGGGATGTGGTGGAAGGGGATCCCGTAGCTCTCGGTCAGGTCCCGCAGGTCGGTGTGGTTGGAGACCACCGCGACGATCTCCACCGGCAGGGCGCCGATCCGGGTGCGGTACAGCAGGTCGTTCAGGCAGTGCCCGAACTTGCTGACCATGAGGACGATCCGCATCCGCTCCTCGGACTGGTGGATCTGCCAGTCCATCGCGAAGGAGGCACCGATCGCGGCGAAGCTGGCCCGCAGCTTGTCCGCGGTGACCGGCTCGGGGGCGGAGAAGTGCACCCGCATGAAGAAGAGCCCGCTGTCGCCGTCCCCGAACTGCTGGCTGTCGATGATGTTGCAGCCGGTCATGAAGAGGTAACTGGACACGGCGTGGACGATGCCCTGCTTGTCCGGGCAGGACAGCGTGAGGACGTACTGGGCGCCGGCCGGCTGCTGTTCCACTGGGGGTATCCCGTTCTGAGTTCGTGACGTGCGTGGACGGTCCAGCGTGTCACATCCTGGACAGCCGCCGCCCCGCTGCCCGTACTGCGGGACGGCACCGTCCGGCCGGAGCCCGGCCGGGGTCGGACCGGGGTCTCAGACCTGGGTGAGGATGCGCAGCACGTCCAGCGACTTGGGCGTCGCGTCCGGGTCGTCCCCGTCGTTGGCGGCCAGCAGCACGTGCGCCTCGCGGGCGGCCCGGACGGCCTCCGGCCAGCCGGGGTGGCCGAGGTAGGCGGAGGCCGGGGCGTCCGCGCCGACCTCGTGCAGCATCTGCACCGCCCGCAGCACCGCGACGTCGACCACCGCGGCCTCGGCGGAGTCCCGGAAGATCGTGCCCACGTACTTCTCGGCGGACCAGCGGTCCAGCCAGGTGTCCTCGACCAGCCGGTACACGGCGTCGGTCACGTCCCCGTACCCCTCCCGGCCGGTCAGCCAGGCCTCCTGCTGGAAACCGGGGTCGGACAGCATGTGCAGCGCCGAGCGGAGTCGGGCTCGCCAGCGCCACCAGGGCAGATCGTTGAGCATGCCGCCCATCGTGCTGGAGCGGTGGCCCGGACGAGAAGGGTTTCGGGCGGACCGGTGCGAAGAATCTGTGCTGACGGACATGGTGAACGATCGTACGTTCCCCGTCTGTTCGTACTCCACTCGCGATCTACACGCGTACCGATCCGGATTTCAGCCGCCGTTTGCCGACCGTTCGCACTTCTGCCCTCTCGGCGTGTGGCACCGGGGCTTGGCTGGATCCGGTGCGCCGGAGTGCGCCCAGAGAGAGGGAAGATCGATGACCAGCCGAAGGGACTCGTTCCAGGGCCCTCCCCCGATCGTGCGGCGTCGCCGCCGACGCCCGATCGCCGCCGCCGTGACCGCCGCGGCGCTGCTCCCCACCCTCCTCTCGGCCTCCGCGTGCGGCGGACCGGCCGATGCCGCCGGCGGCGACGACCTGACGGTCATGACCTGGGCCCCGTCCGGCACCCGCTCCGCCGACCGGCCGGGCATGACCGCGCTCGCCTCCGCCATCGGCCAGGACGTCAACATCAAGGGCGGCCTGAACGGCCACCGGCTGCGAGTGATCACCTGCAACGAGCACAACAGCGTCGAGGGCGCCCGTGCCTGCGCCCAGCAGGCGGTGGACACCAAGGCCGTCGCCGTGATCGGCTCCTACAGCCAGTGGGGCGAGGCCTTCATGCCGGTCCTGGAGCGCGCCGGCATCCCGCTGATCGGCGGGTACGGGCTCTCCCAGCCCGAGTTCTCCAGCCCGCTGTCCTACCCGGTGGACGGCGGCCTGCCGGCGCTGATCGCGGGCAACGGCCGTCAGCTGGTCGAGGCCGGCTGCAAGGCCGTGGCGCTGGTCCGCCCGGACACCCCGGCCGGTGACAACCTGCTCGGCTACCTCGGCGGCGCGCTGCGGCCGGCCGGGATCAAGCTGCTGGACGTCAAGGCGCCCGAGCAGTCCTCCGACTACACCCCGGTGGCCCGCAAGGCGCTCGGCAAGGACGAGCCGGGCAACTGCGTCACCAGCGCGCTGGCCGCCGAGCCGACCGGCAACCTGCTGGACTCCTACCGGCAGCTGAACCCGAAGAACACCCGGATCGCCTCGGTGATCGGCAGCGTGCAGCAGTCGGTGGTCGACTCCACCGGCGGCGACCCCGGCCCGCTCGGCGGCGCCTACGTCACCAGCTGGTACCCGCCGGAGTCGGCGAAGATCTGGGACGGGCTGCGCTCGGTGGTGCGTGCCGACACCACCGGCGGGAACACCATCGACGTCTCCGACCCCGGGGTGCAGACCACCTGGGTCTCGTACGAGGTCTTCCGGACGGTGGCGCAGAAGCTGGCGGAGGCCGGCAAGCCGGTCACCTCGAAGACGGTCACCGGGCTGCTGGACGCCGGAGAGGGCATCGACACCGGCGTCACCCCGCCGCTGAGCTGGGGCACCACCAACATGCTGCCCAGCACCGAGTCGCCGCGTCTGGTGAACACCTGGGTCACCTACCAGGTGGTCAAGAACGGCCGGATGACCCTGCAGCAACCGGGCTTCGTGGACGTCCGCTGGGTGCTCACCGGGGGCCGTCCGCCGGCGTGACGCGAGGGGCGGGCCCGTCGCGGCCCGCCCCGATTCGGTCCGTCCGGCGTCTCCCGCGGCTCGGCTGCCTCCCGCGACTCCTGCGAGTCCCGCGGGTCCCGGACTCCCACGACTCCCGGGTTACAGGTCGCCGTCGCCGCGGTTGGGCAGGCCGGTCTGGCCGGCGATCGTGTTCCAGAGCGTGGAGGCCTGCTTCTTCGCGGTGGTCGCGGTGCCGCTGGCCTGGACGGCGTTCTTGTAGTGCTGGTTGTCCTGCTTCTTCGCGTCGCAGGAGGCCTGCGCGTCCTGCGCCCAGGCCGCGTACTCGTCGTCGGCCTGGGCCGAGGCGGTCCACGCCGCGTTCAGCTGCTCGACCAGCTGCTGGCCGCCGGGCAGCTTGTCCGTCTTCAGCTGGCCCAGCTTGGTCTGCAGCTCGCGGCGCTTGCCGGCCGCGGCGGTGAGGGCCTGCTGCGACTCGGGCAGCTTGTCGCACTTCTGCACCGAGGCGACCGCGGAGACCACCGAGGTGCGGCTGTCGCTCGCGGTGCCCAGCAGGTCCGACAGCGGCTGCGCCTGCGCCTTGACGTCCGGGTCGACGGCGGCGCCGGAGCCGCTCCCGCTCGCCGTGCCGGGGACGCCGGTGGTGGTGGTGGCGGCCACCGGGGTGGTCTTCTTGCCGTCCTTGGTGTCGGTGCCGCCGCTCATCAGGACGGCGACCAGGATGCCGGCCGCCGCGCAGCCCGCCACCACCCCGCCGATGATCAGCTTGTTGGACGGGCGACCGCCGCGCCCCGACCCGCCGGCCTGGGTCGCGTCGAAGCCCTGCCCGCGATCCGGGGCGTAGCCCTGGTGCTGGTCCTGGCCGTAGTCCTGCGCCGGGTAGGCCGGCTGGGGCTGCGCGGCCGGCGGGTACGCCTGGTAGCCGGGCGCGGGCTGCTGCTGCGGGAAGCCGGGCTGAGCCTGCGGCACCGGGTAGCCGCCCCCCTGCGGGTCGCCGGCCGGGTAGGGCGGCAGGTACTGGGTCTCCGGGGCCGGGTCGGCCTGCGGGACGCCGTACCCGGGCTGCGGCGCACCCCACGGGGCCCCGGGCACGGGCGTCGGCTGGCCCGGCATCGGCTGGCCGGGCATCGGCTGCGCGGGCACGGCCTGGGTCGGCAGCGCGTGCCCGCCCTCCCCGAGGTACTCCGGCTGCCCGGACGGCTGCCCCACCGGCGGCACCGCGGAGTGGCCCTGCGGCTGCCCCGGGAACTGCTGCTGGCCCGGCTGGCCCGGGAACTGCTGCTGGCCCTGCGGCTGGCCCGGGAACTGCTGCTGGCCCTGCGGCTGGCCCTGCTGGCCCGGCGGCTGGCCGGGCTCGGGGCGGAACAGGTCGTCCAGGTTGAAGTCACCCGAGTTGGGGTACGAGCGGCGCTGACTCAACGCGATTCCTCACCTGTGCAGGACCGCGCGCTGACGGCGGACCACATCTCGTCGGTTCTTGGGAGCATCACAGTTCCTTGGACGTCGCGCCCACGCTACCGGTTCACCTCACCGGGTGACCACGTGGGCGGGACCTCCGTCACGCTCCCTGCGCAGACGATCCGCGGCCGCCGCCGGATCAGGCCGCCTCCGCGTCCGCCCTGGCGTGGAACTCGCGGACCACCCGCTGTTCCCGGTAGGGCTCCAGCCGGCGCCGGAACTCGTCCAGGTACTCCACGCCCCGGTTGGAGCGCAGCCCGCTCAGCAGCCGGACCGCCTGGGTGCCCGTCTCACAGGCGCGTTCCAGGTCCCGCTGCTGCAACTGGGCGGTGGCCAGCAGCACCAGGTCCACCGCGCGGCGCCGGACCCGGGTCGGCGGGTGCAGGTCGAGCGCCCGGCGGGCGTAGTGCTCGGCCGGGCCGGCCTGTTCCAGGTCCCGGTGGCAGTGGGCCAGCTCGTCGGCGAGGTAAGCGTCGTCGAAGTGGACGATCCAGTCCGGGTCGTCCTCCGGGCGGCGCTTCTCCATCATCTCCAGCGCCCTGGCCGACACCGCCTCGCAGGAGCGGGCGTCGCCGAGGAGGGCGTGGCCGCGGGCTTCGGCGGCGTAGAACATCGCCATCGCCGTCGGGGTGGCCACCGACCGGGCGCCCTCCTGGGCGGCACGGGCGAGTTGGGCGATCTCCCGCGGGTTGCCGAGGGTGGCCGCCAGGTGGCTCATCGAGGCGGCCAGCACGTAGCCGCCGTAGCCGCGGTCGTCGGCCGCCTGGGCGAGCCGGAGCGCCTGGATGTAGTAGCGCTGGGCCAGCCCCGGCTGGCCGGTGTCCACCGCCATGTAGCCGGCCAGTTCGGTCAACCTCGCCACCGCGGCGAAGAGTTGACGGCCGGTCTCCTCCCGGTAGGCGCCGCCGAGCAGGCCGGAGACCACCGAGTTGAGGTAGTGCACCACCACCGGGCGCACGTGCCCGCTGCCGAATCGGTGGTCCAGGTCGACCAGCATCGCGGTGGTCGCCTTGATCGCGGCCACGTCGGTCGGGCCGACCCTGGGGCCGCCGGTGCGCGCCACCACCGGGTCCGGCGGGGTGATCAGCCAGTCCCGGCTGGGCTCCACCAGCGCCGAGGCGGCGACCGTCGCCCCGGTCAGGAAGTCCCGCCGGCCGACGTCGCTGCGCCAGAGCTCGCAGACCTGCTCCAGGGCGGCGCCCAGCGTCGGCGCGAACTGCAGCCCGATGCCCGAGCTCAGGTTCTTGCCGTCCGCCATGCCGATCTCCTCGACCGACACGCTGCGGCCGAGCTTGCGGCCCAGGGCCTCGGCGATCACCGCCGGCGCCTGCCCGCGCGGCTGCTGACCGCGCAGCCAGCGGGCGACGGAGGTCTTGTCGTACCTCAGGTCCAGACCGTGCTCGGCACCGCAGAGGTTGACCCTCCGGGCCAGGCCGGCGTTGGAGCAGCTGGCCTCCTGGATCAGTTGCTGCAGACGCTCGTTGGGCTGTCGTGCGACGAGTGGTCTCGCGGCCATTGGGCTTCGCCTCCCCACACCCTCCGGTCCCGGCCGGCGGGCGACGATTCTGCTGATCTGTTGCCGACTGTCCGACCGTCCAAGGAATCTGACACCAGGTTAGCGATCAGCAACGCCAGCGGGATACCCACGGTGACGATCCGCACCCCCCTTGCGCCCTGGGAAATGCTCCCGTGCGCCCCCGCTGCGCCCGCCCTCGGCCGCCCCAACTCGGTCGAGTAACCGGAACGGGTGACATTGCCGGGATGCGCCCAACCGGGCACCGTCGGGCCGTAACCAGGCTCACACACGGTAGTTGAGCAGCGCGTGGAAGACATCCCCGACGCCTCCGGCCAGGACAAGAACGCCGGTCTGCCCCCGCTGCTCATCGAAGCCGTCGGCTACGCCGAGAACCGCCACTGGGAGGTGGCCCCGGGTGCCTGGCTGATCGACGGCGACGGGCCCGCCCGCTGCTCCTGCGCCGACCCGCGCTGCACGCTGCCGGGCGCCCACCCGATGGACGCGGACTGGGCCCGCAAGGCGAGCGCCGGGCCGGGCGCGGTGCGGCGCTGGTGGACCGAGCGGCCCCAGGCCTCGATCCTGCTGCCCACCGGCCGCTCCTTCGACGTCCTGGACGTGCCGGAGACGGCCGGCTGCCTGGCGCTGGCCCGGATGGAGCGGATGGACCTCCAGCTCGGCCCGGTGGCGGTGCTGCCCGCCGCACCCGGGCGGATCGGCCGTCGGCTGCACTTCCTGGTGCTGCCCGGGGTCGCGGCCAAGCTCCCGGAGATGCTCCGCAAGCTCGGCTGGCCGCCCGGCCGGCTGGACCTGGTCGCCCGCGGCGAGGGGGACTGGACGGTCGCCCCGCCGTCCCGGATCGGCTCCACCGGGTACGCCCAGTGGGCCCGCTCCCCCTCCTCGCTCAACCGCTGGCTGCCCGACGCCGCCGAGCTGATCAGCCCGCTCGCGTACGCCTGCGGCCGCGAGTCGCCCGCCCACCACGGCGCGCAGGCCGCCCAGCCGGCGGCGGTGGGCTGAGCGGGGCCGCGCCCCCGGCCGGTTCACCTCCCCCGAACGGCCGCCCTACGCCTATCGGGCGAGGGCGTGCACCGCGCGACACAACGCGCGCGAGTGACGGGCCTTGTCTCCCACCGGAGGCAGGGCCCGTCATATGTATGTCCGGATGGCGCGCGTCCAGATGACACCTGCCCGGATGACACCTGCCCCGACCACGCGATTCCGGATTGCGCAAGTCCGGATAAGGCTTCGGTGTACCCGCTGGTCAACCGCAGAAGCCCCTCGTACGAGTGACAGCGCTCAAGGATTGCCATGATCGGCCGAGGGGAGGAATTGCGGTGCGTGGGGATGCCGGAAGGGGCGCTCGGACGGGGAAGCCGGGCGAGGCGCCGGAGGGGAACCCGGGGAGGGAGCAGGGAGGGAGCGGAGGGGAACAGGGAGGGACGGGGAGGACGAGTCGGGCCCGCTGCACGGGAGGCAGCGGGCCCGACTCGGCCGTACGGTGTCGGCGCCTCAGGGCTGGGCGACGAAGACGTGCTGGGCGATGTCCTTGCCCAGCTCCGCCGCGGTGTCCCCGGTGCCGACCAGCAGACCGCCGACGCCGACATTCACCTTGACCGTGGAACCCGGCCGGACGCCGGCCCGGCGCAGGGTGCTCATCAGCGCGCTGTCGGTCTGGATCGGCTCGCCGATCCGGCGGACCACCACGTCGGCCCCGGCCTCGCCCGGCTTGACGGTGTCCAGCGGGACGAGCCCGGCGTCGAAGCCCTCGCCCTCGGCCTTGGTGTCACCCAGCTCGTCCAGGCCCGGGATCGGGTTGCCGTACGGGGACTGGGTGGGGTGGCCGAGCATGGCGAGCACCTTGCGCTCGACCGTCTCGCTCATCACGTGCTCCCAGCGGCACGCCTCCTCGTGCACCTGCTCCCACTCCAGGCCGATCACGTCGACCAGCAGGCACTCCGCGATGCGGTGTTTGCGCATGACGCGCACCGCGAGACGGCGGCCGTCCTCGGTGAGTTCGAGGTGACGGTCCCCGGCAACCTGGAGCAGGCCGTCGCGCTCCATCCGGCCGACCGTCTGGCTGACCGTGGGACCGCTCTGTTCCAGGCGCTCCGCGATCCGGGCGCGCATCGGGACGATGCCCTCCTCCTCCAGCTCCAGGATGGTGCGAAGGTACATCTCAGTGGTGTCGATCAGCCCAGACATCGCCGCTGGCTCCGTTCTTCGGTGTCCTCATCGCCAATTCTGACGTACCGAGGCGACAACCGGGGCCGCCCGGGGGCTTCGGGCACGGGATTTCGTTCCTGTTGACAGCGGTACGGCCGGGACGCGACCGTGCTGGCCGTAGCTTTCTCCACCGGCGGTCTGGACCACCAGGACCGCCCCACCCGGCCGGCTCCCTCACCGGCAGAGAGCGGAGGCACCCGATGAACGACCTGGTCGGCAGGTACTTCGACGCCGCGATCGCCCACCTCCAGCGGGTGCGCGAGGAGGAGGCCGACACCGTCGAGGCCGCCGCCGCGCTGCTGGCGGAGGCGATGACCGAGGGCCGCCGGGTCTTCACCTTCGGTGCCGGACATTCCTCGCTGCCGGCCCAGGACGTGGTCTACCGGGCCGGCGGGCTGGTCCCGATGAACCTGCTGAACGTGCCCGGGACGACCGGGGTGACGGTGATGCCCGCTCCCCTGTCCAGCGCCCTGGAGCGGGTCTCCGGGCTGGCCACCGCGACCCTGGACCTGACCCCGGCGACCACCGGCGACCTGCTGTTCGTGATCTCGCTGTCCGGCCGCCAGGTCATGCCGGTCGAGCTGGCCCGGTACGCCCGGGACCGCGGCCTGAAGGTGATCGGGGTGACCTCGCTGGCCTACCCGGAGGAGGTGCCCTCCGCCCACCCCTCCGGCACCTACCTGAAGGACCACTGCGACGTGGTGCTGGACAGCAAGATCGCGGTCGGCGACGGCGAGCTGACCCACCCGGGCGCCGAGACCACCTTCGGCCCGGTCTCCACCATCGTGACCAGCGCACTGATGCAGGCCGTGGTCGCCTCGGCGGTCGGCCGGCTCGCCGACCGGGCGGCCGCCGGGGACGCCCCCGCCCCGCCGCTGTTCCGCTCCGGCAACGTCCCGGGCGGCACCGAGTGGAACACCCGGCAGATGGCCGACAACGCCGAGCGGGTCCTCTACACCTACTGAGCCGCACCCACCGAGCCCCGGGGTGCCGCGCACGCTCGGTACCGGAACGAACACGGGGAGTCCCGGACAATCCACCGGGCCTTCCCGGCCATTGCGGGCCACCCCCGGCCGCGCCAGGCGTACCGGGAAGCCGCCCGGGGCAGGAGAGCGGTGCGACCGGAGCGACGGGTGGGGGCCGAACATGGCGTCTGGTGCGGGACGAACCGGCTGGGTGCGCGAGCGGGACCTACTGCCCGAGTTCTTCTGGGCCGCCGACGCGGCCTCGCTGCGCGGCCAGCGGCGCTCGGTGCTGCTCTCCGCCTGGGAGCTGGTCCTGCTGGTGGTCGCCGCCGCGACCGGCTCGGCCGACGGCGAGCCCTGGGCCTGGCCGGCCGCCGGCGCCTACCTCGGCGCGGTCGCGCTGGCGGTGGTGATCAGCCGGCAGAACCCGCAGGGCCTCTGGTACGAAGGCCGGGCGGCCGCCGAGTCGGTGAAGACCCTGGTCTGGAAGTACGCCGTCCGGGCCGACGCCTACCAGCCGCCGCCGCGCACCCTGCCGGACGCCGAGGGCCTGTACCGCTTCCAGCTCGGCCGGGTGCTCGGCGCCTTCCGGGACAGCCCGGTGGCCGTGCCGGGGAGCGGGGCCGGGAGCGGGACGGGGAGCGAGGCCGGGAGCGCGGCGGAGATCACCGCGGCGATGCGCGACCTGCGCGAGCAGCCGCTGGCGGTGCGCCGCGAGGTGTACCTGGGCGAGCGGATCCAGGTGCAGCACGACTGGTACCGCGCCAAGGCCCGCTACTGCGCCCGGACCGGCCACTGGGCCGGGGTGCTGGGCGTGCTGCTGCCCGCGCTCGGGCTGGTGCTCGCGCTGCTGCGGGCGCTCGGCGCGTTCACCTACGACGCGCTGGGCACCGTCTCGGCGGTGGCCGCCTCGGTCACCGCCTGGGCACAACTGCGCCAGTACCGGCCGCTGGCCGCCGCGTACGCGCTGGCCGCCGAGGAGCTGGCCCAGATCCAGCGCCAACTCGCCGAGCTGGACCTCGACGCGCCGGAGGCCGAGGAGATCTGGGCCCGGCTGGCCCGGGACGCCGAGGACGCGATCTCCCGCGAGCACACCACCTGGCAGGCCCGCCGGGAGGTCCGCACCACCACCGACCGGGAGGACGAGAACGACCGGGAGGACGAGGACCACCGGGAGCACGAGCACCACCGGGGGCAGGGGACCGACCCGGAGCACCGACCCGCCCCGGAGCACCGAATCGACCGGGAACACTGAGGAGGCCGCAGGTGTCGTTACGGATGGTCAAGACCGCGGACGACCGCGCCCTCGCGGTCGAGTCCCTCGGCGACCCACGCGGCCGACCGGTGTTCCTGCTGCACGGCATGCCCGGCAGCCGGGTCGGCCCGCACCCGCGCAGCACCGTGCTGTACCGGCTGGGCGTGCGGCTGATCTCGTACGACCGGCCCGGCTACGGCGACTCGACCCGGCTGTTCGGCCGCCGGGTGAACGCGGCGGCGGCCGATGTACGGGCCATCGCGGACGAGTTCGGGCTGGACAGCTTCGCGGTGCTCGGCCGCTCCGGCGGCGGCCCGCACGCGCTGGCCTGCGCCGCGCTGCTGCCGGAGCGGGTCAGCCGGGTCGCGGTCCTGGTGGGCCTCGCGCCGCGCGACGCGGCCGGCCTGGACTGGTACGCGGGGATGACCCCGTCCAACGTCCGCGCGTACCAGGAGGCCGAGCGCGGACACGGCCGGATCGCCGACGCGATGGAGTTCCGCTCCCGGCAGATCAAGGACGACCCGGTCCGGCTGCTGAACGGGCTGCGCACCGAACTCTCCCCCGCCGACCGGGCGGTGGTGGCCGACAGCGGACTGCGGCGGATGCTGCAGAGCAACTACCGGGAGGCGTTCCGGCACGGCGCGGACGGCTGGATCGACGACGTGCTGGCCTTCACCGCCGACTGGGGCTTCGACGTCGGGTCCGTCCGGGTGCCGACCTGGCTCTGGCACGGCGCCGACGACCAGTTCTCCCCGGTCGACCACTCCCGCTGGCTGGCCGACCACATCCCGGACGCCGAGCTCTTCCTGGAACCCGGCGCCGCGCACTTCGGAGCCTTCCGGGTGATGACCACCGCCCTGGCCTGGGCAGCGGGTTAGCCCTACCGGCTCAGGGCCGCACCGGGGTGACCGGCGGTTCGCCGTCGAGCACTGCCAGGATGTTGTCCACCGCCAGGCCGCCCATCGCCTGTCGGGTGGCGACGGTGGCGCTGCCCAGGTGCGGGGCCAGGACCGCGCGCTCCTGGGCGAGCAGCGCGGACGGGACGGCGGGCTCGTGCTCGAAGTTGTCGACGGCGGCGGCGAACAGTGCGCCGGACTCCAGCGCGGCGGCCAGCGCCTCCTCGTCCACCACGCCGGCGGTCATGCTGACGACCACCGCGCCGTGCGGCAGCAGGGCCAGCCGGCGGGCGTCCAGCAGGTGCCGGGTGGCGTCGCCGAGCGGGCAGGTGACGACCAGCACGGTGGAGGTGGCGAGCAGGTCCTCCAGCGGCTTCCAGTCGGCGCCCTCGGCCTGCTCGGGCGGCAGTTCGCGGCGGTTGTGGTAGCTGACCGGCATGTCGAAGGCGCGGGCCCGGCGGGCGACCGCCTGGCCGATCCGGCCCATGCCGAGCACGCCGAGCGGGGTGCCGGCCAGTTCCAGGCCGAGCAGGAAGGTGGGCGCCCAGGTCCAGGGCGTGCCGGAGCGCAGCAGGCGTTCGCCCTCGCCGAGGCGGCGGGTGGCGGCCAGCAGCAGGGCCCAGGCCATGTCGGCGGTGGCGGTGGTGAGCACGCCGGGGGTGTGGGAGACCAGCACCCCGCGCTCGGCGCAGGCGGCCAGGTCGACGTTGTGGTAGCCGACCGCGTGGTTGGCGACGATCCGCAGCCCGGGGCCGGCCGCGTCGAGGAACTCGCCGTCGACCCGGTCGTCCAGGGTGGTGAGCACGGCCTGCCGGCCGCGGACGGCGGCGAGCAGCTCGGCCCGGTCCATCGCCTGGTCGGAGTCGTGGCGGGTGACGGCGTGGCGGGCGGTGAGCCGTTCGATGACACCGGGCGCCAGGCGCCGGGTGACCAGGACCGGGGGCGGGGTGGTGGCCATGGCTCGGCAGCGTACCCCGCCCCTGTCCGGAGCGGACTCACACCGGCTGCGGCTCCAGGTCGCGGTTGATCCGCTTCCAGCCGCGCGCCGACACCGTGTTGGGGTGCTCCTCGCCGAACTGCCGGATCAGCTCGGCGATCGATCGCGACCGCAGCTCGGCGGCCTGGGTGTGCCGGCCGGCCGTCCGCAGGGTGACGGCCAGGTTGGCTTCGCAGGCCACCGCGTCCGGGTGCTGCCCCGAGTAGCGCTCGCACAGCCCTTGGTGGGCGGCCCGGCCGAGCTGTTCGGCGAGCGCCAGTTGCCCGTCGTCGCCGTAGGCGTTGGCCAGGTTGATCATCGCGTTGAGGGTGTAGGGGTGTTCCGGTCCGACCGAGCGGGTCAGTCCCTCGACGGTGAGCCGGCCGCGCTCGATGGCGCCCTGGACGTCGCCGCTGCCGCGCAGGTAGATGCCGAGGTTGTTGGCGCAGGCCAGGGTGAACGGGTGTTCGTCGCCGAACAGCCTCCGGTGGCCTTCGAAGACGGTGGAGCAGAGGTCGCGGGCGGCTTCCTTGTCGCCGGAGGCGCTGTGGTCGGCGGCCAGGTTGAGCGCGCAGGCGAGGGCGTCGGGGGCGTCGGCGCCGTAGCGCTCCAGGTAGCGCTCGTAGGTCTCCTTGGTGATCCGGCGGGCCTCGGCGAGCTGGCCGATGCGGCGCAGCGAGACGGCCAGCGACTTGGCGTTGCGCAGGTTCTCCGGGAGGTCCGGGTCGAGGACGTCGCCGAGGTCGGAGGTGACTTCCTGCAGCAGGTCCACCGAGCCCCGGTAGTCGCCGAGTTCGCGCAGGTCGCGGGCCAGGTTGGACTTGGTGGACAGGGTGTAGGGGTGTTTGGGGCCGAGGACGGCGGTGCGCCGGTCGAGGGTCTCCTGGTCGAGTTCGCGGGCGGCCTCGCTGTCGCCGACCAGGCGGTAGTCGATCGCCAGGTTGTTCGCCATGGAGAGCGTGCGCGGGTTGTCGTCGCCGAACAACTCGCGGAACTGGTCGAGGATTTCGCGGTCGAGGTCGAGTGCGGCCTGGAACCGGCCGAGGGCCCGGCGGTCGGCGCCTAGCGAGCCGGCCGTCATCAGGGTGTACGGGTGGTGCTCGCCGAGCAGCGCCTGCTGGCGTTCCAGGGTGGACTCGTCCAGGGCCAGCGCCTCGGCGTAGTTGCCTTGGGAGCGCAGCACGTTGGCGAGCTGGAAGCGCAGCAGCAGGGTCTGCCGGTCGTCCTCGCCGAGTTTGCTGGTCCACTCCGCGTCGAGGGCGTGGCCGAGGTCGCGGGCGCGGTCGAGTTCGCCGCGCTTCCACAGGTAGCGGACCCGGTCGATGAGCAGCTGGCGGGTGTCGGCCTCGTCGCAGTTGTGGGCCCTGGACGGCGACAGGTGTGGCCAGATCTCGTCGAAGGCGGGCCAGTTGGCCGGGTCGTCGGTGTCGCCGAGGACGGGTCGGGCGCCGGTGAGGATGCGGTGCACCTCGTGGACGGCGATCTCCTGCTCGTCGGCGGTCATGCCGGCCCGGATCACCGCCTGGACCAGGCGGTGCACCTGGAAGCTGTTGCTGCCGGCGTCGACCTTGGCCAGCGCGTAGCGGCCGATCGCCTGGATGACCTTGCCCAGCATGAACTTGTCGCTGAGGTCGGCGTCGTACTTCACCAGCGCCCGGATCATCTGGTCGCTGTAGAAGAGGTTCATCGAGATCGGCTCGGGTGCGAAGAACGCGCACAGTTGCAGCAGTCGCACCGCTGCCGGGGACTGCTGGCGCAGCCGTCCGATGGAGACGTTCCAGGTCGCGGCGACCGGGGTGGGGTAGTCGGCGGGGCGGCCGACGGCGAGTGCGCGGGCGGCTTCGGCGTGCAGCTGGGTGACGTAGGTCTCCACCGGGGTGCCGGTGGTGTCCAGCCAGGCGGCGGCCACCTCGACGGCGAGCGGCAGGTCGCCGACGGCTTCGGCGACCCGGTCGGCGTCGGGCCGGGAGAGGCTGCGGGCGCGTCGGCACAGGTGTTCGACGCTCTCGCCGCGGGTGAAGACGTCGACTTCCAGGGCCTCGGCGTGCCCGGTCCAGGCCTGGTTGCGGGAGGTGACCAGGATGTGGCCGGAGCCGCCGGGGAAGAAGCGGCGGATCTCGGCGGGTTCGTCGGCGTTGTCGAAGATCAGCAGCCAGCGCGAGGTGGGTACGCCGCGGCGCAGTGCCTCGCGGGCGGCCTCGGCGGCCTCGGTCACCGAGTCGCCGACCCGCAGGCCGAGCCGGCGGGCGAGTTCGGCGAGGGCCGGGGCGACCAGCTCGGTCTGTTCGGCGTCGATCCACCAGACCAGGTCGTAGTCGGACATGAAGCGGTGGGCGTACTCCAGCGCCACCTGGGTCTTGCCGACGCCGCCGAGCCCGTACAGGGTCTGCGGGGTCGGCAGGACGGCCGCCATGCCGCCGCGCAGCTGGTTGCGCAGCTGTTCCAGGACGGCGGCGCGGCCGGTGAAGGAGGGGTTGCGCGGCGGGACGTCCCACACCGACGGCTTGCTGCCGGGGAACCGCGGCCCGCCGTTGGGCGCGTCCTCGAGCGGGACGTCGCCGCGGCCGAGGGCGCGCAGCAGGCTCTGGATCGACTGCGTCTCGTCGCGGCCGACCAGGTCGACCGGGTTGCGGTTGCTGAACGGCGCGGTGAGCCGCACGTCCCCGACCCGGACGGGCAGCAGCTGGCGCCTGGTCCCGGACGGGTCGGAGCTGACCACCGACTCCCACAGCGCCCGGGCCTGCGGGGAGCGCTGGTAGGCGGGCGAGAGCACGGCGACCGTCCGGAACGCCGAGTCGATGCCGCGCTCGGTCTCCTCGCGCGGGTCGGTGCCGGCGCTGAGGTCGCGGGGCAGCACCCGGAAGCCCGCCCGGGTGAGGACGGACTCGATCCAGTCCGCCCACATCCGGTCCTCGGGGACGTAGGAGAGGTAGAGGTCGGCCGGGACGGACGGGCGGCGGCGGGTGAACGCGTCCACGTAGCGCAGCCGGACCGCCTCGTCCATCGGCGGCAGGCCGGGGGCCCGGCCGTCGGTGAGCATGGAGGTCAGCCGCTCGCAGGCGGCCAGCATCGAGGTCGGGGTGCCGGTCTGGTCGCCGAAGGTCGCGAGGATCTCCTCGTAGGCGTAGAACGGCCGGTACGGGATCTCCACCGAGCCCCAGTACGCGGCGAGTTCCTCGCCGTTGAAGCCGGCGGGCAGGCCGTCGAAGCGGACCCGGGC
Source organism: Kitasatospora sp. NPDC034023 (assembly GCF_055575795.1). Taxonomy (NCBI): domain Bacteria; kingdom Bacillati; phylum Actinomycetota; class Actinomycetes; order Kitasatosporales; family Streptomycetaceae; genus Kitasatospora; species Kitasatospora sp. NPDC034023. The sequence continues at coordinate 328,312 of NZ_JBVIRY010000004.1, forward strand.
GAGCGCCCGGCCCGCGTCCGCCTTCTCCTTCTCGCCCTCGTCGATGCGCATCGGGACGGGCAGGATGCGGATGCCGCGCTCGCGGTAGCGGTCGTGGATGTGCTGGGCGATCCGGGAGGCACCGTCGATCGACTGGTCGCTCAGGGTGAAGCAGACCACCAGGTCGTCGGGCATCTGCACGGTGCAGATCTCGGCGATGTCGGACAGGCCGGTGCGGGAGTCGATCAGCACGTAGTCGTAGCGCTTGGCCATGTCGGCCTTGAGGGCGTCGAAGAACTGCCCGCCGTCGAAGCGGTCGTAGAAGATGTCCCAGTCGAGGTGGGTGACGGCCTCGGAGTAGTCCCGGTTGAACTGGCCCGCGGAGAGGAAGTCCAGGCTGCCGGTGGACGGGAAGTGCGGCCAGGTGAGCGACAGCGCGTGCGGGTGCACCCGGGCGAAGTCCAGGTGCCAGCCCTCGGCGTGCTCGACCGGGCGCAGCGCCTCCTCGCGGTACTCGGCGATCAGGTCCATCATCCCGGTGGTGCCGGCGAGGGAGGCCGGGTCGAGGAAGGGGTGGAAGAACTTGGCGAGGCCCGGCGCCTCCAGGTCCCAGTCCACGGTGAGCACGCGGAAGCCGTTGGCGGCCAGGATCCACGCGGTGTTGGCGAGGGCCATGGTGCGGCCGGTGCCGCCCTTGTACGAGTAGAAGGTGATGATCCGGCCGTTGCGGTCCTGCTCCGCGGCCCGCCGCTCGGCCTCGCGCTGGGCGACCAGATCGGCGGCGGCGAGGCCCCCGAGGCGGAGGTTCCTGGTGCGGTTCTCGGTCATCGGTTTCCTCGTCCTCCCAGGGGCGCCATCCCGTCATCGGGGTCATCGCCGTCGTCGCGGTACGGGTCGTGCTCGCGGTACGGGTCGCGCTCGCGGTGCGGGTCACCGCCGTTGTTCCGGTCGCGCTCGCGGTGCGGGTCACCGCCGTTGTTCCGGTCGCGCTCGCGGTGCGGGTCGCCGCCGTTGTTCCGGTCGCCGCCGTTGTTCTCGTCCTGGGCGAAGGGGTCCTCGCCCGAGCCGTCCGGCCCTGGCCCGCCTCCCCCGCGCCGGAACGCGTCCCGCAGACTCGGCCGGGGTGGCGGAGGTTCCTCCGGTTCGGCCCTGGTACGGCCCTCGAAGGCGTACTTGGCCTTCATCGCGGCCCGGGGCAGCGCGTCGTCGAAGTCCTCCAGCGAATGCAGCCCGGTCGCGCGGGCCGGGCCGGTCGCGCCGAGGAAGCTCGGACGGCCCGCCCGCCGGGTGATGCGCAGCGTGTCGTCGCTCAGGTCGCCCAGCTCGCCCGCGCTTTCCTGGCACTCCGGGTCGTCGGCGTTCCACGGCTCCAGCACGCTCACCCAGGTGGCGTCCGAGCGGTCGAAGCGCCGCACCAGTTCGCGCCGGCGCGGATCGCGCAGCGCCCACCGGTCGAGCAGCAGCAGGCCGGGGGCCTCGGCGTTGCCCTCGATGATCGACGCGGCCTCGTCGTCGAACTCGTGCACGGTCGGCTGGAACCCCAACTGCCGTGCCAGCCGCACCGCGTGCTGCGCGATGGGCGAGCCGACCGGCCGGTACGGATGCCAGTCGGTGCGCCGCTCGCCGTAGTAGTCGGGGTTGCGGCCATCCGGCAACTCGCCCTGGTGGTAGGCGAGTACCGAGATCCGCAGCTGCCTGGTCGGGGCGGTCACATTGAACGCACTGGGGAGGGTGTTGAATTCGAGACGCCGCCCGACGGGGATCACCGTCTCCTCCGCCACCTGCACGATCCGGGCCGCCAGGCGGTGCACGGCCAGCTCGTACGCGGAACGGAAGTAGGTGAGCTTCATCAGCGCGTACAGGCCCTCGGTGGCGTAGTCGGGCCCGAAACTCGCGTGGTTGAACTGGAGTTCACTGGCCACCTTCGGCAGCCGGTAACGGCTCATCGGCGCCCACAGCACCGGGACGATGCCGCTGGTGCGCTCCGAGTCGAGGTTCGCCGGATAGACCGGACGGCGGGTGAAGGCGTGCCATTCCTGACCGCACGGCACGCTGTTGAAGTACCGGGGGGAGTACAGCGGGACGAACACCCGGCAGCTCGCCAACTCGTCGGACAGCCGATCGGCCCACAACTCGCCCTGGTGCATGGACTCGTCCATGAAGCCCACCGGCACCCCGTCCGGGGCGGTGGTCAGCTGGAGCACCGCCTCGCAGAGGTCCCGGTACAGCTGCCGGACCCAGTGGTTCGGGTCGCCGGCGCCACGCGCACCGGCTTTCGGGGTGTGCGCGTAGGAGAGGAAGAAGTACGGCCGGGTGTCGTCCTCGTCCCAGCCCCGGTCAGTCACACGCGCCTCCCCCGGGCCCGTCGGCAACCTGCCTCCCGCAGCCCCCGTGCGGCGGGGCTTCAGTGTAGGAACGACTGACACCCCAATGGAATAGCACAACGACTCGCACGAATTGACATGACCGAAACGATGCCGCCGCGGCAGTCGACCGACGGCCGGTTGACGAGGCCGATCGGGCCGACGGTCAACCGAACCGCCCGATCCGCTCGGCGTAGACCGCATGGCTCCTGCGGGACATGACCGTGAGCCGATGGGACGGACCCAGGACGCGCGCCCGGTCGGCCGCCACCCGCTCCAGCAGACCGGCCGCCTCCAGGTGGCGCCCCGCCTCGCCCAGGTTGCACGCGTGGTTGTGGCGGGCCGTGAGCGTGTGCGGATGATCAGGACCCAGGACACGCGCCCGGTCGGCCACCACCCCTTCCAGCAGCGCCGCCGCCCGAGCATGCTGCCCTGCCTGACCCAAGTAGTAGGCCTGGTTGTGGCGGGCCGTGAGCGTGTGCGGATGATCAGGACCCAGGACGCGCGCCCGGTCGGCCACCACCCGCTCCAGCAGCGCCGCCGCCTCCAGGTGGCGCCCCGCCTCACCCAGGTTGTACGCGCGGTTGTGCCGAGCCTTGATGGTGTCCGGGTGGTCGGCGCCCAGGACGCGAGCACGGTCCGCCGCCAACCCGTCCAGCAACGCCGCCGCCTCCCCGTGGCGCCCCAGCCGACCGAGGGAATTGGCCAGGTCGTAAGTCGCGGTCAGTTCCCCCGCGGTGGGGAGCCGGTCGTCGGTGGCGCCCGCGAGGGCCTCGGCGGCAGCGAGCGCCGACGGGGGGCGGCCGGCCGGGCTCTTCGCGAGGAGCTGGAGCAGTAACCGGTCGAGGCCGTGGGGCAGGTCGGGCCGGTGCTGCCGCAGCGGCACGGGCGGCTCGTACATGTGGGCGGCCGCGAGGGCACCCGGATTCGCATGGATGCCGAACGGCGGCGCACCAGTGAGGAGTTCGTACAGCACACAGCCGAGCGCGTACAGGTCCGCACGGCCGTCGACGCTCTCGCGCCTGGCCTGCTCGGGGGCCATGTAGGCGGCGGTGCCGATCATGTATCCGTCGGGGGTGAGCTGGGTGTGGTTCCCCTGCAGGTAGGCCGCGATGCCGAAGTCGAGGACGACGACAGCCTCGGTACCGTCGACACGGCGGGTGAGGAAGAGGTTGGCGGGCTTGATGTCGCGGTGCACGACGCCCTCGCGGTGCGCCACAGCCAGCGCCCCGCAGACCTGCATGCCCCAGTCCACGACTTCCGCGACGCCAGGACGCCGGCCGGACTTCAGCAGCGCGGCGAGCGACTGCCCGGCGAGGAGGTCCATGACCACGAAAGGCATCGGCAGCCCGGCCTCCAGGTGGATCCCGCAATCGTGGACACCGACGATGTTCGGATGGTGGAGCCGGGCGGTGAGCCGCGCCTCCCGCTGGAAGCGGGCCTGCTCCGCACTGTCGTCCATGCCGTCGAAGCGCGGCAGGATCAGCTTGACGGCGACATCCCGGGCCAGCCTGGTGTCGTGGGCGCTCCAGATTTCGCCCATGCCGCCCGACCCGATGCGCTCGCCCATCCGGTAGCGCCCACCGATCACCGCGCCCTGCATCGACAACCCCCGCCGCCGTGTGATGTCCGGGTAAACCGTAGTGGCTTCCCAATCCCATGCCGCTCTGCTCGCGGATATTGTCAGCACGTCCACCACAGGACCCGAGGAAGGCAACCGTGGAACACCTTGAGTGGCAGAGGTCCAGCACCAGCGGCGACCAAGCCAACTACCTGGAGATCGCCTCCGACGGCGACCTCGTCTACATCCGCGAATCGAACAACCCCACCCACATCGTCACCACCACCCGCGTCAAGTTCGACGCCTGGGTCCGGGGCGCCAAGGCCGGCGAGTTCGACCACTTCGTCGCCTGAGGATCACCCCGGATAGCGGGCGGCCAGTGCCCGTACCGTCGCGGCGACGCGGTCGCGAAGTTCGGCCGGTTCCAGTACCTCGACGTCGGCGCCGAGCCGCAGGAACTCGCCGTGCGCGTGGTCGACCGACTCGATGGGCACCCGGGCCTCCGTCCAACCGTCGTCCGTGGGTGTCACGCCGAGGCGGCGGGCGCCCTCCGGGGTGAGCCGGACCAGCGCCTCGCCGGTGTGCAGCCGGGCCCGGAAGTCGGCGAGGTAGGCCGCCCAGTGCGAGGCGAGGTCGAAGTCGCCCTGGGCTTCGAACTCCTGCTCGGTCATGGCGAGTTCGATGATCTGGTCGACGCGGTAGGTCCGCATCCCGGACGGCCCGCCGGCGACCAGGTACCAGCGCCCGGCCTTGAGCACCAGCCCGTACGGCTCCACCCGCCGCTCGACCTCCTCCGGCGCCCGCCAGCGCCGGTACCGCAGGACCACCGCCCGCCGCGCCCACACCGCTGCGGCGACGGCGGCCAGGTGTGGGGTGTCGTCCGCGTCGCCGTACCAGCCCGGGGCGTCGAGCAGGAAGCGCTCCTGGATCCGCCCGGCCTGCTCGCGCAGCTCGGCCGGAAGAGCGGCCCTCAGCTTGAGCTGGGCGGCGGCGAGCGCCTCGCCGAGTCCGAGTTCGGCGGCCGTGCCCGGGAGCGCGGCGAGGAAGGCGGCCTGCGCCTCGTCGGCGGTCAGCCCGGTGAGGCGGGTGCGGTAGCCGTCGACCAGCCGGTAGCCGCCGGCGTGTCCGGCGTCGCCGTACAGCGGGATGCCGGCGGCGGCGAGCGCCTGGACGTCCCGGTAGACCGTACGGACCGAGACCTCCAGCTCCCCGGCCAGCTGCTCGGCCGTCATCCGGCCCCGGTTCTGGAGCAGCAGGAGCAGGGTGACCAGCCGACTCGCGCGCATGCCGCCCAGTATCCCCTGGTTCCACTGACAGTGGGTGTCAGTGGAGTGCCCCTAACCTGCGGCGCATGGACGACTTCGACTTCTTTCACGGCTCCTGGAGCGTGGCCAACCGCCGCCTCACCACCCCGCTCGCCGACGCGGACAACGGCACCTGGGAGGAGTTCCCCGGTCACACGGTGGTCCGGCCGCTGTTCGGGGGCGCGGGGAACATCGAGGAGATCACCTTCCCCACCCTGGGCCGCCAGGGCGTGACCCTGCGGCTCTTCGACCGCGAGACGGAGCAGTGGTCGATCTACTGGTCCGACAGTCGGACCGGACAGCTGGATCCCCCGGTGGTCGGCGGCTTCACCAGCGACCGAGGCGACTTCCACGGCGAGGACACCTACGCCGGCCGCCCGATCCGGGTGCACTTCACCTGGCACCGGCTCGGCCCGGACGCCGCCCGCTGGGAGCAGGAGTTCTCCGCCGACGGCGGCCGCACCTGGGAGCACAACTGGACCATGGACTTCACCCGTACCGGACCGGCCGTGGGCGGCCTCGGCGACCTCGGCGGTCTCGACGGTCTCGACGGTCTCGACGGTCTCGACGCATGAGCATCGTCGAACTGCGCCAGTACACCCTGCGCCCCGGCGCCCGGGAGACCCTGATCGAGCTCTTCGAACGCGAGTTCGTGACCGGACAGGAGGCGGTCGGCATCGCCGTCGGCGGCCGCTTCCGCGACCTGGACGACCCGGACCGCTTCGTCTGGCTGCGAGCCTTCCCCTCCATGTCCGAGCGCCGCCGCGCGCTGGAGGCCTTCTACTACGGCCCGGTCTGGCGGGAGCACCGCGAGGCGGCCAACGCCACCATGGTCGACAGCGATGACGTCCTGCTGCTGCGCGGCCCCGGCTTCGCCCCGCGTCCGGGCGCGCGCGAGGTGCTCGCCACCGTCTGCCACCCCGCCGACGCGGCCGCCTTTGACGCCTACGCCGCCCGGCACCTCGCCCCGGCCCACGCGTTGCACCGCACCGAACACGCCGAGAACGGCTTCCCCGCCCTGCCCGTCCGCACCGGCGAGGACGTCCGCGTCTGGTTCGGCCCCGCCGAACCGGCCCCCTGGCCGTTCCGGCGGCTGCGACTGGAGCCCGTATAGCGTTCATCCTCACGCCATTGCAATGAAGAAGACGCATGACGTTGCGTTAGCTGCAGGCCTATTGCAATGATTTCCCGGCAACTACCTGCAGCGATGCATATTTTGCGCAACGAGTGCGTTGCCTGATCATCGAACGCAACGTAGCTTTTCCATCGTCAGAAACGGCGGGCGCACGGAGCGCCCGCCGCCTCACGAAGGAGAGCACGATGCAGAAGTTCGACACCCCCGCCGCGATCACCGCCGTCCTCGACATCCCGGCCGGCCGCGTCCAGCTCATCGCCACCGACCGCACCGACACCACCGTCGAGATCCGGCCCGCCAACCCGGCCAAGAACCGCGACGTCCAGACCGCCGAGCAGACCACCGCCTCCTACGCCGCTGGCGTCCTGCGGATCCAGGCCCCCGAAACCGGCGGGCTCTTCGGCGCCGGCTCGGTCGAGGTCACCGTCCAGCTGCCGGCCGGCTCCCGCGTCGAGGGCAAGGCCGCCGCCAGCGAGCTGCGCGTCGTCGGCCGCCTCGGGGACCTCGCCTTCGACGGCGCCTACCGCCAGATCAAGATCGACGAGGCCGAGAGCGTCCGCCTCACCGCCACTGACGGCGACATCGAGATCGGCCGACTCAACGGCCCCGCCGAGATCACCGCCGCCCGCGGCGACATCCGCATCACCCAGGCCGTACGCGGAACCGTCGTGCTCAGCACCCAGTCCGGCAACATCACCGTCGGCGCCGCTCCCGGAGTCTCCGCCGCCCTGGACGCCGCCACTGCCTACGGCCGCATCAGCAACGCCCTGCGCAACGACGGCACCACCGGACTCGACATCCGCGCCACCACCTCCCAGGGCGACATCACCGCCCGCAGCCTCTGAGCCCCCGAACCCCGGAAAGGGACGCCATGAGCATCAAGCACTCCTCCTGGACCGGCAGGGTCCCGGTCGACGACACCGCCCTCGCCGTGACCGACACCGGCGGCCCCGGCCAGGCGATCGTGTACCTCAACGGCTCCTACGCCGACCAGTCGCACTGGAAGCACGTCATCGCCGAACTGGGTGACGGTTACCGGCACATCACCTTCGACGAACGCGCCCGCGGCAAGTCCGGGACCTCCTCCGACTACTCCTTCGAGTCGTCCGTCCGCAGCCTCGACGCCGTCCTCACGGCGCGGGGAATCGAGCGGCCGATCCTGGTCGGCTGGTCCTACGGCGCCATGCTCGCGATCCAGTGGGCCGCCCGGCACCCCGACCGCGTGGCGGCGGTGGTCTCCGTGGACGGCGCGATGGCGCACGAGTGGCTGGACGACGCCACCAGGGCCCGGATCCGCAAGCTGTTCCGGCTCCTGAGCCCACTCTTTCCGATCTGCCGCCGCATCGGCCTGGCCGCCCGGATGAGCGCCGCCCAGCACGCCGAGATCAACATCGAACTCAACGAACTCTGCGCGCCCGCCCTCCTCGACCCGGTCTTCGACCGCGTCGCCGTACCGACCCGGTACGTCCTCGCCACCGGCGGCAATCTGGGCGGGGACGCGAAGGTGATGGAGGGCATCCGCGCCGGCCTCGACCCGGTGCTCGCCCGCAACCCGAACATCAAGGTCAGCGCGAAGGTCCCGAGCAACCACTCCAAGATCCTGCGCAGGGACTTCGCCGCCATCGCCACGACGGTCCGCGAACTCGCCGCGGCCTGAGCGCCTTACCCCCGGTGGCGCTTGAACTCGCGCAGCAGCGCCAGGAGGTTGATGACGGTGCCGGCCGGAACATTGCCGAGGGAGACGAGGACCCGGCCGTCCAGAATGGTCTCCCCAGGCTTGGCGGACGGCCAGAGCAAACCGAACTCGCGCCCCTCGGTGCGGAGTTCCACGATCAGTTCGGTGATGTCCCGACCGGCGAGATGCCCCAGAGCCGGATCGGCCGGGTGGATCGGGTGGAGCGCGTTCACGCGACGCCGTCCAACGCGAACCAGACCCGCTTGCCCAACTTCTGCGGCTCCGCACCCCAGCGGTGGGTGAGCCCCTCCACCAGCTGCAATCCACGCCCTTCCTTCTCATCCGAGGAGCGCACGCACGGCTTGACACCGTTCTACTCGACCACCCACATGGCGGCGACTTCATCGGCGATCCCGAGGTCGTGACAACATTTGATCGGAAGTTCGATCGACTCAGGGGCTTGGCACTACCACCCCTATCAGCGGCGACGTCCGAGTCATCACCAGCCCAGCGCGACTCACTGGGCTTGCTCCAGCACATCCGCTACCAGGTCCAGGGAAGACAGACATGCACCAGCTCAACTGGCAGAAGTCCAGCTTCAGCAACGACCAGACCAACTGTGTCGAAATCGCTTCTGCAGGTGAGCTGGTCCACATCCGCGAGTCCGACGACCCCACTACCGTCGTCACCACCACCCGCGCCAAGCTCGACGCCTGGATTCGTGGCGCCAAGGCCGGCGAGTTCGACCACTTCGTCGCCTGACCCTCATCCCCATCCCCGCGCCCCGGCGGCCCTCCGCCTGGGCACGGGGATCAGGTCATCCGAGGCCACCGGTGTAGCCGGGCTTCGCCACGAGCCTTTGGTACATGACGGTCCGCGATCGGCGGGTGCGTTGCACGAGCCCCGCGCGGTGGAGGATCTGCAGGTGGTAGGAGACGGTCGCGGGGCTCAGGTGCAGGAGGCCGGCGAGCTCTCCGGTGGCGCGGGGCTGGATGAGTTCGGCCAGTAGTCGCAGGCGCGTCGTACCGATCAGTTCTTCGCTGCTCGTGGGCGGGAGACAGTCGCTGGGCACGGCCGGATAAACGATCAGGGGCGTGCGGGGAGCCGGCGCACCCGGGGGTTCGGCCGCGCAGAAGATCGCCCTGCGGGCGAAGAGGCTGGGTACGAGGATCGTGCCGTCGGCGTCGAGACTCAGTCGGTGGGAACTGGTGGCGGAAAGGCCGACGTTCAGCGCGCCACCGTCCCAATGCAGATTGGGGGCGAGATTGTTGACGGCATCCGCGATCCCGTGCCGGGCGATCGCGGAAGCCCGGGTGGCGACATCGCCTTCCAGCCGGGCGCGCATACCGGGCCAGTGCGGCGCGAGGACGGCATGCCAGAACTGCTCGAGTTCCACGGCCATCCGCTGGGCCAGGTACTCCTCGCCCCGGTCCATGGCCTCTAGGAGCATCCGGGGCGGCCTGCGGGCCACGCTCTGGTCCCATGCGTGGCCGCCGACGGCCCCCGTCATCTCGTAGCGGACCCGCTCCGCCGGTGTGGTGGCCACCTGGTGCAGCGCGCTGTCCGGACAGACCTGGAATCCGGCCGGTTCGGGCCGTAGGAAGTCCGGGGCGTAGCCGAGCGGGCCGCCGCCGGCGACTACGGCCAACAGACCCAGCCGATGCTCCGACAGTGCTTGCACGGCTTGGGTTCGCCAGGTCGCGTCCAGCAGGTGCGGCGACTTGCTGAGGGCGAAGAGCAGATCCTTCGTCGCGTCCAAGGGTGACAGGGCGAACCTGACCATGCCCAGACCGCGCGCGCCCAGGTTGATCCGGATCACGAAAACCTCCCGCAGCGCGATCGTCTTCGAACGGAATCGAATCATTCGACGGCGTGCACGTCATCCGGTTCGCTGATTCCCGTGCCCGACCACGGCGCCATCCGCGCCCGGCACGCACGCACGCACGGAAACCGGCACGGCAATCCCAGCCCTTCCCTCCCACGATCGGGGAATCCGCATGCTCAAGTCCAGGTTCGCCCGCCTCCTCGCCGTCGCCGGCGTCGCGGCGCTCGCCCCTCTCGCCTTCGCCTCCAGCGCGCACGCGGCCACCTACGTCGGCACCTACGCGCTCTACAACGACACCACGGGCAAGTGCGCCGATCTGCCCAACTACGGCTCGAACCCGCTGAACACCCCCGTCACCCAGTTCAGCTGCACGCTCGGCGCCGCCGACAACCAGATGTGGAGCCTGGAGTCCACCCGCACCGTCAACGGACTCTCCCTGTACCAGTTCGTCAACACCAAGAGCGGCTACTGCCTCGACCTTCCCGACTACGGCTCCGACCCGGCAGGCACGCGGCTGTACACCTACAGCTGCGCCTCCAACCCGGCTGGCGACAACCAGGAGTGGTACTTCGTCGACGTGACCGGCAACCAGGACTACGAGATCGTCAACTACAAGGACGGTCTCTGCCTCGACGTCTCCGGCGTGGCCGGAGACGGAAGCGACCGGGCCGACAACCTGCCCCTGACCGTGTACCCCTGCTACAACAGCTCGTGGACCGGCGGCTACATCCCCGGCTTCGACGACCACCTCTGGCGGCTCGCCTCCTGATCCGCCACGCCAGACCCGCATCCCCGTGCCCCAGCGGCCCACCGCCGGGGCACGGTGCTGATCGGCTGAATCCTTTTCGGTGGCCCGCGCCTCTTATGGACGTGCCGGCAAACGTCGGGCACGGAAACCGGAGGTAGTCGTGGTCATCGGAATCGGTATCACCGTCGTCCTGGTGCTGCTCTGCACCTGCATGCTCGTCGTGAAGCGCAAGCGAGCCGGGCGTGGCTGACTCGTCCTGGCCTGGTGAGCAACTGATCACCGCAGCGCAGGGCGGCGACGTCGACTCGATCGCCGCGTTGGTGTCGGGCTCGCACCCGAACGTGCAGCGGTTCGCCCGATCCCTCTGCGCCTCCCCGGAGGACGCGGAGGACGCGGCGCAGGAGGCCCTGATCATCCTGTACCGCAAGATCGGCATGCTGCGGGCCTCCGGCGCCCTGGCGTCGTGGATGTTCCGCATCGTGCGCAACGAGTGCCTCCGGCGCGCGCGGGCCCGGTTGCGGGACAGCACCGTGCCCCTTTCGCGGGACACCCCGGTGGCCTCGGCCGAGGACGAGGTCCTGCAACGCCTGGAAGCGGCCAGGGTGGCGGCTGCGGTCGCCGCCCTGCCCCCGGACCAGCGCCGCGTGCTGATCATGCGGGACGTCCAGGGCTACAGCGGCCGGATGGCCGCCGATGCGCTGGGCCTGAGTATGGCCGCAATGAAGTCCCGTCTGCACCGGGCCCGTACGGCGCTCCAACGGGCGCTGCAGGCCACCCCCGTCACAGTCTCTGGAGGGAACGATGACCGGCACGAAGCCTGAGGGCCCCGATTTCGCGAGCACGTCCCTGTCCGAGCACCTCGTGCGCGGTGTGGTGGGATTCGGCTCGCTGGTCGGCTCGGTCGCCCTCCTGCCGCTGGTCGGGCCCCTCAGCCTGGTTCTGCTGCCGGTCGGTCTGCTCGCCCTGCGCGGCTGCCCGATGTGCTGGGCGATCGGACTGGTGCAGACCGTCTCGCGGGGCCGCCTCCAGCGCTCCTGCGAGGACGGCCAGTGCAAACTGACCGTGGCCGGCCACGACAAGCAGCTCATCGGACCACGCACGCAGCTCCCCGAGCGGGACGAGGTGCCCGTGGCCTGACCGCCCCGACACGGAGTGCCTAACCGGCGCCCGCCAGTTCCTCACGAATGCGGCCCAACTGCCCGGCGGTCAGCGGATGGTCGGAGAGGACGAGGGTCCACTGCCAGTGAGGGTCACGCCAGCGCTGGAGGTGGTGACCGGGATCGAGGGCCCAACCGGACAGGTACGGCGGGTCGTCCAGAGGTTGGCGAACCAGCTGGGCCGCCGTCGGGGCGCCCGGCGACGGCCGGGCATCGAGATCCAGGACGAGAAAGCCGGTGCCAGGGTCCCCGTCGATCGGCGACGGACGACCGAGCGGGCCGGGCCAGGAGGCGGGCACAGGCAGCGGCCGGGTGCGGCAGTACTCGCGGATGCGTTCCCACCGACCAGGCTGGTCCTCGTCGTACTCGGGTCGGACGAACGGCTCGTCCGGCAACGACCCGGGGAATCCGAGGTCGGTGAGTTCCTCGGTGTAGGCCGTACCCGGGGCACTCGCCCGCAGGACCATGCCGGTGTCGCTGTCGATCACCAGGTGCAGCCGCGCGCCCCCGGGCCCGGCTGTCTCCGCCTGGACGGCCTCCCGCCCGTTGGTCCGGATCCGACGGCCGACCCGAAGATCGGACGGGACGGGGAGGACGAGCCGGGCAGGGTCGGGGTCGAAACTCCACGGCCAGCCGGCACCGGGAAAGGAAAGCCCCGGCGACACCCACGGAGCGTGGTTGCCATCGCGGACGACGACACGACCGCCGAAGTCGAGCCGCCACAGCGACGGCGCCCGGAAGGCGAACTCGACGGCGGTCTCCACGTTCTCGGCCGGGGGGTGGCCCGGACCGTTGTCCACGCGGGGCCGCACTGCCCGATAGCGGCCGGTGAGCGCGCTCGGTACTACCGGGGGTGGGGAAGTCATCGGGCGCCTCACTTCTGTCCGGCCTGGTCGGTCACCTCGGCCGATGGCTTCGGTCCGCGCAGGAAGTCGGCCTGACCGACTTCCTGCGCACGGCGGTTCGGGGCGACGGGCGACCGGGCGGATTCAGGTGGTGCGGGTGCGACGGAGGATCTGCTCCGCCAGGTCGACGGCCTCCCGGACCGGGACGAGGCGGCAGGTGGCGCCGCCGATGTGGGCGGTGGTGATGCCGTGGGCGAGGCGCAGGACCTCGGCGCCCAGCCCGGCGAAGTGGAGGTCGTCCAAGTCCGGTGCCTTGAAGACCGTCCAGCCGTCCTCCCCCACGCAGCGGTACTCGCGGACGGGGACGTCGGGCAGCCGCAGGTCGGCGAGGTGGAAGGCGGTGAAGCGGTCGATCGGGACGCCGATCATCAGGACCCGGGCGTCCAGGTCGTAGAGCCGGCCCAGGGGGGAGTCGAGGCCCAGGTGGCATTCGTCGGGGTGTCGGCCGGTGATCTCCTGCGCGTGGCGGCCGAACGCCGCCCAGGAGGTCTGCGGGTGGCGGCTGCGGAGCGCGCCGGGGTGGGTGCGGACGGCCTCCGACAGGGCGCCCATGGTGGGCGACGCCGGGGTGGTGGACGGGTCGAAGCGCGGCATCCGGGCCTGGTAGTCGGCGACTTCCTCCGGGGAGCGTCCGGCCACCGCGGCCTGGTGGATGCGTGAGGTGGCGGAGTTCTCGGGGGTGGCCGTGTAGGCGACCAGGGTGCCGTCGGGGCCCAGGATGTCCAGCAGGGCGTCGATCACGCCGGCGGCCCCGCCCGGCACCGGGCCGAGGGTGCGCAGGGACGCCTGGACGTGCAGCACCATGCCCGGGCGGACCCCGAGGTCGGCGAATGCGCGGCGCAGTGGGCGGACGTGGGAGCGGACAGGGTCGGCGACGGCGACGCTGCCGACACGGGGTTCGGTGAGGATGACGGTTCCCCGGGGTTGAGGGCCCCGGGCGAGGGAGGTCCGGGGGCGGGCGGAGTGGGAGATCAGACCCCGGCCCGTTCGTGTCGTGCCCGGTCGGCCGCGTGCTCGGCGGCGGCGGGCAGCGACAGGGCGAGCCAGGGTGTGACGGTGGCACGCATGCCGTCGGCGAAGCGCAAGCCGGTCCCGGTCAGGGCTCCGGACTCGGCGAGCCGTTCCACGGCTTCGGCGGTGTACTGCCGCCAGAGCGCGAATTGTGCGCGCGTCCGGTCGGCGGCTTCGCCGGGCAGGCCGTCGTACGCGAGGGTGCGGGTGCCCCAGTACTCGGTGACGGCCAGGTGGGCGTACGTGCCTTGGAGCAGCCCTTCGAGCGGCCGGGGGTCGGGCCGCCAGGGCGCGAAGTACAGCGTGGTGTCGTCGCGGTCGTACAGGTCCGTGAGGTCCAGTACGGCGCCGAGTTTGACGTGTTGGAATTCGTGCGCGAGCAGGAGCGCGAGGGTGGGCGCGGTGGCCGGCCGGGCGATGCCGACGGCGCCGTACGCCTGCCGGGCCGCCGAGCTGACGTCCCGGCCTGCCGGGCCAGGCCGCAACGGGGTGACCGTCGCCAGTCCGGTCCGGATGCCTTCCGCGTACGCGGGCAGGTCCCGCCCGAGCAGTTCCCAGGCTTCGCGCAACGCGCCGGTCCAGTCGAGCAGTTCGCCGCCGGGCAGCCGGTCCGCGACCGGGTGGTCGTGGCAGTCGCGCAGCGGGTCGGTGTCCTCCAGGGCGAGGGTCCACCCGCCGGCCAGCCGGATCCGTCGCAGCGGCTCGTCCAGCCCCGTGCGCACCGAGCCGTCGCAGGCCCGTACCTCGAAGCCGTCCGGCCGACCGGTGACCACCACCTCCCCGTCCGGTACGGCGATCCGCCCGAGCGTCGGCAGGTGCAGCCACCCGCCTCGCACGGGCACCGGCACCGCGTCCCCCCGCCCGGCCCGCACCGCCGCGGCTGCGGCCAGCGCGGCCAGCGGGCCGAGCCCGACCGGGAGGTCGCCGGCGAGCCGCCGGGCCGCCCACGCGCGGGCGTACGGGTGGGTGAGGACGGCGTCGACAGCGGCGGGGGCTTCGACGTCCAGTGCGGACAGCAGGGCCCACGCCTCGGGCCGCCCCTGTCCGGAGGCGTCCCAGGCGGCGGCCAGCATCGCCCGGGTGAGGGCGAGTTGGGAGCGGCCGAGTGCGGCGACGGTGTCCGCGCCGCCGTACCCGCGCGCGAGTTCGTCGAGTTGCGACGACGTGAGCGCGTCCGGCAGCAACGGCTCGGCACCGGGTGGCAACAACTCGGCCGCGGGCAGTGGCGGTTCACCCGCCCGTACCGGCACGGCAGCCGAAGGGCCGCTCCCCGCGAGACCGTTGATGAGCGCCATGAGATCACCGCAGTAGACGGAGGGATGGTCGAAGCTGTCTCCCCCATCGTCGCTCCGGAAGCGGTGGGCGTACAGCCCGCCACCGCAGGAGCGGACCACGGAGCAGGCGCGGCAGGCCTCGCTCAGTCCGGCCAGGCCGGACTGGCGGGCGGCGATGCCGGGGTGGCGGGCGAGGTCGTCGAGGCTGTGCGCGAAAACGTTCATCCCGGTGGCGGGCGCGCCGTCGTACGCGGTCTTCAGGCTGTCGGCCTGCTCGAAGGTGCCGTCGGTCTCAAGGACCGCCAGGTCCGAGGGCTCCAGCCCGAGCGACTCGGTGAGGCTGGAGAGTCCGCGCAGGGTGCGGTGCACGGATTCGAAGGTCCGTACGGCGAACGGGCGGCCGTCCGCTTCCCACAGCCGGTGGACGGTCAGCAGCCAGTCGGCGTACGGGGTGGCGCCCAGGGCTTCGGGGCGTTTGGGCGGCTCGACCCAGGTGGCATGGGGGAGTAGGAAGTCCACGGCGGGCGGGCGGAGTTCGGCCAGCGCCCGGTACACGGCCACCGGGTCGTTCTCGACGTCCATCGTGCAGAGCAGCCCGGCGAAGAGGTGCCGGTACTCGGGTTCGTTCAGCAGTGCGACGGCCCGCAGCACCTGCGGATGGCTGGTGCGGCCGTCGGCGAAGCGCCGGTGGCGGTCGTTGGCGGCCCTGTCGCCGTCCAGCGAGATGCCGACCTTGAGGTCCAGCTCCGCGAACAGCGTGCAGAAGGCGCGACTCAGCAGCACGCCGTTGGTGTGGATGCGCAGGTCGAGCGCACAGCCGGGCGGGAGCGCCGCGCGGAACGCCTCGGCGGCGCGGCGCAAGCGGTCCGGGCCGGCGAGCAGGGGTTCTCCCCCGTGCAGGACGACCCGGACGGCGGGCAGCCGGTGGGCGGCCGCGTGCTCGCCGATGCGTTCGGCGGCCTTGGCCAGGATCCCGTCCGCGAGGACCTTCGGGCGGGAGCTCCAGCTGCGATCCGCGTGCTCGTAGACGTAGCAGTGGTCGCAGGCGAGATCGCACCTGCTGTGCATCTTGACCACGAACTGCGTCAGGGGCAGCGGAATTGACGTCGTCATGGAACTGTTCGGAGATCCGTTCGGATCGGCTCGGTCTGAGCGCGGCTCGGTGGTCCGGGCCGGGTCAGATCGAGGAGTTGAAGGCCGCTACCGGCACGAGGCCGGAATCCGCGCCGGGGAGCGCGCGCTGGAGGCGGGAGGCGAGTTCCCCCGCTCCGAGGGCGGCGAGGTCGGCGAGGGACGGGCGTTCCGGCGTCTCCTGAGTGTCAGTGAGCTTGCCGGCCGGCTTGGTGCTGGTTACCGGTGTCATATTCGTTTCCTTAGGCGCGGTTAGGACCTGCCGAGGGCGGGTAAGCCCACCCGATTGAGACCAAATGTAGTGCCCGCGAAGACTCCGCGCGGCACCTTGCGGACTCAAGTTGGGCTCCCCGGGCGGCCGACGTCGCACGACGGCCCGCAGAACCCCCGAGAATTCACCCGTTCAGCGGTCGCGCACTTCGCCGTGGCGCGCGCCGAAGCGTGTCGCCGGGCCGAGCGCCAGGGCCGCCACCCGGGTCAGCGTACGAATCCCCCGGTTGATTCCCCTCATCCACACCCGCCGGGGCGCGACGGCCCTCCCCCGAACGGCTCAACCACGCCGCCCCCCACCACCCAGTTCGTGAACGGAACGAACCAACTCCTCCGTGAACTCCCTCCCCTGCGCCGTCAGTTCGCCACACTCCAGCAAGGTTCCGGCGGCCGCCAGGGTGTGCGCCCGCCAGCGCACGAACTCCCGCTCCGCACGACCCGCCCCACCCGCACCGGCGGCCGCCTCCGCGCACCAGAAGTCCGCGACGCCCAGGTGCGCGTACGTGCCCTGCAACAGCGCGCCCGCCGGACGCAGGTCGGGCCGCCAGGGGGCGTGGTAGACGGCCGGGCCGTTGGGCCGGTGCAGCGGCACCAGGTCCAGCAGCGCGCCGAGTTGGACGTGCAGGAACTCGTGGACCAACGCCAGCGCCAGCAACACCGGATCGTCCGGCAGCGAGGCCGCCACCGCCCCGTACGCCCGCCGGGCCGCCGCACTGACCGCCTCCCCACCGGGGGCCGGGCGCAGCGGGACGACCGTGGCGACGCAGGCCGCCACCGCCTCGGCGTGGCGCCGGTGGCGGCGCACCAGGATCCGCCAGGCCTCGGACAACCGCTCCTCCCAGCAGGCGAGTTCGGCCTCCGACAACGGCCCGGCCGGAGGGCGCCCGTAGTCCACCCGGCGCGGCCCGGCATGGTCGACGGACGGCGCCCAGCGCAGCCCGTCACACTCCAGCACCAGCGCCCGGCCACCATCCGCCCGGAGAAACTCCCCCAGGCCGCCCAACTCACCAGCCCTTCCCGACGGACCGTCCGTGCCACCCGCGACAGCACGCAGGCAGTCAGCCGCCCAGGCGTCCAACTCCGGCCGCAGCAGCACCTCCTCCCACCGCGCCCGGTCCTCGCGCCGCAGCACCCGCACCCGCCCGTACGCCTCGCGGTAACCCTCGTGCTCCGGCGCCGCCCGGAGCAGCGCGAGCAGCAGCAGC
The DNA here is from genome assembly GCF_055575795.1 of Kitasatospora sp. NPDC034023. Lineage (NCBI taxonomy): Bacteria > Bacillati > Actinomycetota > Actinomycetes > Kitasatosporales > Streptomycetaceae > Kitasatospora > Kitasatospora sp. NPDC034023. The sequence continues at coordinate 345,855 of NZ_JBVIRY010000004.1, forward strand.
GCGCGCTTGCTCAACTGCCCGGCGCGCAGCACCCGGACGGCCTCCGGCCCGCCGCGCGCGCCAGCGATCGCCCTGAACGTCGCCCGATCCACGCCATGCCGGGGCAGCCCGTCCACCCCACGCGCGCCGGGAACCCCGGCCGCCACCGCCTCGCCCGTACCCGCCACCGCCTCGCCCGTACCCGCCACCGCTCCTCCTCCATACCGCCCGCATCCGCCCCGCAGTCTCCCCCCGGCGTACCGAACAATCCGGCCAACGACCGCGCATGACCCAAACGGACGACCCCACACCCCCAGCAACACCCACACCCCCACCCCAGCTGCACCCCCACCACCCCCCACCCCCAGCAACACCAACGCCCCCCTCCCCCTCCCCTCCTCCCCCCTCCACCAGCGAGAGGGACGCGCTGCGGGAGGGGCGGCGCAGGGGGTGGCCCGGAGAGGGGCGTTGCGGGTGATTTTCAGACTGCCTACGGCGATCAGCACCCCACCCACAGAGTCGGCAGTCGGAAAATCATCCAGCCCCCGGAGCGGCCACCCCCGGAGCCGCTCCGCACCCACCCTCCCGGGAGCCCCACCCCCGGAGCCCCTCCCGCAGTCGCCCCCCCATGTGCCGGACCAGCCGGTCCAGGTCCGCGCAGTACACCGACGGGTGCCCGAAGCCCCCGCCCGCACCGTCCCCCGCCCACCGGTGCGCGTACAGCCCGCCGCCGCAGACCCGGGCCAGCGGACACCCGGCGCAGACCGGTCCGAGCCCGGCGAGGCCGCGCTGGCGGGCCCGGAAGGCGGGGTGCGCGGCCGCCTCCGCGAAGCCGTGCCGCCACACGTCCAGGCCGGTCCCCGGGGCGCCGTCGTACGCCGCCTTGAGGCTGTCCGCCTGCTCGATGGTGCCGTCCGCCTCGATCACCACCAGGTCGACCGGGGTCAGGCCGACCGCTTCGCTGGCGGCCCGGCCGCCGAGCAGCAGGACGGCCAGCTCCTCGAACAGCCGCACTCCGGTCTCCCGCCGCGGCGCGCCGTACCAGCGGTCGAAGGCGGCGATCAGCCACTCCCCGTACGGCGCCGGGTCCGCGCCGGACGGTGGCGCGCCGGGCACGGGCCGTGCGCGCAGCCCGGGTGGTGGGGTGTGCCAGGTCCCGTGGGGCAGCAGCAGGTCGAGTCGGGGCGGCGCGAACTCCAGGAGCGCTTCGTAGGTGTCCACCGGGTCGGCCGCCAGGTCGACGACGCACAGCAGGCCGGCGAACAGTTCCCGGTGCCGGTCCGTGCCGAGCAGCCGCACCGCCTCGGCAGTCCGTGCCCAGCTGCCCGCGCCGGAGGGCAGCCGGCGGTGCCGGTCGTGGTCGGCCCGGGTGCCGTCGAGGGACACCCCGACCGCGACCCGGTGCCGGTGCAGGACGTCGAGGAGTGAGGGCTCCTCCAGCAGCCGCAGCCCGTTGGTCTGCAGGCTGAACCGCACCCGCGGCCCGCCCGCCACCGCGCCGCTCAACTCGCCGAGCAGTGCGTCCAGATGGCCTGTTCCGACGAGCAGCGGCTCGCCGCCGTGGAGCACCACGGAGATCTCGTCCAGCCCGTGTTCGGCGGCGTGTTCGGCGATCCGCCGGGCGGTGCGGCGGACCGTCGCGAGTTCCATCCGCCGGGGCCGCCGACGCCAGCTCTGGTCCGCGCTCTCGTACACGTAGCAGTAGTCGCAGGCCAGGTTGCACCGACTGTGGATCTTCAGCAGGAACTGCCGGAACGGCACCATGCCCGTGAGCCTAGCGCCGCCCGACAAGCCTCCCGAGCCGCCGTCTCCTGACGTGCCGTCACACGTGCGGCGGCTCCACGTCCGAGTCCAGTCGCGCTCCCGCCCGCACCGCCACCGTCGTGGGGTGCTCCTCTCCCAGTGTCACCTGCGCCCGCCGGATGCAGTCCGCCCGCAGCTCGGCGGCGCGTTCGGCCTGTCCGGAGGCGGCCAGCGACAGCGAGAGGTTGGACTTGATGCCGATGGAGTCGTAGTGGTCCGGGCCGAGGGCTTCGGACATCAGCGGCGCGGCCTCCAGTTCCAGGTCGAGCGCGGCCTGGGTCCGGCCGGACAGCGCCAGGTCGTTCGCGTGGTTCATCATCGCGATCGGGATGTAGAGGTGGTGGGCGCCGAGGACGGCCCGGAACTGCGTCAGGGTGCGCCCGGACAGCTCCAGGGCCTCCTGGGTGCGTCCCGCCAGCCGCAGGTAGACCGACAGGTTGTTGGCGCCGGCCAGCGTCACCGGGTGGTTCTCGCCCAGGTAGTCGCGGTACCGCGCGAGCGCCCGTTCGGCCAGCGGGATGGCCCGGGTGGTGTCGCCGAGGGCGCTCAGGTCGCTGGCGAGGTTGGTGGCGGCGGCCAGGGTGTCGGGGTGCTCGGCGCCGTTGATGTCCAGGTAGCGCTGGTAGATGTCCTCGTCTATCTCCAGGGCTTCGTGGTAGCGGCCGGCCCGGCGCAGTGCCACGGCGAGGTTCTTGCGGGCGCGCAGGGTGTCGGTGTGGCCGTCGCCGATGGTCTGCTGGTAGATCCGGACGGTCTCCTCCAGCAGGTCCAGGGCCTCCCGCAGCCGCCCGGTCTCGCGCAGGTCGCGGGCGTAGTTGGAGGCGGAGGACAGCGCGTAGAGGCTGTGCGCGCCGAGCGCGTCGCGCTGCTGGAGGTAGTTGCTGCGGTGCCGTTCCAGGGCGGCCCGGCGGTCGCCGGCCAGGTAGTCGGAGACGGCGAGGTTGTTGGTGATCATCAGGGTGCGCGGGTGGTCGGGGCCGAGGGTGCGCCGGGCGGCGTCCAGGGTCCGGCGGTCGAGCGCCCGGGCCTCGTCGTAGCGGCCGAGGAAGCGCAGGTCGGCGCCGAGGCTGTTGGCGACGGCGAGGGTGTGCGAGTGCTCGGGGCCCAGGGTCGCGGTGAAGCGGTCCAGGATGTCCCGGTCCATCTCGTAGGCCTCCTGGAGGGCGCCCTGGGAGCGGCGGATGTTGCTCAGCTGGGTGCGCAGCATGAGCGTCTGGGCGTCGTTGTCGGCGTCGAAGCCGGGGCCGCCGTAGCCGTCCTGGCGCCAGTGCTCCAGGGTCCGTTCGGCCAGTTCGCGGCCGGACTCGTGCAGGCTGCGCTTCCACTGGTAGCGGACCGAGTCGATGATCCACTGCCGGACGTCCTCGTCGGCGCTGTCGACGGCCCCGGACGGCCAGAGGTGGGGCAGGAGTTCGGCGTACTCGGACCAGTTGGCGGGGACGTCCGGGTCGCCGGGGTTGGCGGTGGCGAGTGCGGCGTGGACGACGCCGCGCAGTTCGGCCCGCCGCTCCTCCTCGACCTGGTCCCGGAGGACGGCCTGGACCAGCCGGTGCACGGTGATGGTCTCGCTGCCCTGGTCGGTGCGGGCGAGCCCGAACCGGTTGATGGCGCGCAGGAATTCGCCGATCGCGAGCTTGTCGCGGGGCGCGCGCGGGGGCAGCCGCAGGGCGCGGGTGACGGCCCGGCTGTAGAGCAGTCGCATCGGGATGGCGTCGGGGCCGAAGAAGGCGCAGATCTCCAGGATCTGAGCGGCCGGGGCGTTCATCCGGCGGAGTTCCTCGACGGAGATGCGCCAGGTCGCGGCGGCCGAGTGCGGGTAGTCGGCGGTGCGCAGCCGGGTGCGCTCCAGCATCTCGGTGAGCTCCTCGTCGAGGAGTTCGAGGTAGGTGGCGATCGGCATCGACGTCTCCTGGAGCCAGACGGCGGCCTGGCCCACGGCGAGCGGCAGGTCGCCGAGGCGTTGCGCGACCTGGTCGGCGTCCTCCGGGGAGAGGCCGCTGTTGAAGCGGCGCAGCAGCCGGACGCTCTCCTCGCGGAGGAAGACGTCGACCTCCACCAGGCCGGCGTGCCGGGCCCAGCCCTGGTTGCGGGAGGTGATCAGCACGTGCCCGCCGGAGGAGCCGGCCGGCTGCCAGGGGGCGAGTTCCTCGGGGGTGCCGGCGTTGTCGAAGACGAGCAGCCAGCGGCGGTACGGCTGGCCGCGGCGCAGCGCGTCGAGGACGGCGGCGGCGGTGTGCGCGACGTCGTCGCTGGTGGGCACGCCGAGCCGGGGGGCGAGTTCGGCGAGCTTCTGCGGGATGTTGGCGGGCTCCTCGGCGGGCACCCACCAGACCACGTCGTACGCGGCCTTGAAGCGGTGCGCGTACTCGGCGGCGATCTGGGACTTGCCGGCGCCGCCGAAGCCGTAGAGCACCTGGCTGAGCACGGCGGCGGGGCCGCCGGTGAAGCGGTTGCGGAGCAGTTCGAGGAGTCGGCCGCGGCCGATGAAGGCGGCGTTGCGCGAGGGCGCTTCCTGGACCTGCGGCGCGGTGCCGGGGAAGCGTGCGGGTGCGATGATCTCGCCGCTGTCGGTGTCGAGTTGGCGGGTGCTGCCGGGTGGCGGGCCGAGTTCGCCGTACAGCTGGGACTCGGCGCCCGCCGCGGCGGAGCGGACCAGGTCGGGGGCAGCCTGTCCGGAGAACGGACGGGGCACCGGCTCGTCCGAGTCCTGCAGCCGCAGGGCGACCAACGCCGGTGAGCCGGAGGCGAGTTCCCGGCCCTGCAGGAGCTGCCAGACCTCGGCGGCACGAGGCAGGGCGGTGTACTCGGGCGAGAGCAGGGCGAGCAGCCGGCCCTGGCCTTCGAGCGGTCCGGCGACCTCCGGCGGCCGGGGGCCGGTGTACGGATCGGCGGCGTTGTGCAGGGAGGTCTGGTAGCCGAAGCGGGTGAGGGTGCCGGCGGCCCACTCGGCCCACATCCGGTCCTCGGGCGCGTAGCTGACGAAGACCTGGCGCGGCACCGCGCGGGCGGAGCGCAGGTAGGCGCCGTAGAGCCGGCGGCGGGTCTCGGAGGTGAGCGGGCGCAGGGTGCGGACCCGGCCGTCGGTGATCCAACCGGCCAGCCGTTCGAAGGCGTTGAGCAGGCTGCGGGCCTCCTGCGGCCGGTCGGCGACGGTGGCGGGGACCTCCTCGTAAGCGTAGAACGGCTTGTACGGCACCTCGACGTCGGCCCAGTAGGCGGCCCGCCGGTCGCCGGGCAGCCAGCGGCCGAGGTAGGGCGCGAAGGCCTCGCGGGCGTAGTCGCGGCCGGCCTCCAGGCGCTCCTGCTCGGCGTCCTCGACCCGCATCGGGACCGGGAGCACCCGGATCGCCCGTTCCTCGGCCTCGGCGATGGCCCGGGCGGCGTCGACGCCGCCGCGGATGTTCTGGGCGCTGAAGGTGAAGCAGTCCACGACGGTGTCGGGCATCAGGACGGTGCAGATGCCGGAGGTGTCGCTGACGCCGGTACGGCTGTCGATGAGCACGTAGTCGTACCCGCGGGCCCAGCGTTCGCGCAGTTCGCGCAGGAACTCGCCGCCGCGGATGTCCCGGCCGTGGTAGAAGCTGCGCCAGTTGAAGCTGGTGACGGCGGCGGCGTAGGCGGCGTTCTGGCGGCCGGCGGGCAGGAAGTCGAGCCGGCCGCCGGGCGGCAGGTCGAGGGCGAGGCCGCAGAGGTAGCCGTCGAGGCGCCCGGGTTCGTCCAGCCAGGCGGCCGGGGAGAGGCCGACCGGGCCGGTGGCGGAGGGCAGCGCCTGTTTGACGTAGGAGCGCAGCAGGTCGATCAGGCCGTCGGTGGAGTGCAGTTCGGGGTCGACCAGGAGCGGGTGGTAGTACCGGTGGAGGCCGGGGGCCTCCAGGTCCCAGTCGACGACCAGGACGCGCAGGCCCCGGCTGGCGAGGATCCAGCCGACGTTGGCCAGGGCCATGGTCCGGCCGGTGCCGCCCTTGAAGGAGTAGAACGTGACGACCGAACCCGGTCCGCCGCGCTCCGACTCTGCGCCGGGCTCAGTGGTCATCGTCCTGGTCTCCCCTCAACGGGACAGCGTTGTCCTTGCCACGACTCTGGTGCGGGAGGTCCGTGCGGCCCGGGCTCGGATCGAGGCGCGCGGGCGGGCCCTGGCGGGGTCCGGGCGGGCCGGCCGGGATGGACAGCCCTGGCATGGCCGGGCCGCCGCCGGGGCCGAAGCCGAAGGCGTCGCTGCCATCGTCCCCCCAATCCAGGTTGTCGTCCATGAGCTTGTTCTGAGCGACCGTCACCATGATGGTGAGGTCGTTGTCGAAGCTCTCCCGGCTCACTTTGACCCGGAACAAGTGCTCCATGTCGCTCCGGCGCAGCCAGTTGCGCCGGAACACGTCGCGTACGCCCGCCCACAGGGTGTCGCGCTCCGGCCCGTCGGCCGGGTCGGCGCTGCCGGTGGGCACCATCACGCCGGTGACGGGGTGGTTCTGGTCGTCGTACTCGCGCAGCGCGGAGCGGTAGCGCTCGCCGCCGGCCACCCACGGGTCCACCAGCAGGATGCTGACCTGGCTGTCCTCGCGGGCCTGGTCGAGCTTCCCGCCGAGGCCGCCGTCGACCTCCTCCAGCGTGGTGGTGTGCCCGGCGGCGGTGATCACCTGCTGGGCGCGCGCCACCAGCGACGGGTTGGTGGGCGGATGGTAGGGCGCCCAATGCCACGGCTTGGCGCCGTACCAGCCGCCCGCGCGCGAGCCGCCCTCGGCGGCGGCCTCCGAGGCGCGCCCGGCCGCGATGAACAGCCGCACCATGCCGGGGGCGGAGACCACCTCCGGCGCCGCCGGGGGCGGGAAGTAGCCGCGCACCGTGCCGAGGTCGAACTCGGGCAGCTCGCCGAGCCGGCGCGCGGCCGCCTCCCGGACCCGCTCGGCGACCACCCGGACGACCTGTTCGTACGCCTCGCTCTGCGCGGTGCGCAGCAGGGCCCGCAGGCCGTACCGGGCGTAGGCCTCGCCCATGTCCGGCTGGGCCCACTGGATCTTGGTCACCTCGTCGGCCAGCTCGCCGGGCACGACGGGCTCCCAGAGCACCGGGATCAGGGCCGGGATGAGTTCCCCGCTGTCCTCGTGGTGGCGCCGGACCCGGCCGCGGAAGGCGGTCCACTCCTTGCCGCAGTACAGGCTGGTGAAGTAGGCCGGGGAGTAGAGCGCGATCATGGTCCGGCTGCGGCCCAGCATCGTCGCCAGCTTCTCGGCCCAGTCGTCGCCGAGCCGCAGCTGCTCGGTGTCGCGGTAGGCGAGTTCCTCGACGCGTACACCCGTCCCGACGAGCCGGCCGAGTTCGTCGCGCAGGTCGTTGAAGAACTGGTTGACGAAGGCGTCCTCGGCCTCGAAGTCACGACGCGCGTAGCTGAAGAAGAAGTACGGCCGTTGCTGTTCCTGCTCCATCACCCGTTCCCCCCGTGCCCGACGGTGCCGCGACGGCGCTGGTTTCATACCCCAGCATGTCGTGAACTCCACCGGCCGCGCTGGCGAGTTGGCGGATTCGGCCGCCCCGGTGGTTTAGCCGGTGATCAGGCGCACGCCCGCAGCCGGGCGCCGCTCCGGCGCTCGGGGGCGCACCGATGGGGGCGTGGGCGCGCCGAAGGAGTCGCGGGCGCCGGAGCCGCGCTACCGGCTACCGTCGAGCGACGACTGGAAGGCGGCGAGCGGCTCCGCGCCGGGAGTCAGGGCGTCCGCCACCACCCGGCGCAGCAGGTCGCCCAGGACGGTGTCGGGCAGGGCGTCGAGCTCTTCGAGCGACAGGGCGGCGACGTCGACCAGGTCAGAGTCGAGTCCAGCGGCGGCTTCCGCACCGGTGACGCTCATCAGTCCCTCACTCGATCGTGCCGGCACAGCGCGTTGCTGGCCGGATGTGCCTCGACCCAGGTCCGCGACGGGCATCCTACACCCGAGGCGTGACGGTCCATCAGCTTCACGCCGCCGCCGCGCCCGGACCGACCCGGTCGGCCCACCGGGCTCGCGAGGCCCCCGGAACCCGCAACGCCCGCAACGCCCGCGGGCCCCGTCGCACTCACGGGCAGAGCCGTTCCACCCGCCACCCCGTCGGGCTCGCCGGGTCGGCGAGGTAGCGGAGCCGGTCGTGCAGGCGGTTCTCGCGGCCCTGCCAGAATTCGACGCTCTCCGGGACCACCCGGTACCCGCCCCAGAAGGGGGGGACGGGCACGCCCTCGCCCTCCGGGTAGCGGCGTTCCAGTTCGGCGTAGCGCTGTTCGAGGACCTCGCGCCCGCCGACCGGGCTGGACTGCTCGCTGGCCCAGGCGCCCAGCTGGGAGCCGTGCGGGCGGGTGCGGAAGTAGGCGGCGGTCTCGTCGCGGCCGACCTTCTCCACCCGGCCCTGGACGGTCACCTGGCGGGCCAGGGCGATCCACGGGAACAGCAGCGCGGCGTACGGGTTGGCGGCTAGTTCGGAGCCCTTGCGGGAGCCGTAGTTGGTGAAGAACACGAAGCCGCGCAGGTCGTAGCCCTTGAGCAGGACGGTGCGGGAGCTGGGCCGCCCCTCGGCGTCGGCGGTGGAGAGCACCATGGCGTTGGGCTCCGTGACCCCGGCGTCGTCCGCCTCGTGGAACCAGCGGGTGAACTGGCCGATCGGCTCGGGCGCGAGCTGCTCCTCGACCAGGCCCTCGTGGACGTAGTGCTTGCGCATCACGGTGAGGTCCGGGCCGGGGCGGGCCTCGTCGGCCAGGGTCCGGGTGACGGGGCTCGGGGGTGTCGACTGGGCGGGTTCCGGGGTCTGCACGCCAACATCATCCCGTACGACAAGCAACGGGCACCGCTACCTCCGGACAAATCCCGGCGGGAGATAAGGTGTCTCGCCACCGCTTGGCCGCCCGTCGTGCGGAGAATTGTCCGGAACCGGGGGTTTGGTTCCGGGTTTCTCCCGGGCACGACCGACCCTCGACGGGAAAATCGAGCGGGCCTACGGCAAACATCACCACGGTGGTGTATGGCGCAATGCACCCCGTGCCTGTCACTCTGGCACCGAGTGCCAACCACGATTCGGTCACTGGTATGCCGCCCCACCACGGCGGAGCGCCGAACACAGAACTGAAGGAGCCGTCGCATGTCCGATTTCGTACCCGGGCTTGAGGGAGTCGTCGCGTTCGAGAGCGAGATCGCCGAGCCCGACCGGGAAGGCGGCGCCCTGCGGTACCGCGGTGTCGACATCGACGACCTGGTCGGCAACGTCTCCTTCGGGCACGTCTGGGGCCTGCTGGTGGACGGCAAGTTCAACCCCGGCCTGCCGGCCGCCGAGCCGTTCCCGATCCCGGTGCACTCCGGCGACATCCGGGTCGACGTGCAGTCGGCGCTCGCCATGCTCGCCCCGGTCTGGGGCCTCAAGCCGCTGCTGGACATCTCCGCCGAGCAGGCCCGCGACGACCTCGCCCGCGCCGCCGTGATGGCGCTGTCCTACGTCGCCCAGTCGGCTCGCGGCCAGGGCCTGCCGATGGTCCCGCAGAGCGAGATCGACAAGGCCGAGACGGTCGTCGAGCGGTTCATGATCCGCTGGCGGGGCGAGCCGGACCCGAAGCACGTCAAGGCCGTCGACGCCTACTGGACCTCGGCCGCCGAGCACGGCATGAACGCCTCCACCTTCACCGCCCGGGTCATCGCCTCCACCGGCGCCGACGTCGCGGCCGCCCTCTCCGGCGCGGTCGGCGCGATGTCGGGCCCGCTGCACGGCGGCGCCCCCTCCCGCGTGCTCGGCATGATCGAGGAGATCGAGCGCACCGGCGACGCCACCGCCTGGGTCAAGAACGCCCTGGACAAGGGCGAGCGCCTGATGGGCTTCGGCCACCGCGTCTACCGCGCCGAGGACCCGCGCGCCCGCGTGCTGCGCCGCACCGCCAAGGAGCTCGGCGCGCCGCGCTTCGAGGTCGCCGAGGCGCTGGAGAAGGCCGCGCTGGAGGAGCTGCACAACCGCCGCCCCGACCGTGTGCTGGCCACCAACGTCGAGTTCTGGGCCGCCATCATGCTGGACTTCGCCGAGGTTCCGGCCCACATGTTCACCTCGATGTTCACCTGCGCCCGCACCGCCGGCTGGTCGGCGCACATCCTGGAGCAGAAGCGCACGGGCCGGCTCGTGCGCCCCTCCGCGCGCTACATCGGCCCCGGCCCGCGCCGTCCCGAGGCGATCGAGGGCTGGGACGCCATCGCCCGCTGACCGCACCGGACGACCGTCCGCACAGTGCCCCTGACCAGCGGGTCCGGCCTCGGCCGGGCCCGCTGTCGGCATCTCTGAGCAGCGAAGATCACAGTCTCAGCGGGCGGACGACCGTACCCCCGCCCGGCCCCCGGCCGGTAGGCTGCGCGCGTGGCTCAGATCCAGATCCCCGCTGACATCAAGCCCGCAGACGGCCGTTTCGGCTGCGGACCGTCCAAGGTGCGCCCCGAGGCCCTGAGTGCCCTCGCCGCCACCCAGACCTCCCTGCTCGGCACCTCCCACCGCCAGGCCCCGGTCAAGAACCTGGTCAAGCGCGTACGCGAGGGCGTGAGCAGCCTCTTCTCGCTGCCCGAGGGCTACCAGGTCGTCCTCGGCAACGGCGGCTCCACCGCCTTCTGGGACATCGCCGCCTTCGGCCTGGTGCGGGAGAAGTCCCAGCACCTGGACTTCGGCGAGTTCTCCTCGAAGTTCGGCGCCTCGGTCAAGGCCGCGCCGTGGCTCGCCGAGCCGAGCGTGATCAAGACCGCCCCGGGCACCCACCCGCTGCCGGTCGCCGAGGCCGGTGTGGACGTCTACGGACTCACCCACAACGAGACCTCGACCGGCGTCGCGATGCCGATCAAGCGCCCGGCCGGCGCGGACGAGGGCTCGCTGGTCCTGGTGGACGCCACCTCGGGCGCCGGCGGCCTGCCGGTCGACATCACCGAGACGGACGTCTACTACTTCGCCCCGCAGAAGTCCTTCGCCTCCGAGGGCGGCCTGTGGCTGGCCACCTTCTCCCCGGCCGCCCTGGAGCGCGCCGCCGAGATCGCCGCCTCCGGCCGCTACATCCCGCCGTTCTTCTCGCTGCCGACGGCCATCGACAACTCGTCGAAGGACCAGACGTACAACACCCCGTCGATCGCCACGCTCTTCCTGCTGGCCGACCAGCTGGAGTGGCTGAACGGCAACGGCGGGCTGGACTGGGCCGTCGCCCGGACCGCCGACTCCTCCTCCCGGCTGTACGCCTGGGCCGAGAAGTCCTCCTTCGCCACCCCCTTCGTGGCGAACCCGGCCGAGCGCTCCCAGGTGGTCGGCACCATCGACTTCGACGAGTCGGTGGACGCCGCCGCGGTCGCCAAGGCACTGCGTGCCAACGGCATCGTGGACACCGAGCCGTACCGCAAGCTGGGCCGCAACCAGCTGCGCATCGCGATGTTCCCGGCGATCGACCCGGCGGACGTCGAGGCGCTCACCCAGTGCATCGACTACGTGGTCGAGCAGCTCTGAGCACCCGCTGAGCACCACCTGAGCACCCGCTGAGGCGTGCGTGAGGGCCACCACCCACCCGGGTGGTGGCCCTCACGGCCGTTTCCGGTCTACCGGCCGGCCAGTGAGCTGATCAGCACGACGACCAGCAGCAGCACCAGGGTGCCGGAGACGATACGCATACGAGTCTTGGGATCCACGGTCAACGAGCGTACCTCCGCCCCACGCCCGGACGGAGCGGAGGTCCCGGTAGCTCCGCTCAGCCCGACGCTAGCTCCAGTCCGCCAGGGCCCAGGAACCCAGCGACTCGTAGTGCGCCAAGCCGCCGTCCGGGTCGCTGTTCATCAGGTGCAGCTCGGTGGCCTCCCACTCCGGCCCCCGGTAGTCCGCCAGCGCCGCCGCCAGGCCGTCCAGCTCGGCCGCCGCGAGCCGCTGGACGGCCCGCCGGTGGCCGCGGTGGGAGCCGGCCCGGGCGAGGGTGAGGTGCGGGTGGAAGACGAAGGTGTCGGCCGTCTCCCCGACCGCCTCGGCGGTGACCTCGGCGACGGCCTCGGCCAGCCGGCGCAGCGCCCAGGTCTGGCCCTCGACGCCGGCCCAGAGCACCCGGTCGCCGAACCGCCCGGCGCCGGCGATCCGCAGCCGGTGGACCTCGTGCACCTCGGCCACCGCCGCCAGGCCCGCCGCCAGCTCGGGCAGCCGCTCGGCCGGCACCGCGCCGAGGAAGGCCAGGGTCAGGTGCCAGCCCTCGACGGTGGTCCAGCGCAGCCGGTCCGCCCCGGGCAGCCCGCGCACCGGCACGACCGCGTCGGAGAGCCCCTGCAGCGCCTCGACCGGGGGGAGCACCGCCACGAACAGCCTCATGGACCCATCTTCCCGCGGTCGGCCTTTCGGTGTAGAAACGTTTTTCATGAAGATCCGCACCGGGGGGCCCGCGGACGTCCCCGACATCCTGTCCCTACTCGACGGCGCCGTCTCCTGGCTGGCGGCCGACGACCGCACCGGCCAGTGGGGCGACCAGCCCTTCAGCACCAACCCGGCCCGCGTCGACCAGGTCACCTCGTACGCCTCCGAGCCCTTCCTGATCCGCCTCGCCGTGGACGAGGACGGCCGCACGGTCGGCTGCTGCGTGCTTAACGAGGACCGCGGCAAGTGGATCCCGGCCGTGGACGAGCCCGAGCTGTACGTCCGGCTGCTGGTCACCGACCGCAGCCGCAAGGGCTCGGGCATCGGCTCCGCGCTGATCGCCGACGCGGTCGAGGAGACCCGTCAGCGCGGCATCGGCCTGCTGCGGGTGGACTGCTACGCCGGGAACGACCGCAAGCTGGTCGGCCGGTACCGGGCGCTCGGCTTCACCGAGACCGAGAGCTTCGAGGTCGAGCAGCCGAGCGGCGTCTGGCCCGGCCAGGTCCTCGCCATCCGGCTCTGACGCCACGAACCCCCCGAGGCGAACCCTCGGGGGGCTGACATATCTGACGGATCGTCAGCAGGCGGCGGCCAGTTCCGACTTGCGCGTCGGAGCGGTCCGCGGCACGACGGCCACGACCCGGCCGCCGCGGCCCGGGTGCAGGTCGAAGCGCACCCGCAGGTCCGCGCCGCGGGCCAGCACCAGGCCGACCGCACCGGCCGCCAGCGCGGACACCAGTCCGCAGGCCAGCAGGCCGAGCCGGGGCCCGTACGAGGCGGTCACCCAGCCGACGATCGGGGCACCGATCGGCGTGCCGCCGGTGAAGACCAGCACCAGCAGGCCCATCACCCGGCCGCGCATCTCGGGGTCGGTGGCCAGCTGCAGCATGGAGTTGACCGAGGTGTTGAAGCTCAGCCCGAACACCCCGATCAGCATCAGCAGCAGCGCGAAGGTCCAGTAGTCGGGCGCGAAGGCGGCGACCACCTCGAGCGTGCCGAAGGCCAGCGCCGCGCCGACCAGCCGGCGCAGCCTCGGCGCGCCCCGGCGGGCGGCGAGCAGCGCGCCGGCCAGCGAGCCGACCGCCATCGCGGTGTTCAGCAGGCCGTACTGGCCGGCGCCCACCTTGAAGGTGTCGTACGCGAAGCCGGAGAGCAGGGTCGGGAAGTTGAAGCCGAAGGTCCCGATGAATCCGGCCAGCACCATCGGAAAGAGCAGTTCGGGCCGCTCCTTCACGTACCGCAGACCCTCCCGCAGCTGCCCCTTCTCGCGGGCGATCCGCGCGGTCGGGCGCAGTTCGCTCTCCCGCATGGCCAGCAGTCCGCCGATCACGGCCGCGAAGGACAGCGCGTTGACGGCGAAGGCCCAGCCGCTGCCGACCGCGGCGATCAGCAGGCCCGCGACGGCGGGGCCGACCAGGCGGGCGGTCTGGAAGTTGGCGGCGTTCAGGCTGACGGCGTTGGCGAGGTCCTTGGGTCCGACCATCTCGGAGACGAAGGCCTGCCGGGTCGGGTTGTCGACCACGGTGACCAGGCCGAGCAGCAGCGCGAACGCGTACACGTAGTACGGCGTCACCACACCGCCGATGGTCAGCACGGCGAGGCCCGCGGCCAGCAGGCCCATCGCGCCCTGGGTGTAGATCAGCAGCCGGCGCTTGGGCATCCGGTCGGCGAGCACGCCGCCGAAGAGGCCGAGCAGCAGCATCGGCAGGAACTGCATGGCGGTGGTGATGCCGACCGCGAGCGGGCTGCCGGTGAGGCTCAGTACCAGCCAGTCCTGGGCGATCCGCTGCATCCAGGTACCGGTGTTGGACACCACCTGGCCGGCGAAGTAGTAGCGGTAGTTGCGAACGCGCAGGGAGGAGAACATCCCCCCGGGCCGGGTGAAACGGGCGCCTGTGGGAGATGAGGCCGCGTGGCTGCGGCCGGGAGCGGCGGGGTCGTCCGCCGCGGTGCGTTCGTCGGGGTCGTCGTCGCCGCTGCCCGGCAGCCCCGTGGGGGCGGGTGCCTGGGTGTCGGCGGCCGCGGTGTTGGCCGCGGCGGGGTCGTTGGTCGGGTCGTCGGTACGGATGGCGGCGGCGCTGGCTGCGGCCGGCGGTGTCACGGTGCTCTCCCCTCGCAGCGCGACGGCCATGGCGGTGGCCGTCGCGCTCCTGGTGTCGGTGGTCGGTCCTGCGGTGATGCGGGCTCCTTTGTCTCCCGGCGGCCGGCCGGGTTCGGTGTGCCTCAGAGGTGTGCGAGCTTGTAGAGCACGGGCGCGGCCTCCCGGAGGACGGCCCATTCCTCCTCGTCGAGCCCTTGGGCGAGCTCGGCGAGCCAGACGTTTCGGCGCCGACGACTCTCCGCGAGGATCGTCTCGGCCTGCTCGGTGCTGCTGACGACCACCTGTCGGCGGTCCTCGGGGTGCGGCTCCCGCCGCACCAGCCCCTTCTCCTCCAGCATCGCGACGATCCTGGTCATCGAAGGAGGCTGCACGTGCTCCTTCCGGGCGAGCTCACCCGGCGTCGCCTTTCCGCACCGGGCGAGGGTGCCCAGCACCCCCATCTCGGTGGGACTGAGCGACTCCTCCACCCGCTGGTGTTTGAGTCGTCGGGAGAGGCGCATCGTGGACGATCGCAGCTGATTGACGGCTGCGAGGTCCTGCTCGGACATCTCGGGCATCTCTTTAGACTACGTCATTACTCTCGCTAAAGAAAATCGGCGTCCCGCCGCGCCGGAGCATCCGCCCGGTGCCATATTGGTGATGGGTGATCGTTCCCGACTCCCGGAAGGGCCGACCAGACATGTCCGACCTCGCCGCTGAGCAGTCCGCCGAACAGTCCACGCCGAACGACGGCGGGTTCGCCAGGCTCGCCATGGTCACCATCGACTGCGCCGACCCGGTCGCGCTGGCGTCGTTCTACGGCGAACTGCTGGGGTGGGAGACCCGGCACGTGGACGAACACTTCGCGATCCTGGACAACCCGGAGGGTGGCAGCCCGCTGGGCTTCGGGCGGGTGAAGGGGTACCAGCCGGAGCCGTGGACGGAGCCGGACGGGAGCAAGCACTTCCACCTCGACTTCTACGTGGACGACCTGGAGGAGTCCACCGCGAAGGCCCTCGCGCTCGGCGCGACCCAGCCCGCGTACCAGCACGGGCGCACGCTCAAGGTGCTGATCGACCCGGCCGGCCACCCGTTCGGGCTAGCGCCCTTGGAGTAAGGCACGAACGGGCCCGGGGAGCGTGCGCAGGCGGTGTCAGGGCTTGGTGCCAAGATCATGCAGGAGCGGTAAAGGTCCATCCTGACCTGGGATTTCACCAAAAGCACGAACATTGTGCGACCGGCGGGTAGTGGCTACTCTCCCCCGTTGTCAGGGGCACCACACGCCAGGCTCCCCCCGGCGGACCCCGTTCCGTTTCCGTGCCCGTTTCCGCACGCTTCCCGACCGCCCCGGTCGACCGCGTCCGCCCGAGCCCTGGCGCCCTCAACCCCTCGTCCAGGGAGCTCAATTGGGTGAGATCCATCATGCCGACCACGGCTGGGTGACGCCGGCGGTCTCGTACTTCGTCGCCTGCCTCGGCGCCTTCGTGGCGCTGCGCGGCGCCCGCTGGGCACTCGTCTCCAAGGGCCGCAGCCGGGCCGTCTGGCTGCTCTTCGCGTCCACCTCGCTCGGGGCCGGCATCTGGTCCATGCACTTCATCGCGATGCTCGGCTTCTCGGTGACCGGCGTCGAGATCACCTACCAGCCCGGGCTGACCGTGATCAGCCTGCTGGTCGCCGTCGCCTTCGTCGGCGTCGGGCTCTTCACCGTCGGGTACTGGCGCAAGCACCCGGCGCTGGCGCTCATGGTCGGCGGGCTGACCACCGGCCTCGGGGTCGCCGCGATGCACTACATGGGCATGGCCGCGATGGTCCTGCCCGGCCGGCTCGGCTACGACCACACGACGGTGGCGCTTTCGGTCGCCATCGCCGTCTTCGCGGCCACGGCCGCGCTCTGGGCCGCGCTGAACATCCGGGGCACGATCGCCGTACTGGCGGCGGCGCCGGTGATGGGCGTGGCGGTCTGCGCGATGCACTACACGGGCATGGCGGCGCTGTCGGTCCGGGTGGACCTCTCGCACTCCACCCAGGGCGGCGTGATGGCGCTGCAGTTCATCTTCCCGCTCGGGGTCGGACTCGGCTGCTACGTGTTCTTCGGTTCACTGGCCTTCGCCGTCTCCCCGAGCCGCCCCGACTCGCAGCCCCTGCTGGCCGGACCGGCCGCCCCGCTGCCCCCGCGGGCACCCCGGCCGCCCCGGCCGCCCCGCGTCCCGCAGCAGCGGCTGGGCGGGGCCGGCGTCCGGCGCTGAGCGGGCCGACAGACACAGAACGGGAGACACAGAGCGACGCCCGGCCGGGGTGGGGGACCCGGCCGGGCGTCGCCGTGTGTCGGCCCGCCGGCCCCTTACGCGGGCCGCCCGAGCAGCCCGGTCAGGTGCTCCGGCGTGGCCACCGGGCAGACCTTGTGCACGAAGTCCCGCCGCAGCCCGTGGTACGGCTCGTCGGTCCGGTAGAAGTTGGCGTGCATCCGCCGCAGTTCCTCCGCCCGGTACTCGGCCAGCGGCTTCGCCTCCTCGTCGGCGGCGCGGCGGCGCTTCTTGTCCACCAGCCGCCCGGTGAGCTCGGGCGAGCCGGCGATCCCGGCCGCCTCCCGGGCCACCCAGCGGCGGAACTCCGCCGCGTCCCCGCCGGACGTCCGGTCCACCAGGCCGATCCGGCGGGCGTGTTCGGCCCCGACCGGCAGCGCCTCGGTGGTGAGCCGCTCGGCCTGCTCGGCACCGACCCGGTTCGGCAGGGTGTACGTCCAGTACTCGGAGCCGTACAGGCCCATCAGGCGGTAGTGCGGGTTGAGCACCGCCGAGTCGCGGCACCACACCTCGTCGGCGGCGAGCGCCATCATCAGCCCGCCGGCCGCCGCGTTCCCGGCGAGGGCCGCGACGGTGACCTTGTCCGTCGTGGTCAGGACGGCCTCGACGAAGTCGTCCATCGCGTTGATGTTCTCCCAGGACTCCAGCGCCGGGAAGGCCGCGCCCTCGATGACGTTGAGCTGGATCCCGTTGGAGTAGAAGTCCCGGGGAGCGCCGAGCACCAGCACCGAGGTGGGCCGGGCGGCCGCCTCCCGGTAGGCGGCCAGCAGCCGACGGCACTGCTCGGTGCTCATCGCCCCGCCCGGGTAGGCGAATTCGAGGTAGCCGACGTCGCCCTCCTCCCGGTAGCGCAGCTCCGACCAGGTGTCGCGACGGGCGGCCGCCGCCGGGCGCACCGGCACCTCGCGGACCCGGTACAGCTCGTCGGCGAGGACCGTCGCGGCGGGCAGCTTGAAGGTGGCCGGCCCGCCGGGGGTGCGGCGCGGGCGCAGCTGCGGGATCCACACCGCGCCGTCCACGGTGGCCCGGCAGATCGCGCCGTCCCTGGTGGCCAGCACGGCGCCGGGCACCGGGCCGCGCAGCTCGTCCTCGGGGTGGGCGCCGTGCAGGAAGAACTCGCGCCCGTACAGCTCGTCCAGCACGCCGGGCTGGGAGTCGGCGGCGCGCAGCTTGCGCAGCACGGTGGCGGTGTCGTCCTGCTCCCAGTCGATCCGGCGCGCCTCCTGGCGCAGGAAGGGCCGCAGCTCGCCGTGGACGTCGGGTCGGCCGTAGTCCAGCGGCTCGGGGGTGAACAGGCCGCCCTCGTAGCGCTGGACGGCCAGCAGGACGGCCTCCACGGCGGCGTCGGCGACCTCGCCCCGGTACAGCTCGCTCTTGCCGCAGTCGGGGACGGGGAACTCGACGGACGCCCAGATGTCACCGGCGTCCATCTCCTCGACGGCCTGCAGCACCGTGACGCCCCAGCGCTCCGCGCCCTCGGTGATCGCCCAGTCCAGCGAGGAGGGGCCGCGGTCGCCGGTGGGCCCGGGGTGCACGATCAGGACGGTCCGGCTGGACCAGATGTCCTGCGGGACGGCCTTGGTCAGCATCGGGCAGATGATCAGCTCGGGGTCGGTCCGGGCCACCCCCGCCCGCATCTGCTCGTCCCCGAGGGCGAGCTGGACGGCGACCTGGTGGCCGCGCTCGCGCAGCTCGGCATGGACGCGCTGGGTCAGGCTGTTGAACGCACTGGCGATCAGGAGAATGCGCAAGGGGGGCCTCCGGCGGTACAGGGGTCGCGCGGAGGTGATGAAACCAGGGCATGGACACGTAACGATTACGGTCCGTACCTCGGCGCTCTACCCTCACGTACCCCGCACACCTGTGGTCCCGGCGTGCTCCCCCTTCGCCCGATCTCCCCAGCTGTTTCCCAGAGTTGGTCTAGCGCGGAGCGCCCCCGGCCCAGTGCGGAACGCCCCGCCCTACCGCGGGAACGCCCGCCGGGCCCGCCAGGTGGTGTGCTCGCGGGAGACCGCGTCCTCCGCCTCGGCGGCCAGCCGGGCCCAGCGCGCCTCGGCGTCCGGCGCCCTGACGTCCAGGTCGGAGAGCTGGTTGCCGACGTTCTCCAGCTCGCGCGCGGCCAACTGGTAGGCGGCGGCCAGCGGGCGGAGCTGCTTGAGCTGCGTCCAGGCGATGATCGCCGCGGCCGCGGCCGAGCTGGCGCCGAAGATGTGCACCTGCAGCGCACCGGTGGCCTGGGCGATGGCGGCCGCCGCGCCGAGGATGATCAGCACCGCGATGCCGAGCCCCCAGGAGACCGCCTGCGACTCGCAGGCGTCCGCCCGGGAGCGGTACCAGGTGCGCTGCCCCTCGACCCGGGTGCGCAGGTAGAGGGTGCGCCGGGCGGTCAGGCTGTCGGCACGCAGCCGCCGCATCTCCGGGGTGATCTCGGCGACGGTGTCGGGCGGCACGATCGCCGGGTCCTCGAAGGCCCGCATCACGTCCTCGACCTGCAGCAGGTAGCCCCGGTCCACGTCCGGGGACTGCCCCTCGCCGTCGAACGGGCTGGCCCGGACGGTGTACTTCCAGGCCAGTGTCTTGACCGACTCGGCCGCCGCCCGCGCCTCGTACCAGCGGCCCTGCGGGTTGCTGCGGCGCAGCCGGGACCAGAAGTAGCCGGCCAGCAGGAAGGCGGCCACCGAGAACAGCGGCCAGGGGTCGAAGTCGCCCTTGTGGTCCGGGCCGGGGAACGACCCGATCAGCGCGGCGACCACCAGCATCGCGATCAGGCCTCGGTACCAGCGCAGCGTCTCGCGCTGGCCGTCCAGCGAGGCCTTGTCCGCCGTCCGGAACAGCTCCGGCAGCAGCTGTGCCTCGACGCCCCCGGGCGGATCCTGTTGCACCATCGGTCGAGTCCCCTCCCCCTTCTCCGTCCAGCCAGTATTCCCACCGTCAACTGGCCTACACGGGCGCCTTTTTGACAGCTTCCGACAGTGGCTGATTGCCCGACCATCCGGTAACCGATAGAAACGGTTACATGCCGCTGCACTGGAAGCTCGTCATCGACTGCGCCGACCCGCACCGCCAGGCCGCCTTCTGGGCCGCCGCCCTGGAGTACACCCGGGAGGACCACGGCCCGCTGGTCACCCGCCTGCTTCAGGCCGGCGCGGTCGGCCCCGACGCCACCACCGAGGTGGACGGCCACCCCGCCTGGCGCACCCTGGCCGCCGTCCGCCACCCCGAGGACCCGTTCGACCCGGCCTCGGACACCGGCCTCGGCCGTCGCATCCTCTTCCAGGCCGTCCCCGAGCCCAAGCGGGCCAAGAACCGACTGCACCTCGACGTCCACCCCGCCCCGGGCGAGCGCGCCGCCACCGTCACCCGCCTCGAAGCCCTCGGCGCCACCGTCCTGCGGGAGGTCAAGGAGCCGGGCGGCGAGTGGACCACCATGGCCGACCCCGAGGGCAACGAGTTCGACGTCCAGTGACACCACGGGGTCCGGTGACACCACGGCCGGTGACACTTCGGAGCACGGTGGCACTTCGGAAACGCCGCGGCCCCGCCCTCCCGCACGGGGGAGGACGGGGCCGCGGCGGCGCCGTACGGCGTCAGAGCAGGCCGAAGGCCGGCATCAGGTAGTAGAAGGCGAACACCGCCGCCACCGCGTACAGCGGGGCCGGCACGCCGCGGCCGCGGCCGGCGGCCACGCGCAGGACGCAGAAGGCGATGAAGCCGAAGCCGATGCCGTTGGTGATGCTGTAGGTGAACGGCATCATCACGATGGTCAGGAAGGCCGGGATCGCGATCGTGTAGTCGGCCCAGTCGATCTCCTTGATCGAGTTGGCCAGGATCAGGAAGCCGACCGTGACCAGGGCCGGGGTGGCGGCCTGGGCGGGGACCATGGTGGCGAGCGGGGTGAGGAAGAGCGCCACGACGAAGAGCAGGCCGGTGACGATCGAGGCGAAGCCGGTCCGGGCACCCTCGCCGACGCCGGCGGTGGACTCCACGAAGCAGGTGTTGGCGGAGGAGGAGGTGGCGCCGCCGAGCGCGGTGGCGATGCCGTCGACCATCAGGACCTTGTTGATGCCGGGCAGGTCGCCCTTCTCGTCCAGCAGGTGGGCCTCGTCGGCCACGCCGAGGATGGTGCCCATCGCGTCGAAGAAGCACGACATCAGCACGGTGAAGACGAACAGCACGCCGGTCAGCACGCCGACCTTCTCGAAGCCGCCGAACAGGCTGACCTTGCCGACCAGCCCGAAGTCCGGCGCGGCCACCGGGTTGCCCGGCCAGGCCGGGACGGTCAGGCCCCACTTGAGCGCCGGGATGTCGACGACCTTGTCGAGCACCACGGCGAGCGCGGTGGAGGCCACGATGCTGATCAGGATCGCGCCGGGCACCTTGCGGATGACCAGGATCAGGGTGAGCAGCAGGCCGACGACGAAGACCAGCACCGGGAAGCCGAGCAGGTGCCCGTTGCCACCGAGCTGCAGCGGGACGGTGGTGTGCGCGGCGTCCGGGACGCGGCTGACGAAGCCGGAGTCGACCAGGCCGACCAGGCTGATGAACAGGCCGATGCCGATCGCGATGGCCTTGCGCAGGCCGAGCGGGACCGCGTTCATGACCCGCTCGCGCAGGCCGGTGGCGACCAGCAGCATGATCGCGAGGCCGGCCAGCACGACCATGCCCATGGCGTCCGGCCAGGTCATCTTCGGGGCGAGCTGGAGCGCCACGATGGTGTTGACGCCGAGGCCGGCGGCCAGGCCGATCGGGACGTTGCCGATCACACCCATCAGCAGGGTGGTGAGACCCGCGGTGAGGGCGGTGGCGGTGACCAGCTGGGCGCTGTCCAGGTGGGCCCCGGTCATGTCCGTGGCGCTCGCCAGGATGATCGGGTTCAGCACCAGGATGTACGCCATGGTGAAGAAGGTGGCGACGCCGCCGCGGATCTCGCGCGGCAGGGTGGAGCCGCGCTCGCTGATCCGGAAGTAGCGGTCGACGGCGCCGGTGGGGGGCTTGGGCGCGGCGTCGGCGGGTTCGGGCGACTCGGTGGTCGGCTGGACCACAGGCATGCGTGCGTCCTCTGTGGGGGAGCTGAGGAGAGGGGGTCGACACCCGAGGCGACGGCGGCTCGGCGTCAGACCTTTAAGTATGGTTTCCCCATCGCACACGCGCTATCTTCGCGCGTAGAGCCCGCGGCAGGCCCACAGGCCGCCCGCGCGGCCCCCGCCTGGCCCGTGCGCGGCGGCTGCGCGACGACGACCGGCCCCCACCGCACCGTACGCTAGGCCCCATGCCGAAGACGCCGCTGCACCCCTCGCCCCCTCCGCTGGAGGCCAACGACGTCGCCATCGTCGGCGGCGGCACGGTGGTGTGGTTCGTCGCCTTCCTCGCCCTGCTCCCCTTCCAGGGCACGCTCTCCGAACACGGCCACGGCACCTGGCCGTGGATCTGCCTCTCCGGCGGC
Organism: Kitasatospora sp. NPDC034023; assembly: GCF_055575795.1. Taxonomy (NCBI): domain Bacteria; kingdom Bacillati; phylum Actinomycetota; class Actinomycetes; order Kitasatosporales; family Streptomycetaceae; genus Kitasatospora; species Kitasatospora sp. NPDC034023. The sequence continues at coordinate 367,807 of NZ_JBVIRY010000004.1, forward strand.
CTGCTCGGCCTGATCGGCCTCTGGTACTGCCGCGCCCGGCGCGACGCGATCGCCCGCAGCCGCGCCGCCGAGGCGGCCGGACGCATGACGGACGGCGACGGTCAGGACCCGGCCACCCGGTCGGACTGAATAGCCCTTTAGTAGCACGCATCGGACATAAGGCACCCGTAGAGTCGGTGCCATGACGCAGCCTGCCCAGCCAGCGGAAGAGCGGCCGACCGACGGGGACCGTCCCGACGGAGCCCACCCCCTCGGGCTGCTGCCCGGGCGGCGCGGCGGACTGACCGTCGCCGAGGTGGCCGAGCGGGTCGCGCAGGGACAGGTCAACGACGTCCCGGTCCGGTCCAGCCGCTCCACCAGGGAAATCGTCCGGGCCAACGTCTTCACCCGCTTCAACGCGATCATCGGCGTGATGTTCGGGATCATCCTGATCGTCGGACCGATCCAGGACGGCCTGTTCGGCCTGGTCATCGTCGCCAACACGGCGATCGGCATCATCCAGGAGCTGCGCGCCAAGAAGACCCTGGACAGCCTGGCCCTGATCGGCGAGGCCCGCCCGCAGGTCCGCCGGGACGGCGCCGTCCAGCAGATCGGCGTCTCCGAGATCGTCCTCGACGACACCGTGCTGCTCGGCATCGGCGACAAGGTGATCGTGGACGGCGAGGTCACCGAGGCGGACGGCCTGGAGATCGACGAGTCGCTGCTCACCGGCGAACCCGACCCCGTCCTCAAGCAGCCCGGCGACCAGGTGATGTCCGGCAGCTTCGTGGTGGCCGGCGCGGGCGCGTTCACCGCCACCAAGGTCGGCCGCGAGGCCTACGCCGCGCAGCTCGCCGAGGAGGCCAGCAAGTTCACCCTGGTGAAGTCGGAGCTGCGCAGCGGCATCGACAGCATCCTGCGGTTCATCACCTACCTGCTGTTCCCCACCGCGATCGGCCTGATCATCAGCCAGCTGGCCGTCGAGGGCCGGGACTGGCGCGAGGCCGTGCGGCGGATGGTGGCCGGCATCGTCCCGATGGTCCCCGAGGGCCTGGTGCTGCTGACCTCGGTGGCCTTCGCGATCGGCGTGATCCGGCTCGGCCGCAAGCAGTGCCTGGTCCAGGAGCTGCCGGCGATCGAGGGCCTGGCCCGGGTCGACACCGTCTGCCTGGACAAGACCGGCACCCTCACCGAGGGCGGCATGGACGTGATCGACCTGCGGGTGCTCTCCGACGGGGAGCCCGCCGCCGTCGACGCCGAGACCGTCCGGCGCGCGCTCGCCGTGATGGCCGGCGCCGACCCCCGCCCCAACCCGTCCATGCAGGCCGTCATCGACGCGTACGGGCGCGGCGACGGCGGTGACGACGCCTCGGACGGTCCTTCCGGCGGATCCTCGGGCCGCGACGGCTGGCGGGTGATCGAGGCGATGCCCTTCTCCTCCGCCCGCAAGTGGAGCGGCGTGCAGCTGCTGGAGCCGCAGGGCGGCGAGGCCAGCTGGCTGCTCGGCGCCCCCGACGTGCTGCTGCCCGCCGGGCACCCGGCGCTGGCCGAGGTGGACGAGCTGGGCGCGCGGGGCCTGCGGGTGCTGCTGCTGGGCCGGACGCCCGTCCCGCTGGACTCCCCCGACCCGGCGGCCGACCTCACCCCGCTCGCCCTGGTGGTGCTGCAGCAGCGGCTGCGCGGCGACGCCGCCGAAACCCTGCGGTACTTCGAGGGCCAGCGGGTCCGGGCCAAGGTCATCTCGGGCGACGCGGCGGTCTCGGTCGGCGCGGTGGCCGGCCACCTGGGCCTGCCCGGCGCCGACCAGCCGCTGGACGCCCGCACCCTGCCCACCGACCCCGAGCAGCTCGCCGAGACCGCCGACCGGACCAGCGTCTTCGGCCGGGTCACCCCGCAGCAGAAGCGCCTGCTGGTCGGGGCGCTGCAGTCCCGCGGCCACACCGTGGCGATGACCGGCGACGGCGTCAACGACGTGCTGGCGCTCAAGGACGCCGACATCGGCGTGGCGATGGGCACCGGCTCCGACGCCACCAAGGCGGTCGCCCAGATCGTGCTGCTCGACGACTCCTTCGCGACCCTGCCGTCGGTGGTCGCCGAGGGCCGCCGGGTGATCGGCAACATCGAGCGGGTCGCGTCGCTCTTCCTGGTGAAGACGGTCTACTCGGTGCTGCTGGCGCTGCTGGTGATCTTCACCCACTCGCCGTACCCGTTCCTGCCCCGGCACTCCACCGTGCTGTCCTCCCTGACCATCGGCGTGCCGGCCTTCTTCCTCGCGCTCGCCCCCAACAACGAGCGGGCCCGCACCGGCTTCGTGAAACGCGTGCTGCGGCTCGCCATCCCCGGCGGCGTCATCGCCGGGACGGGCACCTTCGTCGCCTACGCGCTCGCCCGCGCCGACCACGCGACCGACCTCAAGGCCGACACCAGCGTGGCCACCCTGACGCTCTTCCTGATCGCCATCTGGGTCCTCGCCATCGTCGCCCGCCCGTACTCCTGGTGGCGGCTGCTGCTGATCGGCACGATGTGCGGCGCGTTCGCCCTGGTGCTGCTAATCCCCCCGCTGAAGGAGTTCTTCCAGCTCTCCCTGGTCGGCATCCGCGACCCGCTGCTGGGCGTCGCCATCGCGGTGGTCTGCGGCATCCTCCTGGAGCTCGTCTGGCGCTTCATGAAGCGCCGCGGCCTGGAGTGAGCCCGCCGCACCCGCCGATCGACACGGGCCCGCCGGTCGGACCGGAGCCGCCGGTCGGGGCGGGCCCGGCCCGTACGGCGGCTCAGCCCTCGAAGTCCCGGGCCGCCGACAGCTCGTACGCACGGTCCGGCTCGCTGAGCGCGGCCAGCACCTCGAAGCGCCGGTGCCACTGTCCGACCGACCAGGCGAGGCCGGCCGCGAGGCCCTCCGGGGTGGCGGCGTGCAGCAGGCCCGGCACCGGCGGGACCTCGAACTCGTCGTCCTCGTCCTCGGCCTCGGCCAGCTCCGGGTCGTACGGCGGCTCCGGGGCGTCCGCCCCGGGGTCCCACCGCCAGTCCACCGCGGCCTCGTCGCCGTCCGGCCCGACGACCAGCAGCTCCTCGTGCTCCTCGTACGCGACCGGGCAGCCGGGCAGCAGCTCGCGCACCACGGCCGGGACCCGGTGCAGCACGCCCTCGGAGAGCACCCGGCCGCCGGCCACCTCGCTGGCCAGCGACACGTGCAGCCGCTCGGCGAGGTCGGCCGCGAGCGCCGGGGCGACCGGCAGCAGCGGGTGGGAGTGCAGCAGCTGGACCAGGTCGGGGGCGTCCGCGACGACCGCCTCGGTGGCGTCCACCACCACGGTGTGGGCGGGCCGCCGCCCGGTGGCCGGGTCCAGTGGCGGCAGCGCCCGCACCACGTCCAGCGGTTCGATCCGCTCGCGCTCCACCCGGGCCAACGCACTGTGCAGGCCGTGCAGTTGGCGGTGGGCGACCTCGACAGCCGGATCGGTCATCCGGTCCAGCACCTCGTCCGGCCCGTGCGGCTCGGCGAGCAGCGCGGTCAGCGTGGTGCGCACCCCGAGCGCGTGCAGGAACTGGTCGTCCAGGGTGGTGCGCGCCTCGTCGTAGAGGCCGCGCAGCAGCGGGTCGGCCCCGGCGGCGCGCAGCCCGGCGGGCTCGCGGCCCGCCAGCACCGGGTGGTCGCGCAGCCACCACGCGGTGTACGGCGGCAGGTCGGCGTACGAGCCGTCCGGCAGCAGGGTGCGCACCGGGTTGACCACGGCGTCCCGGTACGGCGGGCGGGCCAGCGCGGCGAGCGCCTCGGGCCAGGCGTCGTCGTCCACCAGGTCGAGGTCGCGTACGGCCAGCAGCTCGGCGGCCACCGGCGGGACGCCGATCGCCTCGTCGGCCTGCAGGGCCTCCAGGGCGTCCTCGGCCCAGTCGGCGAGCCCGTCCGGTGCCTCGTCCACCAGGCCGGTGGGGTGGCCGCCGGCCGCCCGGTCGGCGGGGACGGTGGGGTCGAGCCGCTCCAGGTCGTCCGGGTCGAGCACCACGTCCTCGGCGCGCACCAGGACGAAGTCCGCCAGGACGCCGACGGCCGCGAGCACCTCGGGCCCCCAGCGCTCCAGCAGGTCGTCGTCCACCCAGCCGGCGTCCTCCTCGCGCGCCAGCGCGGCGAACGGGCTGCCGGGCAGCACGAGTTCGCCCGCGCGGGCGGGCTCGCCCTCGTCGTCGAGCAGCGCCAGCCGGGCCAGCCACGGGTGGTCGCCCGGCTCCGGGGCGGCGGCCTTCACCAACGCCAGGACGGCGTCGGCGAGTTCGAGCGCGGTGTCCAGGTCGTCCTCGGCCACCTCGTAGGAGCGGGCGACGGCGGCCCGCACCTCGGGGGTGTCCAGCACCCCGGCCGGGGTCGCGGTGCCCGCGCCGAGCTTGGCCAGCAGCGGGTGGGCGGCCTCGGGGTGGGCCAGGCGCAGGTCGAGCGCGGCGAGCGCGCCGGCCAGCGATTCGGGGTAGCCCGGGAAGGCCGCCCAGTCGGCGTCCTCCGAGGGCAGCAGGACGCGCCGCGGCCCGGTCACCGTCCGGCCGTCCGCGAGCGGTACGGGCAGCGCGCCGAGCGCCTCCGGGTCGGCCCCGCCGAGCGCCGCGTACAGGTTGCGCCACCAGCCGGGCTCGCGGTCCAGGCCGCCGAGCTGGTCCACCACGTCGGCCAGCGGCACCCGGCGCACGTTCAGCACCCGCAGCTCGGTGCGGCGCTCCAGGCCGGCCGGCAGCAGCCCGGGGAAGATCGGCGCGAGCGCCTCGACCACCGAGCCGTCCGCCCCCTCCAGCAGCGTCGCGTCCCGGGGCCGCAGCGCGGGCGTGCCCTCCTCGACCGGCGCCGGGTGCGGCAGGAACGGCGTGCCGGGCAGCCGGGACAGCACCGCCGCGCGCAGCGCGTTGTCCAGCGCGCCCTTGCCGAGCGGCCCGGGCACCAGGCCGAGCGAGCCGAGGTCGGCGCCGCGGGCGCGCAGCAGGTCGGCGTAGCTGTCGGCGGCACGCTCGGTGAGGAAGTCGGCCAGCGGGCCGGGCGCGACGTGCCGGCGGGTGGAGTCCAGCGGGTAGGAGGCGATCAGCAGCGCGGGCAGGCCGACCGGCTCGTCGCTGGGGGTCGGCGCGTGCAGCACGGACGCGATGCCGGGCTGCTGCGGGGCGCCGTCCACGCCGACCGGGACGGCCCAGGTCACCGTCCAGTACGGGCGGGCGCGCTCCTCGGTGGGCCGGTCGACCAGCAGCTCGGTGTCCAGGCGGCCGGAGGCGCCGGCGGTCTGCCAGACCGTCTGCCGCAGCCGCCCGCCCGCGTCGTCGGTGACGGTGACCTCGGTGACGCCGTCCGGGCGGGTCTCGGCGGCGGCCCGGGTGAGCGTCCGGGTGCCCTCCGGGGTCTCCACCACGACCTCGGCGAGGCCGGGCAGGGTGAGCAGCAGCGCGTCGTCGATCCCGGCCAGCAGCCGGCGGGTCAGGTCCTCGGCGGCGGCGTCCCGCATCGGCAGCACGACCACCGTGTCGTAGCCCTCGGGCGCCGGGCCCTCGGCCGCGAACGGCAGCCGCAGCAGCGGCACGTGGCCGTCCCGGCGGCGCAGCTCCTCGGTCAGCGCGGGCTGCGCCTCGGCGAGCGACCGGGCCTCGCCGAGCGACCAGCGCACCCCGCCGGTGGCGCCGAGCACGGCGGGCTCGTCGGTGACCGCGAGGACGGCGGCGAAGCCGACCCCGAACCGGCCGACGGCGGGCTGCTCACCGCGCTTGGAGGAGGCGCGCAGGGTGGACAGCGACTCGACGGCGGCCGCGTCCAGCGGGGCGCCGGTGTTGGCGGCGGCGAGCACGCCGTCGGCGAGGGTCAGCCGCAGCCGCCCGGGTCCGCGCCCGGCGCGGACCGCCGCGTCGGCCGCGTTCTGCGCCAACTCGACCACCAGGCGGTCCCGGTAGCCGCCGAGCGCGAGTTCCTCCTCGGCGTTGGCGTCCTCCCGGAAGCGGGCCGGCGAGGCGGCCCAGGCGTCCAGCACCCGCCGCCGCAGCGCGGCGCTCCCGAAGGCGTCCGCGAGGTGCTCGTCCGTGCTGCTGCCGATGATCCGAGGTTCCACTGGACCTGCCGCCTTCCGCCGCCCTGTACGTCGTAGGGCATTCTTCCCTGCCCCACTGACTGCTCCCGACCACGGCCCCGGCCGGGGCCTGCGGCACCCGCCCCGAATCGGCGCGGCCCGTTCGGGAAACACCACGGCCCGCCCCGGATCGTCGCCGGGGCGGGCCGTGGAGCACAGACCTCAGGAGTGGCCGAGCTCCTCGGCGGGGGCGTCGGGCTCGACGGAGCCGGAGGCGCGGTCGGGGTGGAGCTGCAGGGGCTCGACCACCAGCTCGTCCAGGATCAGCTCGGACGGCGCCGGCGGGGCCGGGATGACGGCCGCCTCGGAGTGCCCGCCGCAGCCGTACGCGAAGGAGACGACCTGGCCGTCGGCCGGCCCGAACTCGTTGCCGCACACACCGAAGGCCTGCCCGAGCGAGCCGCCGATCGGAATCAGGAAGCCGCAGCTCCCGCACGAGGCCGGGGCGGCCTGCGCCATCGGGGTCTGCGAGCCGTGGGTCTTCTCCCAGCGCTCGGCGGCCAGGTGCAGGCCGAGCCGGGAGAGCACCCGGCTGCGGCCCAGGCCGAGCTCCTCGGCGATGGCGTTGATCCGGGCGCGGGCCGGGGCCGGCTGGACGTGCGGGTCGGTGACGACCAGGTCCTCGTCGTCCACGAGGGCGGCGGCGGCGGAGTTCGGCGCGGGCTCGTCCTCGCCGGTCCAGCCGGGCTCCAGGCGCAGGTCGTCGGCACCGGTCGGCAGCAGGTCGCCGGGGCCCATGTCACCGGGGCGCAGCCGCTCGCTCCACGGCACCCACTGGGGGGCGAGGACGGCGTCCTGGCCGGGCAGCAGCACGACCTCGTCCAGGGTGACGTTCTTGGCGCGCGGGGCGCGGGCGACCGTGACCGCCCAGTGCCAGCCGCGGTACGCGGCGTCCCGGCACTCGAAGGTGTGGGTGACGACGCGCTCGGCGTCCGCCTGGACGTCAAGGTGCGGCCCGACGGCCGCCGCTCCGACGGCCTCCTCGGCTGCCTGGCGGGCGATTTCGACGGCCTCGGCACAGAGCCGGTCGGGGGTACGGCTTCGCATCGCAGCACTCACGGCGTCGATTCTCTCCCAGTTCTTCTGTCGCCAACGGCGTGTTGCCCATTCCGTCGCGGCTTGGTAGTCCCTCATCCATTCTGCGCGACCGGAGGCCCCCTCGGGTACCGACCGCGCCGCTCGACCGGCCTGCCGGCGCCCCGGCGTCCCGGCGGGCGGACTTTGGGCAGGCTACCCGCCGGTCGGCACCCCGGCACAGTCCGGGGCGGACGCGTGCGTTCCACGGGCACGGAACGGCCGCGCCGAGCGGAGTGCAATCCCGCGTCGGCGCGCCGGATCTGGGGCAGGATGGGCTTGTGGCGGACGACAACTCGTCGCAGCACGCAGTGCGCGCCTCGCAGGCCGGCAGCCCCGACCAGGCGGACGCCGTGCCGCGACGGCAGCCTCCGGTCCCCGGCTCGGGCGAACCGCAGCCGGCGGGCGGAACCGAGGCGTCCGCCGCCCCCGTGAGCCTGGTCAAGCCGGTCGGGGACCACGCACCGCCCGACGCCGTCGGCACACCCGACGCGCCTGCCACACCTGACGCACCCGGCAACGCGCCTGACGACGGCGTCCCCGAGCCGGACGGCGCCCGCGCCCGCCACCTCGCCGCCCTCGACGAGGTCCCGGAGGAGGAGGTCCCCGAGTCCCGCCGCCCCTTCCTGATCCGCACCGCCTCCGCCGTCGGCGCCCGCACCGGCAAGGTGGTGCACGGCACCGGCCGCCGGATCCGCCGGGCCACCTCCGCCGAGGGCGCGGGCGAGTCCGGCCTCGCCAAGCTGATCGAGCTGCACGCGCTCAATTCGTTCGGCGACATGCTGATCACCATCGCCCTGGCCTCCACCATCTTCTTCTCGGTGCCCACCGGCGAGGCCCGCGGCCGGGTGGCGCTCTACCTGCTGATCACGATGGCCCCGTTCGCCCTCCTGGCCCCGGTGATCGGCCCGCTGCTGGACCGTCTGCCACACGGCCGCCGGGCGGCCATGGCGATGGCGATGCTGGCCCGGGCGGTGCTGGCCTGGACGATGGCCGGGGTGATCTCCGGCGGCGGCCTCGCGCTCTACCCGGAGGCGCTCGGCGTGCTGGTGGCGTCCAAGGCCTACGGGGTGGTGCGCAGCGTCGTGGTGCCCCGGCTGCTGCCGAGCCGGCTGTCCCTGGTGAAGGCGAACTCCCGGGTCACCCTGGCCGGGCTGCTGGCCACCGGTGTGGCGGCCGGGGTGGGCGGGCTGCTGCACCTGATCGGCCCGGGCTGGCCACTGCGCGGTGCCTTCCTGGTGTTCGTGGTCGGCACCCTGATGGCCTTCCACCTGCCGCACGCCGTGGACTCGGCCAAGGGCGAGCAGCGCGCCGTGCTGCACGCCGAGGTGCACGGCGAGGGCTCGCACCTGATCCACCACAGGCCGCCGCCGGTCAAGGCCTCGCTGCGCACCGTCGGCCCGTCGGTGATCCTGGCGCTGCGGGCGATGTCGGCGATGAAGTGGCTGGTCGGCTTCCTGGTGATGTTCCTGGCCTTCCTGCTGCGGGAGGAGCCGATCGGCGGCCTGCAGCCGACGCTGGCGCTGGGCCTGGTGGCCCTGGCGGCGGGGACCGGCAACGCGCTCGGCTCGGTGTTCGGCTCCTGGCTGCGCACCCGCGGCCCGGAGGCGACGGTCACCGCGATGCTGCTGCTGGCGACCGGTGTGACGGCGGCGGCCGCGCTCTGGTACGGCGTGGTGACGGTGATTCTGGTCGCCGGCATCGCCGGGATGGCGGCCTCGCTGGGCAAGCTGGCGCTGGACGCGCTGATCCAGCGGGACGTCCCGGAGGCGGTGCGGACCTCGGCCTTCGCCCGTTCGGAGACCCTGATGCAGCTGTCCTGGGTGGCCGGCGGCGCGGTCGGCATCCTGATGCCGCTGAACGGGGAGCTGGGCCTGTCGGTCGCCGCCGCGGTGGTCGGCCTGGCGCTGCTGTGGACGCTGCGCTCGCTCTTCCGGGTGGGCCTGCGCCGGCACCCCGCGGCGCCCCGGGTGGCCTGACCGGGCGGTGCGGCAACACGCGGTGGCCGACCCCCGCGTAGCGTGATCGGCCAGGCCCGGTAGATTCTGACGCATGAGCCTCAATTCCCGTGCCATCGCCGCCCTCGGCGCCGTCGTCGTGGTCGGCGCCGCCACGGTGGGCACCTCCGTCGCCGTCGCCTCCAACCAGACCGAGCACATCTCGCACCGTGCCACCCTCACGGTCGGCAACTCCTCGATCGTCGCGGACCCGCTGTGCTGGAACGGCGGCAGCGCGATCACCGAGGACCTCCAGCAGGACTGCCAGGACAAGGCCACCAAGGCCCTGAAGGACGGCACCCTGCCCACCTCGGACGTGGTGGCGAGCGACCGGGTCGGCGTCGGTGTCTCCCCGAACGTGGCCAAGTCGGGCTGGTGGGCCTTCTCCAACGGCGGCTCGTCCAGCAGCGGCGGGCGCACCAGCCTGTCCGCGTACGCCAAGGGCCAGACCTGGACGGGTGCCCAGCCGGCGAACAAGGTGCTCAACGCCAGCGGCAAGACCCTGGTCACCGTGGTCGAGGGCGACCAGAACTCGGACAACCCGATCGCCGTCTGGTACTTCCAGCTGAAGACCCAGGACAGCTGACGGTCCCGCGATGACCGCGCAGGACGCCGGGAACGGCGAGCACGAGCAGTCGGGCCCCGCGCGGGCCCGGCTGCTCGTCGTCGTCGCGGTGGCCGCCGAGGCCGAGGCGGTGCTGCGCGGCCTGCCCGGCGGGGCCGCCGCCCTGCCGCTGCCCGGCGGCACCCTGCACCGGGCCGAGGGCGCGCCGGTGGACGTGCTGGCCGCCGGGGTCGGCCCGGCCGCCGCCGCGGCCGCCGCCTCCGCCGCGCTGGCCGCCCACCCGTACGCCCTGGCCGTTTCGGCCGGGATCGCGGGCGGCTTCGCGCCGCACGCCCCGGTCGGCGCCACGGTGGTGGCCGACGCCATCGTCGCCGCGGATCTCGGCGCCGAGACCCCCGAGGGCTTCGCCGACGTCACCGAGCTGGGCTTCGGCACCGTCCGGCACACCCCGCCCCCGGCCGTCGTCGCGCTCGTCGCGACCGCGCTGGCCGCCCCCGGCGCCGCCACCGGCCCGGGCCCGGTCATCGGCCCGGTGCTGACCGTCTCCACCGTCACCGGCAGCGCCGAGCGGGCCGCCGCGCTGGCCGCCCGCCACCCGGGCGCCGCCGCCGAGGCGATGGAGGGCTTCGGCGTGGCCGAGGCCGCCGCCCGGTACGGCGTACCGGCCCTCGAACTGCGCACCGTGTCCAATCCGGTGGGCCCGCGCGACCGGGCCGCGTGGCGGATCGGCGAGGCGCTGGCCGCCCTGGAGCGGGCCTTCGCCGCGCTGCCCGTCCACGAACTGGCCGCCGGCCACACAACGATCGAGGAGGCCGGCCGTGGCTGAACGGCTGAGCATCGCGTACTCGCCCTGCCCGAACGACACCTTCGTCTTCCATGCCTGGTCGCACGGCCTGGTGCCCGGGGCGGACGCCCCCGAGGTGACCTTCGCCGACATCGACATCACCAACGGCCTGGCCGAGCGCGGCGAGCTGGACGTCCTGAAGATCAGCTACGGCGCCCTGCCGTGGGTCCTGGACGAGTACACCCTGCTGCCCTGCGGCGGCGCGCTGGGGCGCGGCTGCGGCCCGCTGGTGCTCACCGTGCCGGGCGTGGAATCCCCCGCGGACCTCGCCGGGAAGACCGTCGCGGTGCCCTCCGAGCGCTCCACGGCGTACCTGCTGTTCCGGCTCTGGGCGGCGAAGGCGGTGCCGGGCGGCTTCGGCGAGATCGTCGTCCTGCCGTTCCACGAGATCATGCCCGCCGTCCGGGACGGCCGGGTGGACGCCGGCCTGGTGATCCACGAGGCCCGCTTCACCTACCGGCAGTACGGCCTGCACAGCCTGGCCGACATGGGCGAGGCCTGGGAGCAGGAGACCGGCCTGCCGATCCCGCTCGGCGCGATCGTCGCCAGGCGCTCGCTCGGCCCCGAGCGGCTGCGGGCGGTCGCCGAGGCGATCCGCGCCTCCGTCCGCCAGGCCTGGGCGGACCCGGAGGCGAGCCGCGCGTACGTGCTGGCGCACGCCCAGGAGATGGACCTGGACGTCGCGAAGCAGCACATCGGGCTGTACGTCACCGAGTTCACCGAGGACCTCGGCGAGGAGGGCTACGCGGCCGTCCGCGCACTGCTCACCCGGGCCGCCGCGGAGGGGCTGGTGCCCCCGCTCGACCCGGGTGCGCTCGCGTTCGGGTAGCGCTTCCCCGCACCGTCCTACACGTCGAACTGGTCGGCCACCGCGCGCAGCAGGCCGGCCAGCTTCTGACCGGTGGGCTTGGCGGGGTAGCGGCCGCGCTGGAGGCCCGGCAGCACCGCGTCCAGGGTGGTGATCAGGTCCTGGACGATCGGGGCCATGTCGTCCGCGCTGCGGCGCTGGGAGACGGCCACCGAGGGCAGCGCGTCCAGCAGCTGCACGGCCATCGCCTGATCGCCGCGGTGCCCGGCGACCACGCCGAACTCGACCCGCTGACCCGGCTTCAGCACGGTGACACCGGCGGGCAGTGCTTTGGTGTGGACGAAGACGTCGCCGCCGTCGTCGCGCGACAGGAAGCCGAAGCCCTTCGTCTCGTTGAACCACTTGACCTGGCCGGTGGGCATCTCGAACAGTCCTCGAATGGGTGTGAGGGATCCCGGCCCTGGCCGGGGATCACTGGGTGGTGGGAAAGCCGCGGGCGACCTCGGCTCGGCGCCCGCAGGCGCTCATGGTCAGCTCGCTGTCAGGAGCAGACTAACGGTCCGTGACTGCCTCATCCGCGTTCCGCGAAGGATCCGCGTTCCGAGGCCCGCTCGGGGCGGTCGGGGCGCGGGGTTCTCGGGCCCACGGGCAACCCGGTACTGGCACGGCCGGGTCGCGTCTCGGCGCTGTCCATCGGCTCACACCCCCGGGTCTGAGGACACGGGGCGCACCTGCAGCGCCCCTCGGCACCCCCTGCATACCCCCGCCCAGCAGGGATCAAAACGTTGAGCTGCCGGGAAACTGCGCAACGTGACGGAGCCGCTCCGATGGGCGGCCCCGACGGCGGCTCTGCCAGACTGGGGTCGGTCCGGCCCCGCCCCGAGGAGTGAGCAGACGTGAGCAGCCAGAGCGCCGATCCCGGCGACGTGTACGTCAAGGCCGGGGCGATCGTCTTCGGTCTCGGCGCACTCGCCACCCTGGTCACCTTCGTCCCGCTGTTCCTGCACCTGACGCCGCTGCCGACGGCCGCGTACTGGCTGAGCATGCTGATGCCGGCGGGGTTCCTGGCCGCGCTGACCGGGCTGCTCCTGAACGCGCGCGCCCAGCGCCGCCGGGTCGGGCCCTGACCGGACCAGGTCCGGCCCGGGAAGCGCCCTGACCGGCCCAAGCCGGTTCCCAGGCGGGTCCTAGCCGGCCAGGTGGCGGGTGAGCCAGTCCGGGAACGCCGTGAGGTCCGCCAGCACCACGTCCGCGCCCGCCTCGCGCAGCTCGTCCGCGCCGTACGGGCCGGTGGGCACACAGACCGCGACGGCGCCCGCGTGCCGGGCGCCCCGGATGTCGCCGAGGTGGTCGCCGACGTAGATGCTCGCGCCGTGCTCGCGCAGCGCCTCGCCCTTGGTCTCCGCCCACAGGTCGCCGATCAGCACGTCCGCCGCCATGGCGGCGTGCTCCAGGTGGAGGCGGGCGTTCGGCTCGTACTTGCCGGTGATCACGGCGACCCGGCCGCCGTGGGCGCGGACCGCCTCGACGGCGGCGTGTGCGCCGGGCAGGGCCACGGTCGGGGCGAAGGCGTGGTCGCGGTAGAGCTCGCGGTAGCGCGTCACGGCCCGCTCCACCTCCTCCTCCGGGAACCAGTTGCGGATCTCGTCCAGCAGCGGCGGGCCGATCCGGGTGACCACCAGGTCGGCGTCGATCGGGGTTCCGGTCTCGGCGGAGAGCGCCAGATAGGTGGCGCGGATACCCGGTCGGGTGTCCAGCAGCGTCATGTCGAGGTCGAAGCCGACGGTGAGCGGGGCCTGTGAGGTCGCGGGCATGCCGCCAGGCTATCCAACGCGCAGCCCGCTCCACGAGGCGATTTGCCCCGGCTTCGCGGCGGAACTTAGGTTTACCTGAGTTGTCTGCGGAGAGGGCCCATGACCGACGACACCACCGCACCGCCCAGCCCACCCGGCCCGCCCGGCACGCCCGGCACGCCCGGCACGCCGTACCGCGCGCCTCGGCGCCGATTACCGTGGCTCGCCGCCGCACTGGCCGTGCTGGCCGCCGCGGTGCTGCTGAGCCTCGCGGTCGGCAGCCGCACCGTCCCGTTCGGCGAGACCCTCGACGCCCTGCTGCACGGCGGCAGCACCGCCGACGCCGTGGTGATCCGCGAGCTGCGGGTGCCGCGCACGGTGGTCGGCCTGGCCGTCGGCGCCGCGCTCGGCCTGGCCGGGGCCGTCATGCAGGGCCTGACCCGCAACCCGATCGCCGACCCCGGGATCCTCGGCGTCTCCCAGGGCGCGGCGGCCGGCGTGGTGGTCGCCATCTCCGGCTTCGGCATCTCCACCCTCACCGGGTACGTCTGGTTCGGCTTCGCGGGCGCGGTGATCGCCACCGTGCTGGTCTACGGCCTCGCCGGACGCGGCCGGGGCGGGGCGACGCCGATCAAGCTGGCGCTGGCCGGCTCGGCGATGTCCGCCTTCATCGCCTCGCTCATCGCCCTGGTGCTGACCACGGACGCGGCCACCATGGACCGGTTCCGCTTCTGGCACGTCGGCTCGCTCTCCGGACGGACCTCGGACGTGGCCTGGCAGTTGCTGCCGTTCCTGGCGGTCGGCACCGTCCTGGTCGTCGCGGTGGCGCGCGGACTGGACGCGCTGGCGCTCGGCGACGACACGGCGAAGGGGCTGGGCGCGAAGACCGGCCTGGCCCGGGCGGTCGGCGCCCTCGGCGCGACCGTCCTGACCGGTTCGGCGGTCGCGGCGGCCGGCCCGATCGCCTTCGTCGGCCTCGCCGTCCCGCACGCGGCCCGCGCCGTCGCCGGTGCCGACCACCGCTGGATCCTCGCCTTCTCCGCGGTCCTCGGCCCGGCCCTCCTGCTGCTCGCCGACACCCTCGGCCGGGTCCTGTTCCCGCCGTCCGAGGTCCCGGCGGGCGTGATGACGGCCCTGGTCGGCGTCCCGGTGCTGGTGGCCCTGGTCCGCCGCCGGAAGGTGGTCGCCGCGTGAACACCCTCTCCTCCGGCGGGAGCGGCCTTTCGCTGCGCGGCTACTCCGTGGTGCGGGCCGGGCGGGCTTCCCTCCTGCTGCACCGGCGCTCGGCGTTCGTCGCGACCGGGTTGCTGGTGGCCCTCGCCGGGACGGTGGTGGCCTCGCTGTGCCTCGGCGAGTCCACCGTGTCGCCGGCCGAGGTGGTGAAGGTGGTGCTCGGGCAGCCGAGCCCGGACGAACTGGTGGTCGGCGAGTTCCGGCTGCCCCGGGTGGTGGTCGGACTGCTGGTCGGCACGGCGCTCGGCCTGGCCGGGGCGCTGATCCAGACCGTCGCCCGCAATCCGCTGGCCAGCCCCGACGTGGTGGGCGTGACCTGGGGCGCGACCTCGACCGTGGTCGGCCTGATGGCGTACGGGGTGGTGGGCTCGACCGGCGAGGCGCCGTACGCGGCGGTGGCCGGCGGGCTGGTCGCCGGGCTGCTGGTGTACGCGCTGGCCTGGCGGCGCGGGCTGCACGCGCAGCGCTTCGTGCTGATCGGCATCGGGATCAGCGTCGCCCTGTCCTCGCTCACCTCCGTCTTCCTCACCAAGGGCGACGGCTTCCAGGCGCAGGCCGCGAAGGTCTGGATGACGGGCAGCCTGAACGGCTCCGGCTACGAGCAGGCCGGCCGGCTCGCCTGGGTGCTGCTCGCCGCCGTCCCGGTCGCGCTGTGGGCGGCCCGCGCCCAGCGGTCGATCTCCTTCGACGACGCGACCGCCGTGGGCCTGGGCCTGCGGCTGGACCGGATCCGGCTGGGCATGGCGCTGTTGGGCATCGTGCTGGCCTCCTGCGCGGCCGGGGCCGCCGGGCCGGTGGACTTCGTCGCGCTGATGGCACCGCAGATCGCGCTGCGGCTGGCCCGCTCGGCGCAGGTCCCGCTGTTCTGCTCGGCGCTGACCGGCGCGCTGGTGGTCGTCCTCGCCGACCTGATCGCCCGGCGGCTGCTGGCGCCGACCGAGCTGCCGGTGGGCGTGGTGACCGGCATGGTCGGCGCGCCGTACCTGATGTGGCTGCTGATCCGATCCCGCCGTGGAGGTTCCTGATGTCCGCCCACCAGCCGTCCGCTCACCGTCTGGAGGCCCGGGGCCTCACCCTGGCCTACGAGGCGCGCACGGTCGTCGAGGGCCTGGACATCCGCGTCCCCGACGGGCGGGTGACGGTGATCGTCGGCCCGAACGCCTGCGGCAAGTCGACCCTGCTGCGGGCCCTCGGGCGGCTGCTGAAGCCGGTCCGGGGCGCCGTGCTGCTGGACGGCGAGGAGCTGGCGCGGATCCCGACCAAGCGGATCGCCCAGCGGCTCGGCCTGCTGCCGCAGTCGCCGACCGCCCCGGAGGGCATCTCGGTGGCCGACCTGGTCTCGCGCGGCCGCCAGCCGCACCAGAGCTGGTGGCAGCAGTGGTCGCCGGAGGACGAGGCGGCGGTCTCGGAGGCGCTGGAGCGCACCTCCACCGCGGAACTCGCCGAGCGCAGCATGGACGAGCTGTCGGGCGGCCAGCGCCAGCGCGCCTGGATCGCGATGGCGCTCGCCCAGGGCACCGACATCCTGCTGCTGGACGAGCCGACCACCTACCTGGACATCGCGCACCAGGTGGAGGTGCTGGACCTGGTCCGCCGGCTGAACGTCGAGCGCGGGCGGACGGTCGTCGCCGTGCTGCACGACCTCAACCAGGCCGCCCGCTACGCCGATCATCTGGTGGCGATGCGGGACGGCCGGGTGGTGGCGCAGGGCGCGCCCGGGGAGGTGGTGACGGCGGAGCTGGTGCGGGAGGTGTTCGGGCTGGACTCGGTGGTGGTGCCGGATCCGGTGACGGGCACACCGCTGGTCGTTCCGGGCGCTCCGTGGGCCTCAACCACGGCGACGGCGGCGGTGGACGCCTGACGGCACGCTTAACGGCACTTCAGGTGCCATTTCGGACATAATCGACGGCACCCCGACTCCGCCGCGCCCCCTGAGGACCGCCGATGCCCCGGATCGCCCGCCGCACCCTGCTCACCGGCCTCGGCGGGGCCGCGCTCGCGGCCTGCACGGGCGGCACCACCCGGCCCCCGGCCCCGGCCACCGCCGACAGCCTCGACGCGACCGCCTCCCCGACCGCCACCCAGCTGCCCCCGGTGACCGTGAACACCGCCACCGGGCCGGTCCTGGTGCCGGGCAAGCCGATGCGGGTGGTCGTCCTGGACACCGACGTGCTCGACTCCGCGCTGACCCTCGGCATCACCCCGATCGGCGCCGCGCTCCCCGCCCACGACACCCGGTACCCCGACTACTGGCCGACCCTCCGGACCGCCGGGATCCGGCTCGTCGGCCCCGCCGGATCACCCGACCTGCCGACCGTGCGGGCCCTGCGACCGGACCTGATCCTCTCCAACCAGACCCGCGACGGCGACCGGTACGACCAACTGCGCGAACTCGCCCCCACCGTGCTCACCCAGACCACCGGCGCCCCCTGGAGGGCCAACTTCCAGCTGCACGCCCAGGCACTGAGCCGGGAGGCCGCCGGCGCGGCCTTCGTCGGCGCGTACCAGAAGCACGCCGGCCAGGTCGCGCAGGCCCTGTCCGCGGCGAAACTGTCCGGGCGCAAGGTGAGCCTGGTGCGGTTCGTGGAGGGCGGCGGGATCCGGCTGTACGGCCGGCAGAGCTTCCCCGGCAGCGTGCTCGCCGATGCCCAGGTGGGACGGCCGGACCCGCAGAACGTCGACCAGTCGGACTTCGAGGTCCCCCCGGACCAGATCGGGAAGGCCGACGGCGACCTGCTGCTGTACGCGACGTACGGCGACCCGGAGCCGGCGGGCCTCAACGCGACGCTGGCGAGCCCGGGTTGGCAGGCGCTGGGGGCGGTCCGGGCGCACCGGGCGTTCCCGGTGGACGACCAGCTGTGGTTCCAGGGGATCGGCTACACCGGGGCCAACTACCTGCTGGACGAACTGCAGCGCTTCCTCGGGGCGTGAGCGCACGGGCGGGCCGAGGCAGCGGCCCGCTCGGGCACGATCGATCACGATTCGGTTCTGGAGTTAGGCGCTTGACCTGCGGGCCCGTCAGAATGAGCCGGTAACTCGCCGCTCACTCTCCGGGGACGACACCGTGTCAACTACCGCAGCTCCACAGGCTCCTGCCCGCAAGGGCGGGGCCGCCGCCCTCGGCTGGCTGATCAGCATCGGCTTCAACGTCGTCGCACCGATCCTGATCTACAACCAGCTGCACGACCACGGCTACAGCGAATCCACCGCGATCCTGCTCTCGGGCCTGGGACCGGTGGTCGACACCGTGATCTACCTCCTCTGGCACCGCCGGATCGACGAGTTCGCCGTCGTCTCCCTGGTGTTCGTCGCCCTGACCCTGGTGGTCGCGCTGATCGGGCCGCAGGACCCGAAGATGCTGCTGGCCAAGGACTCCTTCGTCTCCGGCCTGCTCGGCGTGTTCTACCTGGGCTCGCTCGCCGCACCGAAGCCGATCATGTTCTACTTCGGGCGCAAGTTCGCCACCGACGGCACGCCGGAGATGGTCGCCTGGTGGAACTCGATGTGGCAGTACCCGGGCTTCCGCCTGGTCCAGCGCAACCTGACCATCGTGTGGGGCGTGGCGTTCATCCTGGAGGCCGCGCTGCGGATCGTGCTGGTCTACACCCTGTCGCACGGCACGGTGGTGACGGTCAACAACATCCTTCCGTACGTGGTGCTCGGCGGGCTGGTGTACTTCACCATCGCCTACGCCAAGCGGGCCAGCGCCAAGGGCCGGGCCGCTGCTGCCGCCGCGGCGGAAGCCGGTCAGCCCGCCGCCGCGTAACGGGCCGGGGGCTCGCCGACCACGGCCGTGAAGTCGCGGGTGAGATGGGCCTGGTCGGCGTAGCCCAGTTCGGCGGCGAGTGCGGCCAGGTCCAACTCGCCGCCGCCGCTCGCCCGTTCGGCCGCCTCGTGGAGCCGGGCACGGCGCAGCACCCACTTCGGGGAGGCACCGACGTACTCGGCGAACAGGCGCTGGAGGCGTCGGACGCCGAGCCCGAACTCGGCGGCCAGATCGTCCACCCGGCAGAGATCCGGCGAGCCGGTGATGCGCTCCACCATCGCGGCGACCTCGTCCGCGACCGGGTCGGGCGCGGGCAACCGGGGCAGCAGGAAGGCGTCGGCGAGGGCCGCCGGGCCGGCCCCTTCGCCGCCCAGCAGGGCCGCGTCGAGGCGGTCGGCAGCGGGCCCGAAGAACTCGACGGCGGGGACGGACCGGTCGGCCAGCGCACTCACCGGACGGCCCGCGAAGGGGCGGAAGGCCCCGGGGCGGAACTTCACGCCCAACACGTGCCCGGCCCCCTCCAGCCGACGGACGAAGAGCGAGCGGTCCACCCCGTAGACCCGGGCCCGTGGGGCCTCGAAGACCAGATGGACGTTCGGGTGGGCGAGCACCTTCTGCTCGTACGACGGCAGGCCGTGCAGGTCCCAGCGCACCAGCCAGTAGTACTCGACGAACCGCGCCACCGCGGGATCGGGCGCCAGGCGCTCCACGCTGATCAGCTCGGCTGCCCGGGCCGGGTGCAGCACGCCGCGGCCGAGATCGGGAGAGTCGGCGGAGTCCATGGCCGCCAGGGTAGCGTCGCGTTTCTTCAAGACCCGGACCTTCCGGCCGGTGCAGGATCGGTCACATGAACGTCCACCCGATGCACCCCGTCCTGGCCCGCGCCGCCACCGCTGCGGCCGAGGTCGCCACCGCCGTCCCGGCCGGCTTCGCGTCGGACGCCCCGACGCCCTGCACGGGCTTCGACACCCGCGCGCTGATCAATCACTGGGTGCTCTACACCTCCCACGGCCTGGAGCACCGGGCCCGGCGCACCGAGCTGCCCCAGGAGCTGATCGAGCGGGACTTCACCGCCGAGGCCGACTGGCGCTCTGCGTACGGGGCGCAGCTGGAGCGGGCGGTCGCCGCCTGGGCCGATCCGGCCGCCTGGGAGGGCGACGTCGACCTCGGCGGCTCGCCGATGCCGGCGGTGGGCATCGCCCGGATGCTGATCCTGGAGCTGGTGCTGCACGGCTGGGACGTCGCCCGGACCGTCGGTGCGGAGATCTCGGTCGATGAGCAACTCGCCGCGATGGCACTGGAGATCGTCGCGGAGAACGCCGAGCTGTACCGGCAGTACGAGGGCTTCGCCGAAGCGGTGGCACTGCCGGACGACGCCTCCACCTGGGACCGCGCGCTCGCCGCCTCGGGCCGGGACCCGCACTGGAAGGCCTGACCCCCACCCGGGGGGAGCCGCGAGAAGCCGCAGCCCCCCGGGGAGTCCGTCAGGACAGGGTGTCCGCGAGCTTGCTGGAGCCGCGCTGGACGATGTTGTCACGGGTGTTGCCGGCGTCGAGGCAGACCCCCGGGTGCCCCGGCCCGTGAAGATCGAGGAGTTCCACGTGAGGTTGTCGGACGGGCTGGTGGCGTCCTTGAAGAGGCGGGCGGGGAGGGGGTTGTCCGACGATCACTCGGAGCCCAACGCCGCCCGGAGTTTGGCGCGCAGGACCCGGACGGCCGGGGAGTGCTGGTCGGGGCGGCTGACGAGCGCGAGGCAGGAACGGACGGCAGCGTCCGCGATCACCATGGTGCTCAGGCCGGGGCCCTCGACGGAGGAGGGGCTGAGGACCGCGACGCCGGCTCCGCGTTCGGCGAGACGGAGGACGGCGACCGGGGAACTGGCGTCGATGTCCACCCGCGGGTCGAGGCCGAGCTGCGCGCAGGATCGCTCGTAGGCGGAGCGGATGCCGGTGCCCGGGGAGAGGCAGAGGATCTTCTCGCCGCGCAGGTCGGCGAGGGTCAGTCCGGGCCGGTCGAGCGCATGCCCGGTCGGGACGACGGCGGCGATCTGCTCGTCCACGACGACGCCGGCGTCGAGGCCCGCCGGAGCCTCGCCCGCGTAGCCGATCAGGGCCAGGTCGAGGGCACCGGACAGGACCTGCGCCTGGAGCAGGTCGGAGTGGCCCTCGTGCAGGCTCAGTTCGATGCCGGGGTGGGTACGGCCGAGATCGGCGACCACGTCGAGGAACGGCGGGATCGAGCAGCCCATGATCATGCCGAGCCGGACCCGGCCGCGCACCGCGTCGGCGAACTCGGCGGCGGTGTGCCGGATGGCGTCCAGGGTGGCGAGGGCGCTCTTCGCCAGCGGGAGAACGGCCTCCCCGGCCGGGGTGAGGCGGACCTGGCGGCCGGATCGGTCGAGCAGTTGCTGGCCCAACTCCTTTTCCAGCTTGGCCACCTGGGTACTGACACCGGACTGGCTCACGTGCAGGCGACGGGCGGCGGCGGTGAAGGTCCCCTCGTCGACCACGGCGGCGAGGTAGCGCAGCTGGTGCATCTCCATAACTCATGATGATAGAAGGTATCGGATCCATCTGTTGGACGGATTGCCCGCCGCGCAGAACGATGGAGACATGACGACGACGAAGAACGCACGCGAGCTTGCCGAGACCTACTTCACCGCCTGGGAGGCGGGCGACTTCGAGACCATCCGGGGACTGCTGGCCGACGACGTGGACTTCGTCGGGGCACTGGGAACCGCCAGCGGCGTGGAGCAGGCACTGGCCGGACTGCAGGGGCTCGGCCGGGTGCTGGAGAAGATCGACGTGAAGGTGCGCGTCGCCGAGGGCGACGAGGTGATCACCTGGTTCGAGCTGAACACCAGCATCGCGGAGCCCACGCCGACGGTGAACTGGATGCACGTGGAGGACGGGAAGATCGCCCGGATCCGGGTCACCTTCGACCCGCGCGCCCTGCTCGCCGGATTCGAGAAGAAGAGCTGAGCCGGGGGGCGGTGACGGCCCTCCTCCAGGGGTGCCAAAGCCGACGAATTCGACCACCACGCCGCCCGGCATGCCGGAGTGGGAAGTCGGCCCCACCGACTTCCCACTCCCCACCTCCACTCCCATTCCCACTCCCACTCCCCTGCCTCACTCGCCGGAGCGGATCGGCTCTCCCGTCCGGTGCAGGTGGGCGAAGATCTCGCGGTACGAACGGAGCAGGCCCACCTCGTAGTACGGGATGCCCTGCTCCGCGCAGAACTCCCGGGTGATCCGGGCGGCCCGGCCGAGCGCCGGAGTCGGCATGCTGGGGAACAGGTGGTGCTCCACCTGGTAGTTGAGGCCGCCCATCACCGAGTCGACGACCGCGCCGCCCCGCACATTGCGCGAGGTGAGCACCTGGCGGCGCAGGAAGTCCAGCTTCATCTCGGGTGTCACCATCAGCATGCCCTTGTGGTTCGGGGCGAAGACGCAGCCCAGGTACACCCCGAGCAGCGCCTGGTGCACGGCGAAGAAGGCGATCGCCTTGCCGGTCGGAAGCGCGGCGAAGATCAGGCCGAAGTAGGCCACGAAGTGCACGACCAGCAGCACGCCCTCCAGCAGCGGCCGCTTCATCGTGGGGCTGCGCAGCGCGCGGAAGCTGTTGAAGCTGAGGTTGAGGCCCTCCAGCAGAAGCAACGGGACGAACAGGTAGGCCTGTCGGCGGCCGATGAACCGGGCGAGGCCGCCGGCCTCCCGGGCCTGCCGCTTGGACCACACGACCAGGTCGGGGGAGACGTCCGGGTCCCGTTCCTCGTGGTTCGGGTTGGCGTGGTGGCGGGTGTGCTTGTTCATCCACCAGCCGTAGCTCATGCCCATCAGCAGGTTGGCGGCGATCCGGCCGCCGATCTCGCTCGGCAGGCGCCGGGTGAAGACCTGACGATGCGCCAGATCGTGAGACAGCAGGGCGACCTGGGCGAAGACGAGGGACATCGCCGCCGCCAGGCCGAGCTGCCACCAGGTGTCGCCCAGCGCGAACAGGGCGTACCAGCCGCCGACGAACGCGGCGAGCACCAGGGCGATCCGGGCGGCGTAGTAGCCGGGGCGCCGGTCGAGCAGGCCCTCGGCGGCGATCCGGCGGCTCAACTGGGCGAAGTCGCTGCCACCGCTGCCCGCCTGCGGGGTGGTGATGGTGGGGGCGGTGGTGGTGGCAGGGGCCTCGGTCATCGTCAAGGGCTGTGTGGGCATGCCCCGAGTCTGGTGCGGCCGGGCGGCCCGAAGAACGGGGAAAGCACCCTTCCCGTACGGGTGTTAACCCCCGTACGGGAAGGGGTGCCGGCCCTGCCGCGGCGGTGCTTCACCCCGCGCCCGACGGTCGGAACAGCTCGGCGGTTCCAGCTCATCCCGGTGCTCTCCGGCGTCAAGGCGCTCCCGCTGCGCGATCCCCCGCCCCCGCCTCAGCCCTGCTGCTGCGGCGGACGGCGGCGCATGCCGACCAGCAGCAGGACCACCGCGGAGATCACCGCCGACACCCGCAGCACGTTCGGGGCCGACGACCAGCCGATCTGCCCAAGCGGGGAGCCCGACTGCAGCCCGCCGCCCTGGCCGCCGCCCTGCTTGGCGTGCTGCATGGCGTACAGGGTGGTCGCGCTCATCGTGATCAGCGGAATCCCGAGGATCGCGAACTTGCGCATCAGATCAGAGAGCTGGCGGGACAGGTAGCCGAGGCCCCAGCCCGCCAGCATCACCGGGAAGAAGCCGGTGACCGCGCCGCCGACCAGCAGGACGCTGGAGAGCAGGATCAGCGGGGACACCTTGCGGGCACCGGCATCCTTGCCCGCGCCCTTGCCCGCGCCCTTCCCTGCGCCCTTCCCCCCTGCGGGAACCTTGGGCGCTCCGGCGGCGGGGGCCTGCCCAGCCGCCTTGCCCCTGGCCTTCCGCAGCTTCTTCGACTTCCGCAGCGTCTTCGGGTCCGCCCCGGGCTCCACCGGCTGCGCGGCGGACTCGGCCGGGTCCGCGGGCTCGCCCGGCGCACGCTGATCGGGGATCGGCTTCGGCGCGGGCTCCGGCCCGTCCGAGAAGTCGAACACCGTCATGGTCCACGGGCCGGTGCTGCTCACCGTCGGCGGCGGGATGGCGGACGCCCGCGCCTCGGCGTCCACCACGTCCGGCGGGTTCAGCGGGACGGACGGGATCCCGGCCGCGCTCGGCGCCGGCGGGTCGTACACGCTGTCAGGATCGTGAGCGGGCACGGCCGGCGGCACCGACGGCGCGGGCGGCACGGACCCGGCGCCCGACGCCCCCGACGCTCCGCCCCGCGCGGCCCGGTCCTCCGCACCCCCGACCGGACGCTCGCTCCACGGCCCGCTCTTGCGCCACCACTCGCCGTCCGTCATCACCGACACCCCGCCTCGCCCGGCTCGCCCATGGAGAGCGCGGCCGCCCACCGAACCGCCCTCGGCGTGACGCTACCCACCCCGCCCCCACCCACGCGAGTCCGACGGCCGGCGCGGGGCACCGGCCGGTCCGGGCGGTGTGCGGGACACCTCGCCGTCCGCCCGCCCGACTAACCTAGGTCGAATGACCACACAGCAGGGCCACCAACGCCGGGGCAGGTCCGCCGCCGGCCCGCGCACCCTCGCCGAGGAGCTGCGCGCCCGTCCCGACGACGCGCTCGCCGCCCTGCTCCGCTCCCGTCCCGACCTGCTGAACCCGGTCCCCGGCGACCTGACCCAGCTGTCCGCCCGGCTCTCCTCGCGCGCCTCCGCGCTGCGCGCCCTGGAGCGGCTGGACCGCTTCACCCTGCAGGCCGCCGAGGCACTGGCCACCGCCCCGGACGGCACCTCCCTGGCCACCGTCCGCTCCCTGCTGACCGGCCCGGCCAAGGTCAAGCCGCACCCCGGCGCGACCCCGCTCACCCCGGCCGACCGGTCCGCCGTGGCCGCCGCCCTGCCCCGCGCGATCGCCACCCTGCGCGACCGGGCGCTGCTCTGGGGCCCGGACAACGGCCTGCGACTGGTCCTCGCCGTCCGCGAGGCACTCGCCCCGACGGCCGCCAATCCCGGCCGCACCGGCCTCGGCCCGACCCTCGCCGAAGCCACCGTCGGCATGTCCCCGGCCCGGCTGCAGCAGCTGCTCGCCTCGGCGGGCCGGCCCGCCACCCCGGACCCGGTCACCGCCGTCGCCGCGCTCACCGCGCTGCTCACCGACCGCGACGCCTGCACCGCGCTGCTCGACACCGCCCCCGAGCCCGCGCTGCGGCTGCTGGAGCGGCTGGTCTGGGGGCCGCCCACCGGCACCGTCCCGGACGCCGTCCGCCCGGTCACCGCCGAGGACGCGCAGAGCCCCGTCGAGTGGCTGCTCGCCCGCGGCCTGCTGCTGCCCACCAGCCCCGGCAGCGTCGTGCTGCCCCGCGAACTCGCCCTGCACCTGCGCGGCGGCCGCACCCACCGCACCGTCGAACCGGTCCAGCCCGAGCTCGCGCCCGCCGCCGCCCCGCGCGATCCCCAGGTGGTGGACAGCGCCGCGGCCGGGCAGGCCCACACCGCCGTCAAGACGATCGAGGAGCTGCTGGACGGCTGGGGCCTCACCCCGCCGCTCACCCTGCGCGCCGGCGGCCTCGGCGTCCGCGACCTCAAGCGCGCCGCCCAGGCCCTGGAGGCCACCGAGCAGCAGACCGCGTTCTGGCTCGAACTCTCCTACGCCGCCGGCCTGCTGGCCCCCGACGGCGGGGTGGACGAACGCTGGGCCCCCACCCCCCGGTACGACGCCTGGCTGCAGCTGGACACCGCCGAGCGCTGGTCCGTCCTCGCCACCGCCTGGCTCGCCGCCACCCGCGTCCCGGCCCTCACCGGCACCCAGGACGGCAAGGGCAGGCCGCGCGCCGCCCTCGGCCCCGAACTCGACCGCACTCTCGCCCCGTCCGTCCGCCGCGCCGCCCTCGCGCTGCTCGCCGAACTCCCGCCCGGCACCGCGGCCACCGCCGAGGAGCTGCTCCCCGCCCTGCGCTGGCAGCGCCCGCTGCGCGGCGGCCCGACCGGCCCGGACGGCCGCGACCTGCGCGACGAACTCACCGCCTGGACCCTCGACGAGGCCGAACTCCTCGGCGTCACCGGCCGCGGCGCCCTCGCCGCCCCCGCCCGTGCCCTGCTCACCGCCGAGGCCGACCCGGCCGAGGTGCTCGCCCCGCTGCTCCCGAAGCCGCTGGACCACGTGATCCTCCAGCCGGACCTCACCGCGATCGCCCCCGGCCCGCTGCTCACCCCGCTCGCCCACGCCCTCGCCCTGTGCGCCGACGTCGAGTCCAAGGGCGGCGCCACCGTCTACCGCTTCACCCCGGCGTCCGTGCGCCGCGCCCTCGACGCCGGGCGCACCGCCGCCGACCTGCTCACCTTCCTGGAGCAGCACAGCCGTACGCCCGTCCCGCAGCCGCTCACGTACCTGATCGACGACGTCGCCCGCCGGCACGGCATCCTGCGGGTCGGCGCCGCCTCCTCCTACCTGCGCTGCGACGACCCGGCCCTGCTGAACGAGGTGCTCGCCGACCGCCGCTCCGCCGACCTGCGGCTGCGACTGCTCGCCTCCACCGTCCTGGCCTCCCAGGCCGCCCCGGACGTCCTGCTCGCGACGCTCCGCGCCATGGGCTACGCGCCGGCCGCCGAATCCGCCGAGGGCGACGTGCTGATCACCCGCCCGGACAGCCACCGCACCCCGCCCCGGACCGCGCCCGTCCCCGTCCCCGACGGCCCGCCCACCCCCGACGACGTCCTCCTCGCCGCCGCCATCAAGGCCATCCGGGCCGGCGACCGCGCGGCCACCGCCACCCGCCGCGAACCCACCGCCGACCCGCGCCGGCTCCCGCGCACGGCCGCCGCCGAGACCCTGGCCGCCCTCCAGACGGCCGTCCTCCTCGGCGAGCGGATGTGGATCGGCTACCTCAACGCCGAGGGCATCGCCAGCCAGCGCATCATCGACCCGGTCAAGGTCGAGGGCGGCTTCGTCACCGCCTTCGACCACCACGCCGACGAACTCCGCACCTTCGCCCTCCACCGCATCACCGGCGTCGCGGAGTTGGAGGAGTAGGGCGCCGGTCGGGCCGTCAGTGCCCCTGCGACTCCTTCATCTTCTCCTTGACCGCCTGGTCCGCCAGGCTGCCGATCTGCCCCTGCCCGACCGGCATCTCACCCCCGGTGACGGTGTCCGCGAGCAGGAAGCCCGGCGCCGCGAGCAGGCCGCCGGGCCCCTCGCCGATGCCCGCGAGAGCGTGGGCGGACCCGGCCGAGGAGGCGGTGGCGGCGAAGGCCGTGCCCATCAGGGCGAGGGCGGTGAGAACGCGCTTCGACTTCTTCATGACCAGCTCAACGAGCGAGTACGCACGGTGGTCACTCGGCCCGTTTGACGGCCCGCTCCCACCGGCGTAGTCCGGGAACAGGGGGGTTCTCGACAAAGGAGGCACCCACCATGCTCGGCGAACTCATCGGCGAGATCCAGGGCGAGGAGACCGGTCGACGGGTCCTCTCCGTCGGCGACGGGCACCCGATCGTCGAGGTGTCCATCCGGGGCACCGCCAGCTACTACGGCACGGCGGTCAACACCATCGGCACCTACGAGTCCGAACTGCGCGCCGACGGCTCCCTCTTCGGCGAGGGCCAGGGCGTCGACATGACCGCCGACGGCCAGGGCGTCAGCTGGCACGGCAGCGGCATCGGCCACTTCACCGAGGCCGGCAGCACCGAGTTCCGGGGCGCGATCTTCTTCTCCACCGTCGCACCACAACTCGAACGCCTCAACGCTGTCGTCGGCCTCTTCGAGTTCGACACCGACGCCGGCGGCAAGATCACCGGCCGGATCTACGAATGGAAGTGACCCCCGGGTGGAAGTGACCCCCGGGCCGTAGCTCCCGGAGGCACCCGTTCCACCTGCCCGTCCACAGAGCCGGTCCACGGAGCGGGTCCACAGAGCGGGTCCACGTCGGCGGCGGAATGCGCGACACTGGAGGGTCTGCGTCAATCCACCCTGTCAGCCAGTGGAGGGCTTCCCCGCGTGAACGACGGACCGCTCATCGTCCAGAGCGACAAAACTCTCCTCCTGGAGATCGACCACCCCAAGGCCGCCGACTGCCGTCGCGCCATCGCGCCGTTCGCCGAGTTGGAGCGGGCACCCGAGCACGTGCACACGTACCGGGTGACCCCGCTCGGGCTGTGGAACGCGCGGGCGGCCGGCCACGACGCCGAGCAGGTGGTGGACGCCCTGGTGACGTACTCGCGCTACCCGGTGCCGCACGCACTGCTGGTGGACGTGGCCGACACCATGGGCCGGTACGGCCGGCTCCAGCTGGTCAAGCACCCGACGCACGGGCTGGTGCTCAGCACCACCGACCGGCCGGTACTGGAGGAGGTGCTGCGCTCCAAGAAGATCGCCCCGCTGGTCGGCGACCGGGTCGACCCGGACACCGTGGTGGTGCACCCCTCCGAGCGCGGGCAGATCAAGCAGGTGCTGCTCAAGCTCGGCTGGCCCGCCGAGGACTTCGCCGGGTACGTGGACGGCGAGGCGCACCCGATCGAACTCGACGAGGACGGCTGGCAGCTGCGCCCCTACCAGTCGCAGGCCGTCGAGGGCTTCTGGCACGGCGGCTCCGGCGTCGTCGTGCTGCCCTGCGGGGCCGGCAAGACGCTGGTCGGCGCGGCCGCGATGGCGCACGCCAAGTCGACCACGCTGATCCTGGTCACCAACACCGTGTCGGCCCGCCAGTGGAAGCACGAGCTGGTCAAGCGCACCTCGCTCACCGAGGACGAGATCGGCGAGTACAGCGGCACGCGCAAGGAGATCCGTCCGGTCACCATCGCCACCTACCAGGTGATGACCACCAAGCGGAAGGGCGTCTACGCGCACCTGGAGCTCTTCGACGCCCGCAACTGGGGCCTGGTGGTCTACGACGAGGTGCACCTGCTGCCCGCCCCGGTGTTCAAGTTCACGGCCGACCTGCAGGCCCGCCGCCGACTCGGCCTGACCGCGACGCTGGTGCGCGAGGACGGCCGCGAGGGCGACGTGTTCAGCCTGATCGGTCCCAAGCGCTTCGACGCGCCGTGGAAGGAGATCGAGGCGCAGGGCTACATCGCGCCCGCCGACTGCTGCGAGGTCAGGGTCACCCTGACCGACTCCGAGCGGCTCGCCTACGCGACCGCCGAACCGGAGGAGCGCTACCGCTTCTGCGCCACCACGGCGACCAAGCGGCGGGTGGTGGAGGCGCTGGTCAAGAAGCACGAGAAGGACCAGACGCTGATCATCGGCCAGTACATCGACCAGCTGGACGAGCTCGGTGAGACCCTGGACGCCCCGGTGATCAAGGGCGAGACCAGCAACGCCCAGCGCGAGAAGCTCTTCGACGCCTTCCGGAACAAGGAGATCGGCGTCCTGGTGGTCTCCAAGGTCGCGAACTTCTCGATCGACCTGCCCGAGGCGACGGTGGCCATCCAGGTCTCCGGGACCTTCGGCTCCCGCCAGGAGGAGGCCCAGCGCCTCGGCCGCGTGCTGCGTCCCAAGGCGGACGGCCATGCGGCCCACTTCTACTCGGTGGTCGCCCGGGACACCGTGGACCAGGACTTCGCCGCCCACCGGCAGCGCTTCCTCGCCGAGCAGGGCTACGCGTACCGGATCATGGACGCGGACGACGTGCTGTAACGGCGGGAACGCTCAGTAGCGGACACCGTCGCGCCCGAGGAAGATCACGCGCGCGGCGGTGTCCAGGGCGATGCCGACGTTGCGGACGGCGGTGCTCAGCGGGTTGCGGTGGCGGCCCTGGACGGCGGTCGCGCCGGCCGGGCCCGTACGGGGGGTGTGGGTTTCGGTGCTCATGTCTTCAACGGTAGGCACCCGGACGGCTGCGGGCATCACTCCAAAGGCCGTATCCACCTCGGCGGCCCTCGTCCTCCGGGTGTACGGCGCCCCCTGAGACCTGCGGGGCTGGAACCCCGAGACGGACGGGTCTAAGATCGTCCGTCTGCCCCCTCCCGAACCGTGGTACCTGCTGAAGTCCCGCAGGCAGCCGGGGGAGGCGCCGACCGCACGGCAACCGGTCGGCTGTACCCCACCGTGAGCTCCATCGATCCGCTGCGCCCGCCACCGGGGCAGCCGGGAAGGTTCGCTGTGCCTGCCACCCCCACCACCGACCCCCTCCAGCGCGAACGCGAGCACCTGGCCGCGTCCCGGTCCGCGCTGCGAGCGATGCGCGAGGACGTCGAGTCGCTCGACCTGCGCGACGTGACCGGCACCTGGGTGTCCGCCGCCGTCCTCCACAACCAGATCGAGGCCCGGATCGCCGCCCTGGCCGACCTCTCCCACACCCCGCTCTTCTTCGGCCGCCTCGACTACCTGCACGCGATCAGCGAGGAACTGAGCGAGGGCGGGGGAGGGGAGAACTTCTACATCGGCCGCCGCCACGTCCACGACGCCGACGGCGACCCGATGGTGATCGACTGGCGCGCGCCGGTCTCCCAGCCGTTCTACCGGGCCAGCCGCACCGAGCCGCTGGACGTCGAGCGCCGCCGCCGCTTCGGCTACACCGGCGGCGAGCTCACCGCCTACGAGGACGAGCACCTCACCGACCCCACGGAGACGGAGGGCACCTCCGCCCTGCTCGCCGCCGAGATCGAGAAGCCCCGCGTCGGGCCGATGCGCGACATCGTGGCCACCATCCAGCCCGAGCAGGACGAGATCGTCCGCTCCGACGTGACGGGCACCATCTGCGTCCAGGGGGCGCCGGGCACCGGGAAGACCGCCGTCGGCCTGCACCGCGTCGCGTTCCTGCTGTACGCGCACCGCGAGCGCCTGGCCCGTACCGGCACCCTGGTGATCGGGCCGAACAACGCCTTCCTCTCCTACATCGAGCAGGTGCTCCCGGCCCTCGGCGAGCTGGACGTCGCCCAGGCCACCGTGCAGCAGCTGGTCGGGCACGTCGAGGTCCGGGGCGAGGACAGCCCGGAGTCGGCCCGGCTGAAGGGCGACGCCCGGATGGCCGAGGTGCTGCGCCGGGCGGTGCGGGCCGGCATCAGGCTGCCCACCGAGCCCTGCGTGGTGGTCCGCGGCTCCCGCCGCTGGCGCGTCCCGGTGTACGAACTCGTCGAGATCATCGAGGAGTTGAAGGGCCGCGAGGTGCGCTACGGCGCCGCCAGGGACGCCCTGCCGCAGCGCATCGCGCACGCCGTGCTGCTGAAGATGGAGCAGGGCGGCGAGGCCCCCGACGACCGGGTGCAGGACGCGGTGGCCCGCAACAGCGCCGTCAAGGCGGTGGCCAAGGAGTGCTGGCCGGCCGTCGACCCGGCGAAGCTGGTGCTGCGGCTGCTCTCCGACCCGGAGTTCCTGGCCGAGTGCGCCGAAGGCGTGCTGACGCCCGAGGAGCAGCAGGCGGTGCTGTGGCCCAAGCCAGGCCGCTCGGTGAAGACCGCCCGCTGGACGCCGGCCGACGCCGTCCTGGTGGACGAGACGACGGACCTGGTGCAGCGCACGCCCTCGCTCGGCCACGTGGTGCTGGACGAGGCGCAGGACCTCTCCCCGATGCAGTACCGCGCGGTCGGCCGCCGCTGCACCACCGGCTCGGCGACCGTCCTCGGCGACCTCGCCCAGGGCACCACCCCGTGGGCGACGGCGAGCTGGCCGGACGCGCTGCGCCACCTGGGCAAGCCGGACGCGCACATCGAGGAGCTGACCAAGGGCTTCCGGGTGCCGGAGGAGGTCATCGCGTACGCCTCCCGGCTGCTCCCGGCGATCGCCCCTGGCCTGGCCCCGGCCACCTCGGTCCGTGACACCGCCGGCTCGCTGACGATCCGCCAGGTCACCGAGGGGGAAGGGGTCGAGGCGGTGGTCGCCGCCTGCCGGGAGGCGCTGGAGCACGAGGGCTCGACCGGCCTGATCGCCGCCGACGCCCGGATCCCGCTGTTCGCCGAGGCGCTGACCGCGGCCGGGCTGCCGTACCTCTCCCCCGGCACCGAGACCAGCGCCGAGGCCCGGCTGACCCTCGTCCCGGCCTCGCTGGCCAAGGGTCTGGAGTACGACTACGTGGTGCTGGACGAGCCGGCCGCGGTGATCGCCGGCGAGCCGGACGAGCGGACCGGCCTGCGGCGGCTGTACGTGGCGCTGACCCGCGCCGTCTCCGGCCTGACCGTGCTGCACGGCGAGCCGCTGCCCGAGCAGCTGCGGTAGCGCGCAAGAGGGCCGGCCCGCGGGGCGGCCCTCTCGCGTGCACTCAGGCGTCGATCAGCGCCCGCCACTCGGCGACCTTGGCCGCGTCCACCGGCGTCCGCCAGCCGTCGGCCCGCACCGCGCCGCCGACGTGGAAGGCGTCGAAGCCCTCCGCCCGCAGCCCCTTCAGGTGCTCGGCCCGCAGGCCGCCGCCGACCAGGATCCGCTGCCGGTAGCCGGGCTCGCCGGCGCGGGCCAGCTCGGCCGAGAGCGCCTCGCGGCCGGCGTCCACCCCGGCGGCCGCGCCGGAGGTGAGGAAGGTGTCCAGCCCGGGCAGCGCGCCGACGGCGGCGCGCAGGGCGGCCCGGTCGGCGCTGTGGTCGATCGCCCGGTGGAAGGTCCAGCGGCAGCCGGCCACCGCCTGGGCGACGGTCGCGGTGGCGTCCGGGTCGACCGCGCCGTCGGCGTCGAGGAAGCCGAAGACGAACTCCTCGGCGCCCTCGGCCCGCAGCGCGGCGGCCCGGGCACACAGCTCGTCCAGGTCGCCGGGGGCGAAGCCGTCCCGGATCCGGAGCATGACGCGCAGCGGGATGCCGACGGCGGCCCGGATCCGGGCGAAGTCCTCGACGGACGGGGTGAGCCCGTCGGCGGCCATGTCGGTGACCAGTTCGAGCCGGTCGGCGCCGCCCGACTCGGCGGCCTGGGCGTCCTGGGGCGTCAGCGCGATGACTTCGAAAATTGGTCTAGACATATCAGACAGCCTGCCACACCCGCCCGCCCCCGACGAGACCGCGCCCCCGGTTCCGGTCACGCCGGGCCGGGGGCGCCCGTCACACCCGTCCCGGCAGCATCCCGTCGGCTCCCCGCCGGCCGAAACGGTGGCCCGCCACCGCCACCAACACCAGCAGGGCCACCACCGGCACCGCCACCGGCAGCAGGTGCGACATCCCGCCGGACCCCCGCCAGATGTTGAACAGGCTGCCGGGCCCGGTCAGCACCAGCACCGCCAGCCCCACCGCCGCCGGCCCCATCCGCCCGCGCAACCCGGCGAAGGTCAGCAGCACCGGGGCGATCAGCATCACCACGAACCACTGACGGTCCAGCGGGAAGGTCGTGTCGTCCCAGTTCTGGACCGCCTCCAGCAGCCCGCCCGCGGCCATCGAGGCCAGCACCAGAGCGGCGGTCCGCAGGTTCGGCCGGGGCAGCAGGTCGGTCGGCGCGGCGACCAGCAGCAGCGCGGCCACCACGAACGGCAGCGAGGCCATCCCGACGTAGCCGACCCACCAGGCGTCGAGCCCGGACGTCCGCCAGGCGGCGTCGCCCAGGTCGTACAGCCCGACGGCGCCCAGGAGCAGCGCGGTGACCCGAACGGCCGTCCAGCGCCCCAGCAGGGCTGCCACCCCGAGCAGCAACGCGGCCACCGGCGGGCCGAAGGCCCGGACGTGGTTGCCGAACGAGTCGTCCCAGGCCAGCCACCTGGTGGTCCGTTCAAGGGTGGCCAACCAGGGCACCATGGTGGCCCCGACCACCGCACCGGCGATCATCGGCGCCACCAGCGCGAGCAACCGGCCGGCCGCCGAACCGCCGGTCAGCCCGAGCCGCACCCTCAGCCCGTACGCCGCCAGGCCGAGTACCTCCCGGGCGACCGCCGTGCGACCGCCCGCGGCCGCTGTGTCGGCGAACACCTCGGCCAGTTCCTCACCGCGGTCACGGCGGTACTGCGCCGGGTAGAGCTGCAGCGCGGCCCGCAGCGCCGCCGAGGGCGCGGGACCGATCACCGGCATGGTCATGAGAGTCCTCCCCCCGCGGCGGGCCGCCCCTGCGGCCCGGCCTTCCCCGGCAGCATCGACCGGATCTTCGTCAGCCGGCGTTCAGCCTCGGTGGCGACCGCTCGCAGGCGCCCGGCCTCGGCGGCGAGGGCACCCCGGCCGGCGTCGGTCAGCGCGTAGCTGCGCCGGGCGCGGCCGTCCACCACCTCCTCGGCGGCGACCTCGATGAGGCCCTGGCCCAGCAGCCGGTCGAGTGCGCCGTAGAGCGTGCCGGTGCGCATCTTGACCCGGCCGTCCGAGATCGCGGCGATCTCCTGGATGAGCGCGTAGCCGTGCCTCGGGGCGTCGGCCAGCGCGGTGAGCAGAAGCAGCGTCGGCTCCTGCATGGAGCGTTCTGTCATACGTCTACATATATCGTCAACCGGCACATCCCGTCCACCGGAACGGCCCGACACAATGTGCCCCATGCCGACCGAGGACCTGCTCACCGCCTGGACCGCCCTGCTGCACCGCTGCGGCACCACCGACGACCCCGAACCGTACGGCCGGGAACTGCTGCGCCGCTGGTCGGACCCGCGCCGCCGCTACCACTCCACCGAACACCTGCGCGCGGTCCTGCACCACGTCGACGAGCTCGCCGGGCACGCCGCCGACCCCGACGCCGTCCGGCTCGCCGCCTGGTTCCACGACGCCGTCTACCGGCCCGACCGCACCGAGAACGAGGAGCGCAGCGCCGCCCTCGCCGTCCGCGCGCTGACCGCCGCCGGCCTGCCCGCCGCGCGCGTCACCGAGGTCGAACGTCTGGTCCTGCTCACCATCGGCCACGACCCGGCCCCCGGCGACCGCGACGGCGAGGTGCTCTGCGACGCGGACCTCGCCGTCCTCGGCGGCACCCCCGAGGCCTACGCCGCCTACGCGGCCGCCGTTCGGGAGGAGTACGCCTTCGTCCCCGAGCCGGACTTCCGCACCGGCCGGGCCGCCGTCCTGCGCCGACTCCTGGCGCTCCCGGCCCTCTACCGCACCCCCGCCGCCCGCGGGCGCCTCGGCACCGCCGCCCGCAGCAACCTCACCGCAGAACTCCGGCAGCTGGAGGGCTAGGCCAGCTCCCCCACCGGCGCCACCACCGCGCCCTGTTTGCCGCACACCCAGTGCGGCTCGGGCCCCAGCTCGGGCTCCACGCTCAGCGCGTGCGGGTCGCCGTCGGCCGCGCAGGCGTCGCACAGCGGCCACCGGCCGTACGCCTCCAGCAGCGCGTCCTGGACGTCCTGGGCGACCAGCCCGAGCACGTACTCGGTGCCGTCCGGCCACTGATCCAGCCACCAGCGGCGGTGGGTGACGGCCTGCTCCACCAGCGAGACGACGGCGGCGTCCGCCACGTCCCGTGCGGTGAGGTCGGCCAGGATCAGGGCCCGGGCGTTGTGCAGGGCGGTCTCGATGTCGTCGGAAGCCATCCGTCCATTCTCCGTGGAAACGCGGGAACGCCGAAACGCCGCGTGGGCGGCCCCCCGAAGGGAACCGCCCACGCGGACGAGGATTCAACCGATCCGATCGAAAGCGATCAGGATCAGAAGTCCATGTCACCGCCCGGCATGCCGCCGCCGGCGGCCGCGGCGGCCTTCTCCGGCTTGTCGGCGATGACGGCCTCGGTGGTGAGGAACAGCGCCGCGATGGAGGCGGCGTTCTGCAGCGCGGAGCGGGTGACCTTGGCCGGGTCGATGATGCCCTCGGCGATCAGGTCGACGTAGGTGTTGGTGGCGGCGTTCAGGCCGTGGCCGGCGGGGAGGTTGCGCACCTTCTCCACCACGACACCACCCTCGAGGCCGGCGTTGGTCGCGATCTGCTTGATCGGGGCCTCGAGCG
The DNA here is from genome assembly GCF_055575795.1 of Kitasatospora sp. NPDC034023. Classification (NCBI taxonomy): domain Bacteria; kingdom Bacillati; phylum Actinomycetota; class Actinomycetes; order Kitasatosporales; family Streptomycetaceae; genus Kitasatospora; species Kitasatospora sp. NPDC034023. The sequence continues at coordinate 402,714 of NZ_JBVIRY010000004.1, forward strand.
CGACCTTGACGATGTTGGCACCGGTGGCCTCGTCGCCCTCCAGCTCCAGCTTGTCGAAGGCGACACCGGCCTGCAGCAGCGCGACGCCACCACCGGCGACGATGCCCTCCTCGACGGCGGCCTTGGCGTTGCGGACGGCGTCCTCGATGCGGTGCTTGCGCTCCTTGAGCTCCACCTCGGTGGCCGCGCCGGCCTTGATGACGGCCACGCCGCCGGCCAGCTTGGCGAGGCGCTCCTGGAGCTTCTCGCGGTCGTAGTCCGAGTCGCTGTTCTCGATCTCGGCGCGGATCTGGTTCACGCGGCCCGCGACCTGCTCGCTGTCGCCGCCACCGTCGACGATGGTGGTCTCGTCCTTGGTGATGACCACCTTGCGGGCGGTGCCCAGCAGGTCGATGCCGGCGTTCTCCAGCTTGAGGCCGACCTCCTCGGAGATCACGGTGCCACCGGTGAGGATGGCGATGTCGCCGAGCATGGCCTTGCGGCGGTCGCCGAAGCCCGGGGCCTTGACGGCGACGGACTTGAAGGTGCCGCGGATCTTGTTCACGACCAGGGTCGACAGGGCCTCGCCCTCGACGTCCTCGGCGATGATGACGAGCGGCTTGCCGCTCTGCATGACCTTCTCCAGCAGCGGGAGCAGGTCCTTGACCGAGCCGATCTTGGAGTTGGCGATGAGGATGTACGGGTCCTCGAACGTCGCCTCCATGCGCTCCAGGTCGGTGGCGAAGTAGGCGGAGATGTAGCCCTTGTCGAAGCGCATGCCCTCGGTGAGCTCGAGCTCCAGACCGAAGGTGTTGCTCTCCTCGACGGTGATGACGCCTTCCTTGCCGACCTTGTCCATGGCCTCGGCGATGAGCTCGCCGATCTGGGTGTCGGCGGCCGAGATGGAGGCGGTGGAGGCGATCTGCTCCTTGGTCTCCACGTCCTTGGCCTGGGCCAGCAGCTGGTCGGAGACGGCGGCGACGGCCTTCTCGATACCGCGCTTCAGGGCCATCGGGTTGGCGCCGGCGGCGACGTTGCGCAGACCCTCGCGGACGAGCGCCTGGGCGAGCACGGTGGCGGTGGTGGTGCCGTCACCCGCGACGTCGTCCGTCTTCTTGGCGACCTCCTTGACGAGCTCCGCACCGATCTTCTCGTACGGGTCCTCGAGCTCGATCTCCTTGGCGATGGAGACACCGTCGTTGGTGATCGTGGGGGCGCCCCACTTCTTCTCCAGCACGACGTTGCGGCCCTTGGGGCCGAGCGTGACCTTCACGGCGTCGGCGAGCTGGTTCATGCCACGCTCAAGGCCGCGGCGAGCTTCCTCATCAAAGGCGATGATCTTGGCCATCAGAAGTGGTCCTCCGGGACACGGTCGACTGCTCGGACCAAGGGGTGCCCGCGACGGACGGCCCTGGTGTGCGGGGGTCTTTTCCCCTACCGCTCCCGGGGGCCTCACCGACCCGGTCCGCTGTCACTCTCACACTGTGAGTGCTAACGCCAATGATTAGCACTCACGGTGGTCGAGTGCAAGCCCAATCGGCAACCCGCGAGCCGCCGCCGTGGACGCCCGGGGACGCCGACGGGCCCGTGCGACGCGTGTCGCACGGGCCCGTCGAGAAGCGAGTGGTCACCAGCCGTAGGGCCGCGCCGAGCTCCTGGGGTCGGAAGGGGTCAGACCGCGGCGCGGACCATGTCCGCCTGCGGGCCCTTCTGTCCCTGAGAGATCTCGAACTCGACCCGCTGGCCCTCCTCGAGGGTGCGGTAGCCGTCCATCTGGATCGCGCTGTAGTGGACGAAGACGTCCGCACCACCGTCGACCGCGATGAAGCCGTAGCCCTTCTCCGCGTTGAACCACTTGACGGTGCCCTGAGCCATTCCGAACTCCCCTAGTGCTGTGCTGGCCCTTCACGTGCCCGCAGGTCGCGGGCCCGGATTGGTTTGAAGGCCGGCCCGGGGAACCCCCCCTGGGCGCAGCCGTGCACGCCGCAACCCTCCGCACGGGACGCCCAACGGCCTCCGGTGAGCGGGTGATTGCGTCGACCGCCGCTGAATGTATCCGGACCGACGCCCTCTGCAACAGGGTCAGCCGCCGGTAATTCCGCTGAAGCGTCAAGGGACAGCACGGGCTGAATCGGGAAGATCTCGGCATTTAACGCCGGACATAGCGGACGAATTACCCAAATGCCCGCGGCAATTCTGACATCCGCCTGACATGTTTCACGAGCCGGTCTCACCGGCCGGACGCCGCCCCGGCGGAACACCGCGGGTGGCCGCAAGGGAACCCCTGTTCCCAGCCGAGCGACACTCTACTCCGACTCGACTCGAAAATATTCCAGCCGGAATGCAACCGGCCGCCCGCGCATACGGAAAGCGGAATTCCGTACGGGCGGGCGGCCGAATAGCCGGCGTCACGGCTCAGCAGCCGCCGGCCACCGCTGGGATGATCGAGACGCTGGCGCCGTCCTTGATCTCGGTCGCCAGGCCCTCGGCGAAGCGCACGTCGTCGTCGTTCACGTAGACGTTGACGAAACGGCGCAGCTTGCCGGCGTCGTCCAGGATGCGGGCGGAGATGCCCGCGTGGTTCTGCTCCAGGTCGGCGATGACCTCGGCCAGGGTGACGCCCTCGGCGGTCACCTCGGCGGCGCCGCCGGTGTAGGTGCGCAGGATGGTGGGGATGCGGACGTTGGCGCTCATGGCTCTCCTTGCGGGTGGGGCCTCACGGGGGCGGAGGTGGTTCAGGCGGACACGAGGCCGGCGGCGCGGAAGGAGTCCAGCGTCGGGCGGATGACGGCGGTCATCCCGGCGTCGGAGACGGCGTCCAGGGTCTTCAGGCCGTCGCCGGTGTTGATCGCGACGGTCTCCTTGGCCGGATCCAGCCGTCCGGTCTCGACCAGCTTCTTCAGCACGCCGACGGTCACCCCGCCCGCGGTCTCGGCGAAGATTCCCTCGGTCCGCGCCAGCAGCCGGATCGCCGCCACGACCTCGGCGTCCGTGACGTCCTCCACCGCCCCGCCCGTCCGGCGGGCGATGTCCAGCACGTACGGGCCGTCGGCCGGGTTGCCGATCGCCAGCGACTTGGCGATGGTGTCCGGCTTGACCGGCTTGATCACGTCCCGGCCGGCCTTGAAGGCGGCCGACACCGGCGAGCAGCCCTCCGCCTGGGCGCCGAAGATCCGGTACGGCCGGTCCTCGACCAGGCCGAGCTTGATCAGCTCCTGCAGCCCCTTGTCGATCTTCGTCAGCTGCGATCCCGAGGCGATCGGGATCACGATCTGCTCCGGCAGCCGCCAGCCGAGCTGCTCGCAGATCTCGTACGCCAGCGTCTTGGAGCCCTCGCCGTAGTACGGCCGCAGGTTGACGTTGACGAAGCCCCAGCCCTCGCCGGCCGGGTCGCCGATCAGCTCCGAGCAGAAGCGGTTCACGTCGTCGTAGTTGCCCTCGATGCCGACCAGCTCGCCGCCGTACACCCCGGCCATGACGACCTTGCCCTGCTCCAGGTCGTGCGGGATGAACACGCAGGACCGGAACCCGGCCCGGGCGGCCGCCGCGCCCACCGCGCCGGCCAGGTTGCCGGTGGAGGAGCAGGACAGCGTCGTGTAGCCGAACGCCCGCGCGGCCTCGATGGCGCAGGCCACCACGCGGTCCTTGAAGGAGTGGGTCGGGTTCCCGGAGTCGTCCTTGATGTGCAGCTGGGCGGTGAAGCCGAGCTCCCGGCCCAGGTTGTCCGCCTTCACCAGCGGGGTCCAGCCCGGGTTCAGGTTGGGCTTGGAAGCCACGTCGGCCGGCACCGGCAGCAGCGGCGCGTAGCGCCAGACGGAGGCCGGACCGGCCTCGATCCGCTTGCGCAGCTCCTCGGCGCCCTCGCTGCCGAATTCGTAGGCGATCTCCAGCGGGCCGAAGCACTCCAGGCACGCGAAGTCGGGACCGAGCGGGAATCGGGTGCCGCACTCCCGACAGGACAGCGCGACGGCGGGGCCGAGGTCCACGGAAACAGGTGCGACAGTGTCGATAGCCATGATGGCGAGGCCTCTCTCCTCATCTTCCCCGCGGCGCGGACGCGCCACAGGCCGGAATTGGCACCTGTCCCGCCGGGGCCTGTCGAGAACAGCCGCGCGAGAAGGTTGCCGGGACGTCAACGGGCCGTTCCCTCAGTCCCTCTGGATGAGCTTGTGAAATTGTGGTGGTACTCAGCGGCGACCCCGGCGTGCGAAGGTCCGGCCGCTGTACGAAGACTGTATCCGAAGGCGTCAATCCTGAACGGGACCGTCCGCCACGCGAGATGAGCCGTCCCACCCCACCCGCCGAGGAGACTTCCGTGCCCGCCGAACCGACTCCCGAGCTGCTTCCGCAGGCGGCGTCCTGGCTGCGCCGCCGCTCCTGGAGCGCGGCCGACCGGCCGGTGCGCACCCTCCTCGCGGCCAAGGAACGCACCGGGCGCACGGTCAGCGTCGTCCTCCCCGCCCTGGACGAGGAGGCCACCGTCGGCGACATCGTCCGCACCGTCCGCCGCGAGCTGATGGAACGCCTCCCGCTCGTCGACGAACTCGTCGTGGTCGACTCCGGCTCCTCCGACGCCACCGCCGCCGTCGCCGCCGAGGCCGGCGCCCGGGTCGAGCACCGCGACGCCATCCTGCCCCGGCTGCCCGCCGCCGCCGGCAAGGGCGAGGTGCTCTGGCGCTCGCTGCTGGTCACCCGCGGCGACATCGTCTGCTTCGTGGACGCCGACCTGCGCGAGTTCGATCCGGCCTTCGTCTCCGGCATCGTCGGCCCCCTGCTGACCGACGAGTCCATCCAACTGGTCAAGGCCATGTACGACCGTCCTCTCGAGACGGAATCCGGTGCCGTCGTCCCGGCCGGCGGCGGCCGCGTCACCGAACTCGTCGCCCGCCCCCTGCTCAACCTCCACTGGCCGGAACTCGCCGGTTTCGTCCAGCCCCTCGGCGGCGAGTACGCGGCCCGCCGCTCACTGCTCGAACGACTGCCCTTCCCCACCGGTTACGGCGTCGAACTCGGCCTGCTGGTCGACGCGTTGGAGCTGGTCGGCCTGGACGCCCTGGCCCAGGTGGACGTCGGCGTCCGGCACCACCGCCACCAGGACGGCCAGGCCCTCGGCCGGATGGCCGCCACCATCTACCGCACCGCCCTCGAACGCCTCGACCGCGCCCACCGGCTCAAGGCCTCCGCCGACCTCCTCCTCCCGCAGCTCACCCAGTTCACCCGCGACCCGCAGACCCGCGCCTTCACCGCCCACACCCACCCGGTGACCGCCCTGGAGCGCCCCCCGATGCACACCGTCCCCGAATACGCGATCCGCCACTGACCGAGGGCGGCCCCGGGTGAACTGAGGACGGGCCCCGGGTTTGCCGCGCCTGACCCACGGCAACATGCCAACCATGGGCGATCTCACGACCGAACGTTCGAGTGCGACCGGCACCGCCCCCGTCCTGGTGGCATCCAACCGGGGACCGGTGTCGTTCAGCACCGCCGACGACGGCACGCTGACCCTGCGGCGCGGCGGCGGGGGCCTGGTCTCCGGCCTCTCCGCGATCGACGACCCGAACGCGGTCTGGGTCTGCGCCGCCCTGGGGGAGGCGGACCGCAGAGCCGCCGAGCAAGCCCCCCGCGGCCGCCTCGACCTGGCCGGCCACGACGTCGGCGGGCAGGCCGTCCGGATGCTGGCCATCGACCCCGAGACTTTCGCCCGCGCCTACAACGGCGTCGCCAACTCCACCCTCTGGTTCGTCCACCACCTGCTCTACGCGACCCCCACCGCGCCCTCCTTCGACGCCGCCTTCCGCACCGAATGGGCCGCCTACCGGGCCTACAACGCCGCCTTCGCCGAGGCCCTGGCCGCCGAAGCCGCCCCGAACGCCGCGGTCCTGGTCCAGGACTACCACCTCTCCCTCACCCCGGCCCTGCTCCGCGCAGCCCGCCCCGACCTGCGGATCGGCCACTTCTCGCACACCCCCTGGGCCCCACCCGAGTACTACCGGCTGCTCCCGGACGACGTCGCCCGCGCCGTCCTCACCGGCATCCTGGGCGCCGACCGGGCCGGCTTCCTCACCGAGCGCTGGGCCCGCGCCTTCGCCGCCTGCTGCGCGGACCTCCTCGATGCCACCGTCGACCACGAGGCACTCACCGTCACCCTCGACGGCCGCACCACCCGCCTCGGCGTGCACGCCCTCGGCGCCGACGCCGACTTCCTGCGCGAACGCTCGCACCGCCCCGACGTCGACGAACGCCTCGCCGCCCTGCGCGAAGCCGTCGGCGACCGCCGCACCATCGTCCGGGTCGACCGCACCGAGCTGAGCAAGAACATCGTCCGCGGCTTCCAGGCCTACCGGCACCTGCTCCGCACCCGCCCCGAGTGGCACGACCGGGTGGTCCACATCGCGTTCGCCTACCCGTCCCGGACCGACCTGGCCGAGTACCGGAACTACACGGCCGCCGTCCAGGACCTCGCGGAAGAGATCAACGACGAGTTCGCCACCCCCACCTGGCAGCCGCTGATCCTGCACGTCAACGACGACTTCCCGCGTTCCCTCGCCGCCTACCGTCTGGCCGACGTGGCCCTGGTCAACCCCATCCGGGACGGCATGAACCTGGTGGCCAAGGAAGTCCCGGTGGTCTCCGACCGCGGCTGTGCCCTGGTCCTCTCCCGGGAGGCGGGCGCCCACGCGGAGCTCGCCGACGACGCCCTGACGGTCAACCCGTACGACGTCATCGCCACCGCCGACGCCCTGCACACCGCCCTCACCATGCCCGAGGAGGAGCGCGCCGACCGCACCAAGCGCCTCGCGGCGGCGGCCACCGCGCTCCCCCCGCAGCAGTGGTTCCTCGACCAGCTCAACGCGCTGGCCCCGCTCAAGTCCCAGTGAGGGCCTCGCCCAGCGCCCCCAACAGCTCCACCACGCCGGCCGGGCCCGGGACCACCAGGTCCGCCCGGTCGGCGAGTTCGCGCACCGGCGCGTCCCCCACCGCCCCGCTGCACACCAGCAGCCCGGCCACGCCCTCGCCCCGCAGCTTCTCCACCGCCGCGAAGGCCGCCACGTCCCCCAGGTCGTCCCCCGCGTACAGCACCGAACGGGCCCCCCGCTCCCGCAGGAACCCGGTCAGCGCCGCCCCCTTGTCCACCCCCGGCGGCCGCAGCTCCAGCACCAGCCGCCCGGGCTCCACCACCAGTCCGTACTCGGCCGCCAGCTCCCCCACCGGCGCACGCAGCAGCTCCAGCGCCTCCTCGGGCGCCGCCGTCCGCCGCGTGTGCACCGCCACCGAGCGCCCCTTGTCCTCCACGCCCGTCCCCGCCGGCGCCCCGGCCCGCGCCAGCACGCCCGGCAACGCCTCCCGCACCCCCGCCACTCCCGGGTGCACCTCCGGCGCCGTCACCTCGCCGTCCTCCCACCGCTCGGCCCCGTAATGCCCCAGCACCACGAGCCCCGGCACCCCGGCCAGCCCGCCGTACTCCACCGCCAACAGCGCCGGCCGACCCGTCACCACCACCACGGACCGCACCGACGACGCCAGCACCCGCAGCGCCCCCGCCACGCCCGGGTGCGCCCTGGCCCGGCTCGGGTCCGCGACGATCGGCGCCAGCGTCCCGTCGAAGTCCAGCCCGATCACCGCCTCCCGGGGCGCCCGCAGGATCGCCCGCACGCCCTCCCGTCCGGCCTCGGTGCCCGGCGCCCACGTCTCTTCGAATCCCGAACCGAATCCCATACCGGGGCACATACCCCCGGCCCCGGCGCGGAACGCCCGGCTCAGCGGGCCTCCCTCCGGGCGGCCCGCACCCGCCGCAGCCGGTTCACCAGCACCGGTGCGTGCGCCAGCGCCTCCTCCCGGTCCAGCAGCGCGTTCAGCAGTTGGTAGTACCGCGTGGAGGAGAGGCCCAGCTCCTCGCGGATCGCCCGCTCCTTGGCGCCCGCCGTCCGCCACTGCCGCCCCTCCAGCGCCAGCACCGCCCGGTCCCGCACACTCAGCTCGCCCACCGCACCCACCTCCACACCCCTGCGCCCGCCACTACGGAGTGTCATTCTCCCGCGCGACCCCGACACACACTGCTCGCCCCACCGCTCCCCCGCCGCCGCTAACGTCGCCCCATGACCACGCCCAGCTTCGCCCTGCACATCCCCGCCGCCGACCTCGAACCCGACCCGCTCGACCCGTCCCAGATCGTCTCCGGCGCTCCCGAGGTCACCGGCAAGGTCCTCGCCGAGTCCGCCGACGGCCGTCAGCTGCGCGGCATCTGGCAGATCACCCCCGGCGTGGTCACCGACGTCGAGGCCGACGAGATGTTCGTGGTGCTCAGCGGCCGGGCCACCATCGAGATCGAGGGCGGCCCGACCCTGGAGGTCGGCCCCGGCGACTGCGCGGTCCTGCGGGAGGGCGACCGCACCACGTGGACGGTCCACGAGACCCTCCGCAAGGCCTACGCGATCACGCTCCCCTGAGCGACTCTTCTGCATGAAGACACGTCGAGGCCCGGCCCGGGAACCCCCGGGACCGGGCCCGCCGTACGGACTACTTGCGGACCCGCGCCGCCTCCTGCGCCGCCGCGTCCTGCAGCCCCCCGAGCACCACCTTCGGGTCCCCCGTCGCTGCCTGCCCGATCCCCGCCTTGATCCGGTTGCTGACCTCGCCCCACGCCGGGTCCCCGAACGGGTAGAAGCTCGCGTTGGTCAGCCCGACCGCGAACTGCTTGAGGTCCGTGTGCTTCGGGTCCGTCGACATCTGGTCGAAGGCGTCCTGGGTGACCGGCAGCAGGTTGTACTGCTCGTCGAACTTCAGCTGGTTGTCCTTGGTGTAGACGAACGACAGGAACTTCTTGATCTCGTTCTTGTGCCCGTTCGCCTTGAACGCCATCATCCAGTCCGCGACCCCGAGGCTCCCGGTCCGCCCCACGCCGTCCTTCTTCGGGATCGGCGCCGTCCCGAACTCGATGTTCCCGGTGGTCGCCATCCGCAGCAGCGTCGGATGCCCGTTCAGCATCGCGACCTTCCCGGCCGCGAAGTCCTGGAACACCGGGGTGCGGTTCATCTTCCCCGGGTCCGGGTACGTCAGCCCGGTGCTCACCAGGTTGCTCTTCAGCCAGCCGAACGTCGCCTGGTTCTGGGCGCTGTCGATGGTGTAGTTGCCCACGTCGTCGGAGATGCTCCCGCCACCGCTCAGCGTCCACAGCATGGACTCCGCCGGCGCCTCCTCCGGCCCCAGCGGAAGCCCGTACGGGGTCACCCCCGGCACCTTGGCCTTGATCTTCTCCGCGTCCTGCTTCAGCTCGCTCCAGGTGGCGGGCGGCTGCGCGATCCCCGCCTGCCGGAACATCGCCTTGTTGTAGAAGAGCACCCGCGACGAGGACACGAACGGGATCCCGTACTGGATTCCGAGCACCTGCCCGGCGTGCGCGAAGGTGTCCAGGAGGTCGACCTGGGTGTCCATCGAGAGCACGTCGGACGCCGGGTACAGCCGACCCGCCGCGACCTGGTCGGCGAAGCCGCCGGTCTGCAGCAGGTCCGGCGACTTCCCGGCCGCGATCATGTCCTCGACCTTCTTGCCGATCTCGGTCCAGCTGTCGACCTCGACACTGACCTTGATCCCGGGGTTGGCGGCCTCGAAGGCCTTGGCGACCCCGTCCCAGTAGTGCTTGGAGTTGGTCTCCTGGCTCTCCCCGTAGTCCGCGGCGACCAGCTTGAGGGTGACGGTCCCCTGGTCCTGCCCGCTGCACGCGCCGACCGCGGTGAGTGCCAGGGCTCCGGCCAGCACACTGCCGAGCACACGGGTGGGAACGTGGACGCGCCTGTTCAACGCGGGTACCGCCTTAGGGGAAGAACTGCCGCCGGAACGAGGGAATCCGGCAGGGGGGAGGCGCCACACTGCCAAACCCGCCGACCACTGGTCCACACCACTGGGCCGCCCCGCACCAGTAGTTACCGAAGTGCCCGGAGTCGTTGCACGATGCGCAACACCAGCGCCCGATTCACCCCCGGACAACCGTCCGGACACCCCTCGTACGCCCCGCCCAAAGCCCCGCAGACCCCCACGGCTGCGACAAAGCTCACCCAGTATGGACCAGACCAATCCGACAACTGGACTAGACCTCTTCTACCCACCAAGGGAAACTGTCCTCCGTGAAGCACGTCATCGCACTCGATGTAGGCGGCACCGGCATGAAGGCCGCGCTGCTCGCCCAGGACGGCTCCGTGCTGTTCGAGGCACGCCGACCGACCGGGCGGGAGCACGGCACGGACGCCGTCGTCGCCGCCATCCTCGACTTCGCCACCGACCTGGCGGCCGAGGGGCGCAGCCGCTTCGGCGTCGCCCCGCTCGCGGCCGGCGTGGCCGTCCCGGGCACGATCGACGAGAAGAACGGGATCGCGGTCTTCTCCGCCAACCTCGGCTGGCGGGACCTGCCCCTGCGGGGACTCCTCGGCGAGCGCCTGGCCGGCCCCGACGGCACCGCGATGCCGGTGGCCCTCGGCCACGACGTGCGTTCGGGCGGCCTGGCCGAGGGCCGGATCGGCGCCGGCCGGGGCGTCGACCGCTTCCTGTTCATCGCCCTCGGCACCGGCATCGCCGGCGCCATCGGCATCGGCGGCCGGATCGAGGCGGGCGCACACGGCTACGGCGGCGAGATCGGCCACGTCGTGGTCCGCCCGGGCGGACCGCAGTGCGGCTGCGGCGCCCGCGGCTGCCTGGAGACGCTGGCCTCCGCCTCCGCCGTCTCCCGCGCCTGGGCCGAGGCCAGCGGCGACCCCGACGCCGACGCGGCATCCTGCGCCGCCGCGGTGGACGCCGGGGACGACCGCGCCCGCGCAGTCTGGCAGCGGGCCGTCGACGCCCTGGCGGACGGCATCGTCCTCGCCCAGAGCCTGCTCGACCCGTCCACGGTGATCGTCGGCGGCGGGCTGGCCGAGGCCGGCGACACCCTCTTCGGTCCGCTGCGCACGGCGGTCACCGAGCGCCTGACCTTCCAGATGCCCCCGAAGGTCGTACCCGCCATGCTCAAAGACACCGCCGCGTCCCTGGGCGCGGGCCTGCTCGCCTGGGATCTGCTGCTCTCCATGGAGGTGACCGCGTGACCACCGCGGACCGTGACCGTACTGCCCTGGCCGGCGCCCGCCTGGTCCTGCCCGGCGGCGTCGTCGAGGGCGACCGGCTGGCCGTCGAGGGCGACCGCATCGCGGCCATCGCGAGCGGCGAGCCCGAGCCCGGTGACCTCGACCTGACCGGACACACCGTCGTGCCCGGCTTCGTCGACCTGCACGTCCACGGCGGCGGCGGCGCCTCCTACGCCTCCGGCATCGCCGAGGAAGCCTTGACCGCCGCCCGGACCCACCTGGAACACGGCACCACCACCACGGTGGCCTCCACCGTCACCGGCGAGATCGACGACCTCGCCCGCCAGGCCGCCGTACTCTCCGAACTCGTCGAGGA